>NZ_CAJNBO010000029.1:0-110051 GCF_905221015.1 Paraburkholderia nemoris | reverse complement strand
CTCGACTACGTCAGCCCCATGACGTTCGAGAAAAACTGGTTCGCCGCTCAACAGGGACGAGCCGCATAAATCTCTCAGCTATGGGATTCGCTAAACAGGGGCAAGGTCAGTGAGAACGCTGAATTGCTGCTGTTCAAGCGACACCGTCTCGACGATCGTTTCGAACTCAGCCAGCAGGTCTGGCTGACGTTGCCGCAGATATTGAGCCACCAGTTCGTTCTCCAGGAGCCTGGCGAGGTATCCCTTTGCGAGCACCAGGTTCAGCACATCCTGTCCGTAGGTCTGCTCCACAAGTTTGTATTGCCCCTGCAGATTGCTCATCTCGCGCTCCATCTTCGCCATCTGTTCAGGTGTCACGCCTGTAAGCTTTGGCGGCTTCTTTCCGTCAACTAGTCGCGCTGCGGGTGTCGCGACAAGCAGCGCTTCGGCATAAGGCACGGTCACGTTGTTCGCCGCTATCATCAGCTCGACGCATTCGACCTGCCGCGTGGGCTTCATTTTTCGAATTGCGCGAGCGAGGTCTACTGAGAACTGGCGATCTCCCAGAAGTTCGGCGGCTTCAGGACATATGCCGTCCAGCAGCGAAAGCTTCTTGAGGATCATGGACACGTCCATAGCGAGGGCCTTTGCCAGCCTCTCCGGCGACACGCCTCGTTCGACGACGCGCCGGATCATATAGTGCTCCTGGATTGTGGACAGCCGATTGACGCGATTGTTGTACGTGTAGCTTTCGTCGTCGGTTGCAACCAGGCACGATACCTCGACAAATCCGAGCTTCTGCATCGCAATGAGGCGCAGGTGGCCATCAAGCAGCACATGTTGACCCGTACTCTGGTGTACTGCAGTAACCGACAGTGGCTCAATCAGGCCGATCTCCTCGATCGAAGCCTTGATCTGTTTGAACTTGCGCGAATCGATGATCGTCGCCGGCATCTTGCGCGACGGCAAGATGCACACTAAGGGAACAGATAGAGGCTCGGGAATGAAGCCGAGCGTTACGCCTGTCATGCGACGCTCCCGCCCGACCAGACGCGCTCGGCAAGATATTTCGGCAAGGTTGCCAGCCCCTCTGCACGTAGCAGATTGACGAAGTTTTCATCTGAAAAAATCTGCCGAAGTGCGCCAACGACGAACATGAGCCGCTGCTGCGCAAATTCGGCCTTACGCACCATCGACTTCTGGCGTTCGACTTCATGCTGATAGGTCCGCACCAGGCTCGATGTCGTCACATCCGCGAGCTTGCCCGACATGTTGCGGGCAGCGGAGCGCCCAAGCGTTTTACGTCGCTCGATAATCCGGCGGGCATCTATCAATTGCTTGCCACGCAACTTGCCGGATTCGTAAGCTTCCTGCAGAGCAGCCTGCATTGCCGTGTCGTCGTCACCGGCGCTGACAATAGACAGTGCGGCGTTGAGTGGAATCCGTCCCTTCTCCACTGCTATGACCAGGCGCTCTTCACCATGATGCAGTAGCATCAGGATACCTTGGACATATGACTGCGTGAGTCCCGTTTTTTCCGCGATCACCTTCGAAGCGTATCCCTGCTCCTGCAATTGCCGGATGCCGGCGAGGAGTTCGAGCGGCCTGCACTGACGACGCGCAATGTTCTCCGCGAGGCTCATGATGAATGCGTCTTCGTCGCTGACATTCACAACCATCGCCGGAATAGTCGTTTCGCCGAGTGAACGGAAAGCCTTCAGGCGACCTTCGCCACACACAAGCAGATACTTCTCGATGCCATCCGCTGTAGCACGCGGCGTAACCTTGATCGGCTTTTTCAGGCCGATCGCCCTGATGTTGCCGACGATTTCGTTGAAGACGCGGTTGTTACGCTCACGAGGATTGATGACCTCAATCTGGTCGATCGGAATCATCCGCACCTCGCCCGCCTGTTGCTGCTGGTTCATGCCACCCTCCGGAGGCGGGCCCGCTCAGCCATGCCATAGAGATAATCAAGCGTGTCAAAACGGTAGCTCTCGAACTCAATCCTGTTCTGGTCGGCGAGGCTGACGCGCGGCTGGCCGAAATCCAGGCGCGGCAGGAGGTAATAATCGAGCGACGCGGAATTCGCGTGGTCGAGCCTAACGGCTACCGTAATGTCCGGCAGCAGGCTCGTGTCAAACCGGACCTTCCAGCGATGCCGCCCATTTTCGTGTGTCTGGCAACGCGCGAGAACGAGGCAGGCAGTGAACTCATGGTTGACGGTGAGCATATCTGTGGCTGGATCTCGCAGCACCGTGCCGCCGAGATCGGCGATCTTCTTCTCCGTCTGCGCAACGATTTCCGGGTGCAGTTGCCGGAGAAAGCGGTTGGTCTCGAGATAGCGGTAGTCGCGACCGGGTGTGAAGCCCACGGTCTGGTACGCGCGGATCAGACTGCCGAACCTGTACATGTACACGGAGCTTGATGGCATGCCGTCGGTCTCGTCGATAACGAGACCAGACAGGAATCCGCGATCGCGGTACAGGTTGCGCAGGCGCTGAATCAGCTCTTCATTCGAATAGCGCCGGGCGCGCGCCCGCATGATGCCCTGCGCAGTGTAAAACACTTCGCTTGATACGATCGGCTGGAACGCGCCTTCCTTCCGGATCCACATGTCCGGTGTATTGACGACGCGCATTTTCTTGAGTCTGAACGACACGCGGTTGTAGACGTTGTTGCCGATGTATTTCTCGTTGGTCAGTACCTCCCGTACAGTCGCTCGCGTCCATTCCCGATCGAGATTTGTGCGAACTCGCATACCATTTAACCGGGCCGCAATTTCATATTCATTTAATGACCCGTCGATAAACCAGTTGTAGATGAGATTGATAGTCCGGATTTCGCTCTCGGGCCCTGGCATAAGGATCACCCGATCGGTCTGCAGGCTCTTGTGTTCGCCTCGCTGAAGTTCTCCTTTCATGATTCCGTGCTGATCGATGAGGACGCGGCGTAAACCGTAGCCAGCCGGTCCGCCCTGCCGGAAGCCGAGCTCGATCAGCCTGCACTGGCCGGCAAACACCTTGGCCGACAATTCCCGGCTGTATTCGCCGGCCATTGCCCGCTTCACTCCTTTCACGATGGTGGAAACCGGCGAGCCGTCGTTTTCGAACTGTTCGGCGCAGTACGCGACCTGGATGCCGACACGCCGGCAGACATACTCGTAGTACGCACTTTCATCCGCGTCCTGGAATCTTCCCCAGCGACTCACGTCATAGACGAGGATCACCTGAAAATCCGCACGGCCGCTTTCAACGTCCTTGATCAGCTGCTGAAGCGCCTGCCGCCCGTCGATACGCAAACCGCTTTTACCCTCGTCGGCATAGGTGCGAACAATCTCGAGACCGCGCCGCACGGCATACTCATGGATCCTGTCGCGCTGGTTCTCAGTCGAGTATTGCTGGTGCTCAGTCGACATCCGAACATATTCGGCCGCCCGTACCGAGGGGGCCTGCGCGACGACGGTATCGCCTATGTGATCGAGTGACACGGTCCTGCTCCCGCTGCTTCGAATCCTCGCTCCCCTGAGCTTGCGCGTCCGGCATCGCGCCGGAAACGCAGATCGTCACTTTCGAAACGCAACCGCGTCGCAACTGCGGTGGTGTCTGATTCAGAGCGGGTACAAGGCAAAGGTAGCAGGCGTGGCGCGGAAGTCGATCACGTCATCTCTTTGCAATCACGTATGGGTGGCCCGTTTGGTGTCGACAGCACGGCGATATGGACGGTGCACGCGTTCATCTTTGCAATGCCCGTTTCGACCGCACGGCGCAGTATGTAGAAGCCTGACGCTAGCGGGTGTAAAGGCGGTGACGCGTCCATGTTTGCAACCGGACTGGAACTTCGTCGCGCATTCCGCTCCCGTTGCATCGCGCAATTGCGCTCCCGGTAGGCCGGGTGCGTCGCGCGGTATTGACGCCAGTAGTCCGGGTGACGAGCACGCCAGTTCGATTGCGCCCGCGCCTGGTTATCGCGGTAGTCGGCGTCGACGCGAAGTCGCCGCCGTTGCCAACGGCGTCGGCGTTCCCGCTGACACGCCGCGGCCGAACAGTACCGTTGATTGGGGACGCGCAAAAGGGGATGAAACGGATTGCCGCAGGCAAGGCAAAGTCGGGGGGATTTCATGATGACGCTCGATGTCGTGATTGCGACGGACGGGCGGCAACCGGTCGGGCGGCGATGAATAAACGCGGCATCTCGACGCTGATGCAACGAGGGTTTAATGCTTTAACCGCATAGTTAAATTGCGGTCGCACTAAATTTGGCGCGGTCGTAGCCCAGTCTCACCAACTTAGACACCGGTCAAAGGGTCTTTGTGGCGCGAAAACTTGTAAGTGCTTGATTCTCCTGGACGCTCAGGTGCGCCTTTTGTGGCGCCCTACGGCAGAATTTGAAAATAGTTGAGAAGATTCGCAAATACATGACTTGAATCAAGACGGGATCCTAGCGCAGCGGGGAGCGGACGATCGACAGCTCGACGCTCCGCCTGAGCCAAACAGATTCCAAGTAACTACAAAGTTGGGACATGAATTGTATTTTGCTGTAACTGCAAAATTATGCTTTCGCAACAAAGCTGGCCTCGAGCCGGCTTTGTTGTTTCTGAGCACGAAAGTTGATTTTGCGAAACTATCAATACATCCGATGCGAATGCAGATAACTGTTGTCAACGCATTGGCAGTACGAATCAATCTTTCGCGACAAAGTTTTACGTAAATGTCGTCTGGCCCGCAAAGGTCGTCCATTTTTACGACGATCGAGCTCGATCTTCGCACCGCCCAGTTATCCACAACCCCCTCTGGACAACTTTTGTACAAACCACCTGACACGTTGTGGGCGAAACTTTGATAAACCAGCGACCTCGCAAGGTCAGTCAAAAGTTTTCCCTGGCTCCTCCGTCCTGTTCGCCCACCCTCCGCAGGGTTATCGATTCCGCATCCTCTTGATCCGTAAACGAAGATCCAAGTTATCCACAGAAAAGTGAGGTGCTTGTTAACTATTACTACGTATACATATACAAAGACTATAAAAACCAGAGAAGCATCCCCAAACCCCGCTGCGTAAACATGCACAACGCAAGCACAACAACCAAACCAGGACCCAACCCCTCAAACCAACGGCAAACAAATCTCCGTCAACAACTCCGCAGGCGCAGTCTCCTTCGGACTATTCAAATACTCCTCAAACACCGGCGCATCCGCAGCCTCACGCCCCGACTGCACAAGCCACGTCCCGTACAACCACTCATAAGCCGCCCGCATATCGCTATACGGTCCCTTATGCCGCAACACCGCGTACTCCCCGCCCTTCACATGCGCCACTGAAACCGGTGGACTCACCGTCACCGAAGCCTGCACCGGATGCGGCAACAAAACCCCAGCCTTCGACCGCAACTCATCCTCCGCAACAACACCAGGATCGTCGTAGTAAATCCCGATCATGCGCATCTGTCCCGCCAGCAAATTATGTTTCGCCAACCAGCCGAACAGTCCATCGAACGCCTTGCCGATCTGCATATACGGCCCAACGTGATCCACCGACAAAACCTCCATCGGCTCCACGTTACGAATCACCACTTCACGCATCGTCATTTGAGCGTCTCCTGAAAGTGCCGGACGAAACCGGCTATGCGTACCCTGCTTGCGATACTGCGCCGGCGGGATGCCAAAAACCGCGCGGAAGGTGCGAGTGAAAGACTGCAAACTGCTATAGCCCGAACGCTCGGCAATTTCAGCTATCGGCATCGAGCCATTCGCCAGATATCCCGCCGCGCGATGCAAGCGCAAACGCCGCACAGTCGTCGCCACCGTCTCGCCATACATCGCCTGAAAGATGCGATGCCAGTGATACGGCGACATGCAGGCGATTTGCGCGAGACGATCGATATCCAGCGGTTCGTCGAGATGATCGTAAATGTGGTCAAGCACGCGGCCCAGCCGCGTTTCGTAGCGCGCCCGATTGTCCGATTGGTTCATGACTAAGTGGCCAACAAAGAGAAGATTGCCGAAGGGATGCGAACCAAAGTACCACGTCCCCATTTACCAAATCCTGCGAACTTTGCCAAAGCACCCATTAACGGAATTAAGCGCCCACTGACACAATCGCGCCCGAACTTTGCCGAATTTCGATAACACCTCGATTATTGGCTCACTACCATCGGCTGAAGCCTGTCCGCCCATGCACCGCAAAGCCTTGCGGCGTCGAGCAAGCGAAAACATCAGGAGCACCCGATGAAATCAGAATCAAAAAGTCAGCACGTCGGTAAAGTCACGCATCACGAGTTGAAGCAGACGCTCGGCACGTGGCAACTGTGGGGGATCGCGGTTGGTCTGGTCATTTCCGGCGAGTATTTCGGCTGGAGCTATGGGTGGGCGAGCGCCGGCACGCTCGGCTTCGTCATCACGGCGGTTTTTATTGCCGCGATGTACACCACCTTCATCTTCAGTTTCACCGAACTCACCACGTCGATTCCGCATGCGGGCGGCCCGTTCGCCTACGCGCGCCACGCTTTTGGCCCGACCGGTGGTTATCTGGCGGGCGCGGCAACGTTAGTCGAATTCGTGTTCGCACCCCCCGCGATTGCGCTCGCGATCGGCGCCTATCTGCACGTGCAGTTTCCGGGGCTCGAACCGAAACACGCGGCAATGGGCGCGTATCTCGTCTTCATGGCGCTGAATATTGTCGGTGTGCAGATCGCTGCGGCCTTCGAGTTGTGCGTGACGCTGCTCGCGATCTTCGAATTGCTGGTGTTCATGGGTGTCGTGTCGCCGGGGTTCCAGTGGGCGAATTTCACGAAGGGCGGCTGGTCCGGCGCGGACACCTTCAGCATGGGCTCGTTCCACGGCATGTTCGCAGCAATTCCCTTCGCCATCTGGTTTTTCCTCGCGATTGAAGGCGTGGCGATGGCTGCTGAAGAGGCCAAGAATCCCAAGCGTTCGATTCCGATTGCTTACGTCGCCGGTATTCTGACCTTGGTCGTGCTAGCCATCGGCGTGATGGTGTTCGCAGGCGCCGCCGGCGACTGGACCAAGTTGTCGAACATCAACGATCCGCTGCCGCAGGCCATGAAGTTCATCGTCGGTGAACATAGCGGCTGGATGCATATGCTGGTGTGGCTCGGCCTGTTCGGGCTCGTCGCGTCGTTTCACGGCATCATCCTCGGCTACTCACGTCAGATCTTCGCGCTGGCTCGCGCCGGTTATCTGCCGGAGTGGCTTTCCAAGGTGCATCCGCGCTTCAAGACACCGCATCGCGCGATCATCGCGGGTGGTGTGGTCGGCATCGCGGCAATCTACAGCGATGAGCTGATCCAGTTCGGCGGTCAGACGCTGACGGCGAACATCGTGACGATGTCCGTATTTGGCGCTATCGTGATGTATATCATCAGCATGTTGTCGCTGTTCAAGCTGCGCCGCTCGGATCCGAATATGGAACGCCCGTTCCGCGCGCCGCTGTTTCCGTTCTTTCCGGCGTTCGCGCTGGTGGCCGCGGTGATTTGTCTGGCAACGATGGTCTACTTCAATTTCCTGGTGGCCGTCGTGTTCGCGATTTTCCTCGCGCTCGGCTACGTCTACTTCCTGTTGACACGCCATCAACGCGAAGCAGCGCCGTCGGACGCTTTGCTCGAAGAGTGACGGATTGAGCCGCTGCGCAAGCAGCGGCGATGGAGTCGTAAAGATGAGCTACACCGAGACAATCGGCAGCCGCACGTATCGCTTTGCCGACCTGAAGACCTTGATGGCGAAGGCCAGTCCGCAGCGTTCCGGCGACCAGCTCGCGGGCGTCGCGGCGGCAAGTGAAGAAGAGCGCGTCGCGGCCAAGATGGCGCTCGCGCAGGTGCCGCTGCGCACGTTTCTCAACGAAGCATTGATCCCGTACGAAAGCGACGAGGTCACGCGTCTGGTGATCGACGATCACTCGCCGCAAGCGTTCGCCGAGATCTCGCATCTCACGGTCGGCGATTTCCGCAACTGGCTGTTGAGCAGCACGACCGATGCCGATGCGCTCACGCGTATCACTGCCGGCCTCACGCCGGAAATGGTTGCTGCAGTCTCGAAGCTGATGCGCAATCAGGATCTGATCGCGGCGGCGCGCAAGCGTCCGGTGATTACGCGCTTTCGCAATACGATCGGCTTGCCCGGTCACATGTCGGTGCGTCTGCAACCGAATCATCCAACCGACGACGTCAAAGGTATCGCCGCGTCGATGCTCGACGGCCTGATGTACGGCTGCGGTGACGCGATGATCGGCATCAATCCGGCCAGCGACAATCTTGCCGCGATCACCAAGCTATTGCTGATGATCGACGACTTCCGCCAACGCTATCAGGTGCCCACGCAATCGTGCGTGCTGACTCACGTCACGAACACGATCGCGGCAATAGAGAAAGGCGCGCCGGTAGATCTGGTGTTTCAGTCGATTGCCGGCACGGAGAAAGCGAACTCGGGTTTTGGTATTTCGCTTGCGCTGTTGCAGGAAGCGTATGAAGCGGGGTTGTCGCTGAATCGCGGCACTGTTGGCAATAACCTGATGTATTTCGAAACCGGGCAGGGCAGCGCCTTGTCTGCCGATGCGCATTTTGGTGTCGATCAACAGACGTGCGAAGTCCGCGCCTATGCAGTGGCACGCAAATTCAATCCGTTCCTGGTGAACACGGTGGTCGGCTTTATCGGACCAGAGTATTTGTACGACGGCAAGCAGATCACGCGGGCGGGTCTCGAAGACCACTTCTGCGGCAAGCTGCTTGGCGTGCCGATGGGCTGCGACATCTGCTATACGAATCACGCCGAAGCCGATCAGGACGATATGGACAATCTGCTCACTCTACTCGGCGTGGCGGGTATCAACTTCATCATGGGCATTCCAGGTGCGGACGATGTGATGCTCAACTATCAAAGCACGTCCTTCCACGACGCACTTTACGTGCGCGACGTGCTCGGCCTGCGCCGCGCACCGGAATTCGAAGAATGGTTGGAGTCCATGCAGATCACCGACGCGCGTGGCACGTTGCTGAGCGCATCGTCACAGCAACCGCTGCTGCAAGGCGCGAATGACTGGATGGGCATCGCATGAGCGACTTCCTCGAAAAGAATCCATGGAACGCGTTGCGGCAGTTCACCAACGCGCGTATCGCATTGGGCCGCGCGGGCAACAGTTTGCCGACTGCGCCATTGCTGGCGTTCAACCTGTCGCATGCGCAGGCACGCGACGCAGTGCATCATCCGCTCGATACGGACGTGCTGCACGAACAACTGCGTGCGCAAAGTTTCACCACACTGGATGTGCATAGTGCCGCGCCCGATCGCGAGCACTATTTGCGGCGTCCGGATCTCGGCAGGCGCCTGAGCGATGAGAGCCGCGCAGCGCTTGGACAACTCAAGGTCGAATCACCCGAAGTGGTCTTCGTCATCGCAGATGGTCTCTCTGCATTCGCTGCATCGAAGCAATCGATTCCGCTGCTGCAAGCCGTTTGCGAAAAACTCACGGACTGGAAGATCGGTCCCGTAGTTGTCGCACGTCAGGCCCGCGTCGCGCTCGGTGACGAAATCGGCGAACTGCTTGGTGCCAAACTGGTTGTGATGTTGATCGGCGAGCGACCGGGTCTGAGTTCGCCCGATAGTCTCGGCATCTATTTGACTTACGCGCCGAAAGTGGGCTGCAGCGATGCCCAACGCAACTGCATTTCGAACGTGCGTCCTGAAGGTCTGAACTACGAGTCAGCCGCACACAAGTTGCACTATCTGCTGACGCACGCAAGACGCCTGGGTCTCACGGGAGTTGGTTTGAAAGACGATAGCGACGCGCTGCTAGCGAGTACGCCGACAACACCGGCAGTCGGCGACGACTCGAACTAGGCATGACACAGAAACGCTAAGCATCCGCCCGTTCCACCGGATGCGTTTCCAACCACGCGTTCTCTTCATCCTCGAAGAGCCGTGAGCGTGTCAAGAAACGCAATCCGCTCGGCCGCTCCAGAGAAAACATCCCGCCATTCCCCGGCACCACATCGATGATCAACTGCGTGTGCTGCCAGTATTCGAACTGCGATTCGCTCATATAGAACGGCACGCCGGCAATCGTGCCGAGTTTGACATCGGACGAGCCGACCATGAACTCGCTCTGAGGGAACATCATCGGCGCGCTGCCGTCGCAGCATCCACCGGATTGGTGAAACAGCACGGCCCCGTGTTCCGCGCATAGCTTATCGATCAAATCGACCGCAGCAGGCGTGGCGATCACGCGGGCTACTTCCTTCTCATCAGCCATTACATGCCCTCGTTGAAAAAGAGCGAGCCGCGCAATGCGGCCCGCTCGTACAGGGTTGTTACGCTCAGAAGAAACCGAGCGGCTTGTCGCTATAGCTGACGAGCAGGTTCTTGGTCTGCTGATAGTGATCGAGCATCATCTTGTGATTTTCGCGGCCGATGCCCGATTGCTTGTAGCCACCGAACGCAGCATGCGCCGGATACGCGTGATAGCAGTTCGTCCACACGCGGCCCGCCTGGATTTGCCGGCCAAAGCGATAGGCGCGCGTACCGTCGCGTGTCCATACGCCGGCGCCCAGACCGTAGAGCGTATCGTTGGCGATCTCGAGCGCTTCGTCTTCGTTCTTGAACGTCGTCACAGAAACGACCGGTCCGAAGATTTCTTCCTGGAAGATGCGCATCTTGTTGTGACCGCGGAACACGGTCGGCTTCACGTAGTAGCCTTTGCTCAGTTCGCCGCCGAGCGTATTGCGCTCACCGCCGATGAGACATTCAGCGCCTTCCTGCTTGCCAAGATCGACGTACGAGAGGATCTTTTCTAGCTGTTCCTGCGAGGCTTGTGCGCCGATCATCGTCTTCGTGTCGAGTGGATGGCCTTGCGTGATTGCAGCCACACGCTTCAACGCGCGTTCCATGAAGCGGTCGTAAATCTTTTCGTCGATCAGCACACGCGACGGACACGTACACACTTCGCCCTGATTCAGCGCGAACATCGTGAAGCCTTCGAGCGCCTTGTCGAAATAGCTGTCGTCCGCATTCATCACGTCGGCGAAGAAAATGTTCGGGCTCTTGCCGCCGAGTTCGAGCGTCACCGGAATGATGTTCTGGCTCGCGTACTGCATGATCAGGCGGCCGGTTGTCGTCTCACCCGTGAACGCGATCTTCGCGATGCGCTTGCTCGATGCGAGCGGCTTGCCGGCTTCGAGGCCGAACCCGTTCACCACGTTCAGCACGCCCGGCGGTAGTAAATCCTGGATCAGTTCGAGCAGCACGAGAATCGACGCAGGCGTTTGCTCGGCCGGCTTCAGCACGATGCAATTGCCGGCAGCCAATGCAGGCGCGAGCTTCCACACCGCCATCAGGATCGGGAAATTCCACGGAATGATCTGGCCGACCACGCCGAGCGGTTCATGGAAGTGATATGCGACGGTGTCGTCGTCGATCTGGGAGAGCGAGCCTTCCTGCGCACGGACGGCGCCGGCGAAATAGCGGAAATGATCGATGGCAAGCGGGATATCGGCCGCCATCGTTTCGCGTAGCGGCTTGCCGTTGTCGATCGTTTCAGCCACGGCGATGCGCTGCAGATTCGCTTCCATCCGATCGGCGATACGGTTCAGGATGTTCGCGCGTTCGGTGGTCGACGTCTTGCCCCATGCTGCCTTCGCACGATGCGCAGCGTCGAGGGCGAGTTCGATATCGGCTTCGCGTGAGCGCGGGATCGACGTGAACGGCTCACCGGTGATCGGCGACACGTTGTCGAAATACTCACCGCCCACGGGTTTCACCCATTCGCCGCCGATAAAATTTCCATACTGCTTTTTGTACGGGAATTCGGTAGTCAGAAACTGCATCTCTGCGTGATTCATCTGTGTGCTCCTCACATGTTTGAATGGGCTATATTCGGCGCGATATTTCGCTGGCCGCGACAGACTAGAGCCAGAACTGTGCCAATGCACCGCGCTGGTGAGCTGTGCACGCGCAGCAGGCACGCCCGCAGGCATGGCGCGCAGACCTGTTCACCTTGTTAAACGATGAGCGTTTCGTTTCTGATCAGTGTGCGCAGCCCTGTTCATGAATTGAACAGGGCGTGAGCATGTGCGGCCGCGGTCAAAGCAATGTAAGCAGCAAATCCGTTCGGCATGGGAATTGCCTTCCAGATTTCCTCAATACTTCGATTTCGTAGATCCGGTATGACGCTTGAACTCCGAACCGACAGCCTGACAGCACCCACACTCGCGCAACAGCCAAGCTTTTGCGTGCAGACCTGCGTCGCCTACGACGCCGACGAGCAGGCGCGCAACCTCCATGGCTGGAGCCAGACCTACGACCAACTGACCGCGGGCCGCTTCCTTGGCGGTTTGACGGAGTTGTGCCTCGACCACATGCAGGTGTTCGTCGAAACCACCAGCCACACGCTGCGGCAGACCTGCGAAGTGCAGGAGGACGCCTACTGGTTCGGCATTCCGACGTGTCCCGCGGGTTCCGGTCGTATCGATACGCAGGTGATCGCGGCCGATGCGCTCGCATTTCGTCCGGGCGGGATCGAATTCGAATTGCTGACTTCGGCGGGCTACGAGATTTTCGGTGTGGTGGTGAAGGGCGAAGTGCTGCGCCGCTACGCGGCCGAAGTGGAGCGGGTCGGTCTGGCCGAGCATCTGCCGAACACGGAAGTCGTGCCGATCGGCACGGCTCGCAAGGAGCGCTTGTGCGCATCGCTGCGCCAGCTTCTCGACGACGGCGCGGCGAACGGCGCGCCGCTGTCCACGTTCGCACGCAATAATTTGCAGGCGTCGGTGCTGGCCTCGTTGTTCGACGTCGGTGCGTTACCGGCCAATGGGCAGATTGAAATGCCTGCGCGTGGACGGCGCCAGTCGATCGTGGCTGAAGCGCGCGAGTATGTTCTGGCCAATCGCGAGCGCGCGATCAACGTGCCGGAGTTGTGCGAGCGCTTGCACGTTAGCCGACGCACGTTGCAATACTGCTTTCAGGATGTGTTGGGTATGGCGCCCGCCACGTATTTACGCACGATTCGCCTGAACGGTGCGCGACGAGATCTGTGCAACGCGTCACGTGATTCGCGTTCAGTTCAGGATGTCGCCGCGGCGTGGGGCTTCTGGCATTTGAGCCAGTTTGCAACCGACTACCGGAAGCTGTTCGGCATGCGGCCTTCCGATACGTTAAAGGCCGCCCTTGGCGCTCATCAGGTAACGGGTCGCCGTTCGTTCGCTCACTAGCGCTGCGCCGCCGCGCCGCATTGCTGGCAAAAACGTGCGCCGGCGGGCAGCAAGGCTTGGCACCCTTTGCATGCGGCCGGCGCCTGTGACGCGCCGCATTGCTGACAGAAGCGGGCGCTTGTCGCGTTGACGGCTTGGCAACCTGGACAGGTTACGCCGGTCGTCAAGGTCGATGTGGGCGGCGTCCTGCCGCCGTTACCATCGTCCCGCGAGCCGTAGCCGTCTCCACGCCCCCAGTCGCCATGTCCGCCACTCCGATATCCACCGCCGTGGTGACCGCCGCCGCGATGCCCGCTCAACATCTTTTCCCAGAATCCCATGCCAACCTCCCTTTTCCAGCAATTGAAACGGGCCTGCTGCCGCGCTTAACTGCGCAACAGCCGCAAGCCATTCGCCACTACCAGCAGGCTCGCGCCCACATCGGCGAATACGGCCATCCACATCGTGCCCAGACCCATCATCGTCAGCACGAGGAAGACGCTCTTGATGCCGAGCGCGAGCGTGATGTTCTGCACCAGCACCGAATGCGTCGCCTTTGACAAACGGATGAACTGCGGAATCTTGCGCAGATCGTCGTCCATCAACGCGACGTCGGCGGTTTCGATTGCGGTGTCGGTGCCCATCGCGCCCATCGCAAAGCCGATGTCGGCGCGCGCCAGCGCGGGGGCGTCGTTGATGCCGTCGCCAACCATGCCCACCGTCGCGCCTTCCTGCGACCACTGCGCCACCGCGTTCAGCTTGTCTTCTGGCAGCTGATTGCCGCGTGCTTCGTCGATACCGACCTGCTGCGCGATCGCGGCGGCCGTGTGCGGGTTGTCGCCGGTGAGCATGGCGGCGCGCACGCCGAGGCGCTGCAACTCGGCGATAGCGGCGCGGCTCGTGTCCTTCACCGTATCGGCGACGGCGAACAGCGCGAGCACGCGTTCGGCATCCACCAGCATCACCACGGTTTTGCCTTGTCCCTCGAGCGTATCCAGCCGCGCTTCGAGCGACGCCGAGCAGCGGCCGAGTTCTTCGACCAGCCGGTGATTGCCGAGCCAATACGGCAAGCCGTCGATGTCGCCGCGCACGCCGCGTCCGGCCAGTGCCTCGAACGCCTTGACCGTGGCGCTGGTGCTAGCGATGCTGTCGCTTTTCGCCGCTGCCGCGATCGCCATCGACACCGGATGATCCGAGCGGCCCGCAAGACTCGCCGCGAGCGTCCTGCAACGAGCGACGTCGACGTCGGCCAGTATCTCGAACTCGGTTTGCACCGGCTTGCCGTGCGTGATCGTGCCGGTTTTGTCGAGCGCGAGCCGGCTCAGCTTGCGGCCCTGTTCGAGATAGGCGCCGCCTTTGATCAAGATGCCTTTGCGAGCGGCCGCAGCAAGGCCGCTGACGATCGTCACCGGCGTCGAAATCACCAGTGCGCACGGGCAGGCGATCACGAGCATCACCAGCGCCTTGTAGACCCATTCGTGCCACTGTCCGCCGAACAGCAGCGGCGGCAGCACCGCCACGGCGAGTGCGGCAACGAACACGACCGGCGTGTAGACACGCGCGAACTGATCGACGAAACGCTGCGTCGGCGCCTTGGTGCCTTGCGCTTCCTCGACCGCGTGGATGATGCGCGCGAGCGTGGTGTTGCTGGCCGCGGCCGTGACGCGGTAGTCGAACGAACCGGCCTGATTGATCGTGCCGGCGAACACCGCGTCGCCAACGGTCTTGTCGACGGGCAGGCTTTCACCGGTGATCGGCGCCTGATCGACGCTCGAGCGGCCCGCGACGATTTCTCCATCGAGCGCGATCCGCTCACCTGGCTTCACGCGTACCACTGCGCCGAGCGCGATCGCCTTGAGGTCCATGAGACGCCAGTTGCCGTCCGCCTGCTGCACGCTCGCCTGTTCGGGCGTCAGCCGCATCAAGCCTTGGATCGCATTGCGGGCGCGGTCGAGCGATTTCGCTTCGATCAGTTCGGCAATCGTGAAGAGCACCATCACCATCGCCGCTTCGGGCCACTGTTGCAGGATCAGCGCGCCGGTTACCGCAATGCTCATTAGCGCGTTGATGTTGAGGTTGCCGTTGCGGATCGCGACCCAGCCCTTCTTGTACGTCGTGAGGCCGCAGGAGGCGATCGCGAGGAGCGCCAGACCCGCTGCCAGCCAGACGGGAGCGCCAAGCCAGCTGGCGGCCTCTGAGCCCACCGCAGCAATGCCTGCGAGCGCCAGCGGCCACCACGGCTTGGACGGCGCTTGAGGCGCGGCTGCTGCCGCGTCCGGGTTCGCGTCTGCCAGTTCAGGCGTGAAGTCGAGCGAACGGATCGCGGCAAGGATCGTTTCGAGGGCGTCCGGCGCGTGCACGACGGTCAATACGCGCTGCATCAGGTTGAAGTCCATGCTGCGAACGGACGGCATGCGGCTGAATTTCTTGCGGATCAGCGCTTCTTCGGTCGGGCAGTCCATCTGCATGATGCGGATCGCGGTGCGCAGATCGCTGCCGACGGCTTCCGATTGCGGGAGCTTGACCGGCGCGGCTGCAGCGTGCGCCGTTCCGCAGCAGGCTGACTCGGTGTGGCTGTGGGCGTGGTCGTTCGCTGCGCCGCCATGGCTGCAGCTTTCACCGTGAACGTGAGCGTGCGCTTCGTGGTCATGAGCGCAGCTTTCACCGTGCTCGTGACCATCGGCGTATTCGCGCGCGTGGTCAGAGCCATGCGCTTGATGGTCATGACCGCAGCTTTCGCCATGCTCGTGACTGTCTTCACGAGCACCCGCTTCGTGGTCATGAGCGCAGCTTTCGCTCTGACCATGCCCATCGGCATTTTCATCCGCATGCCCATGGACATGCCCGTCATGCCCGTGGGCACTGGCTTTGGCCCGTTCCGGGCGATCCGCTTCGGCGAGGTTGGCGTGAGGCATGGGTGGCTTCCTGGTTCGATTTGTGGTCTAGTAAACACCTTGAAGCCACTACAAGGTCAAGGCCGCATTCCGGAGGGACCATGAAAATTGGCGAACTGGCGAAAATCGCCCACTGCACGACCGAAACCATCCGTTTCTACGAAAAAGAGGGCCTGTTGCCCGAAGCGGAGCGCACCGAAGCCAATTACCGCAGCTATTCGGCCCGACACGTCGAACGGCTGCGCTTCATCCGCAACTGCCGCGCGCTCGACATGACCCACGACGAAATCCGTGCGTTGCTGCGTCTAACAGACGCACCGGCAGACGGCTGCGGCGGCATCAATACCCTGATCGACGAGCACATTGCGCACGTCGACACGCGTATCGACGAATTGAAGCAACTGAAAGCGCAACTGACCACGCTGCGCGAGCAATGCCACGGCGAGCAGGCCGTTGAAGACTGCGGCATCGTCCAGGGCCTCACCGAAATGGACGTGGGCGCCACGCGCGCGCGGCATACGCATCTGGGTTAAAGCGCTCTGCCCATGCGGCCGGCGCCGCCGACCACGGCAGTGACAGCATTCCCGGCTGGGCCATTTATCCGGCCCACCCAATAAACAATCGAATCCAGTTGGAGAATCAACGTGTTTACCTGTAGAAACCAGCCCTGCGGCGAGCAGTGGGAAATGTCGGACGTCGTCATCAAGAATGAAGGGCAGGGGCTCCTGTTCCGTTGCCCGATGTGCGGCGCGCGCAATTACGTCGAACGTTTCGACGGGGAAGATGGCTCGGTGCTGTACGAGCAGATCGAAGGCCGTCCCGCCACCGGCCCCATGGCCGAATAGTCCTTGGCCTTCAGTCTCTTCAGCCTCTTCCGTCGATAGCGAGCCCTCACCCTATGAACACTCCCACCCAAGCCGGCGCGCCGTTTAGCCAGCTACCGCTACCGCCCGCCACACTCGCCAACCTGACGCAGCTCGGCTATGTCGAGATGACGCCGATTCAGGCCGCGAGCCTGCCGATCGCGCTGGCGGGCAACGATCTGATTGCCCAGGCGAAAACCGGCAGCGGCAAGACCGCGGCGTTTTCGCTGGCGCTGCTCAACCGCCTCGACGTGCGCAACTTCGCCGTGCAGGCGATGGTGCTGTGCCCGACGCGCGAACTCGCCGATCAGGTCACGCAGGAAATCCGCCGTCTCGCGCGCGCCGAAGAAAACATCAAGGTGCTGACGCTGTGCGGTGGTACGCCGATGCGTCCGCAGACCGCCAGCCTCGAACACGGTGCGCACATCGTGGTCGGCACGCCGGGCCGGATCATGGATCACCTCGAGCGCGGCAGCCTGCCGTTGCAGTCGCTCAACACACTGGTGCTCGACGAAGCCGACCGCATGCTCGACATGGGTTTCTTCGACGACATCGCGACCGTCGTGAAGCAATGCCCGAAAGAGCGGCAAACGCTGCTGTTCTCCGCGACGTATCCCGAAGGCATCGTCAAACTCAGCCAGCAATTCCTGCGTAATCCGAAGGAAGTGAAGCTCGCCGAGCGGCACGACAACACCAAGATTCGCCAGCGCTTCTATGAAGTGACTGAAGACCAGCGTCTGCATGCCGTCGGTTTGTTGCTGAACCACTATCGTCCGGTAAGCACGCTGGCGTTCTGCAATACCAAGCAACAGTGCCGCGATCTGCTCGACGTGCTGCGCGCGCAGGGTTTTCATGCGCTCGCGTTGCACGGCGAACTCGATCAGCGTGAACGCGATCAGGTGCTGATCCAGTTCGCAAACCGCAGTTGCTCGGTGCTGGTTGCGACGGACGTTGCCTCGCGCGGCCTCGACATCGCGGAGTTGGAAGCGGTGATCAACGTCGACGTGACGCCGGACCCGGAAGTGCACGTGCACCGCATCGGCCGCACGGGTCGCGCCGATCAGGAAGGCTGGGCGCTGAGTCTCGCCAGCATGAACGAGATGGGCCGCGTGGGCAGTCTCGAACAGGCGCAAAAGCGTGAGGTCGAATGGCACAAGCTGGCTGATCTCAAGCCGGCGAGCAACGAGCGTCTGCTGCCGCCGATGGAGACGCTGCAGATTCTCGGCGGCCGCAAGGAAAAGATCCGTCCGGGCGACGTGCTCGGCGCGCTCACCGGTGAAGCAGGTTTCGCCGGTTCGCAGATCGGCAAGATCAACGTAACCGAAATGTCCACCTACGTGGCCGTGGAGCGTAGCGTCGCGCGCGAGGCACTGCGCAAGCTCAGCGGGGGCAAGGTGAAGGGCAAGAAGGTCAAAGTCCGCATGATGGACGATGCCTGATCGTCGATTAGTTTGTTTTAGACGGCTGCGACCGCCTGGTCGCAGCCGGGTTGTTCTGCAGCGCCACTGCGCGCCGTCGTTGCAAATAGCAGCAACCAGCAGCAAATCGCACCATCGCATTACCGCTCCGCATCACATTACGTCATACCTCTACTGTTTTCCGTGCGCCCCGCGCGGCTGCAATTCTCCCGCCAACCCCCCGATTTCATTGCCATAGCCTGCTACAGCACGGCATTGCGCGAGCCATGACGTAAACGCATGCCGCGCATGACAAAGTTTCGATTGTGACGGTTCTTTGGCTGATGCCTAATCATCGAACCGGATGGGACCGCCGCGCTGTGGGCAGTCCGCGAATCCGCTGCCGGATGGAGAAAGGGAGAAAGCCTTATGCAGAGCGCCATGCAAGCCCGCTCGAAACTGCCTGACGTAGGCACGACGATTTTTACCGTGATCGGCCAACTGGCCGCGCAACACGATGCGCTGAACCTGTCGCAAGGTGCGCCGAATTTCGCACCCGACGCGAAGCTGATCGACGGTGTCGCGCAAGCCATGCGCGCCGGTCATAACCAGTACGCGCCGATGGCCGGCATCGCGGCCCTGCGCGAAGCGCTCGCGGACAAGGTCGAGACGCTGTACGGCGTTCGCTATGATCCGTCGAGTGAAGTCACGGTGATCGCCAGCGCCAGCGAAGGCCTGTATTCGACGATCAGCGCCCTGGTGCATCCGGGCGATGAAGTGATTTACTTCGAGCCTTCGTTCGATAGCTACGGCCCGATCGTTCGCCTGCAAGGCGCAACGCCGATCGCGATCAAACTGTCGCTGACCGATTTCCGTGTGGACTGGGACGAGGTCGCCGCCGCGATCACGCCGAAGACGCGCATGATCATCATCAACACGCCGCACAACCCGACCGCGACCGTGTTCAGCGAGGCCGACATTGCGCGTCTGAAGGCCGTGACGCGCAACACCGACATCGTGATTCTCGCCGACGAAGTCTACGAACACGTGGTGTTCGACGGCGCCAAACATCAAAGCATGGCCTGCGATTCTGAACTCGCTGAACGCAGCGTGATCGTGTCGTCATTCGGCAAGTCGTATCACGTGACTGGTTGGCGCGTGGGCTATTGCCTCGCGCCCGCTGCGCTCATGGACGAGATCCGCAAAGTCCATCAGTTCATGGTGTTTTCTGCCGATACGCCGATGCAGTATGCGTTTGTCGATGCGCTGGCCAATCGCGAGAGCTACCTCGGCCTGTCCGCGTTCTATCAGAAGAAGCGTGACCTGCTCGCCCATGCGCTGCGCGAGTCGCGCTTCGAATTGCTGCCGAGCGAAGGCAGCTTCTTCATGCTCGCGCGTTTCCGCGGTTTCTCCGAGGAAAGCGATAGCGACTTCGTGCTGCGCCTGATTCGCGATGCACGTGTCGCGACGATTCCGCTGTCGGCGTTCTATACCGATGGCACAGATTCCGGTTTGATCCGCCTGAGCTTCTCGAAGGACGACGCGACCTTGATCGAAGGCGCGCGACGTTTGTGCGAAATCTGATCTGATTTGCCGCTTGTGCGAGGTTGTCGCTGCGGCTGCATGAAGACCTGGTCGGATCGCAGAAGAACGCAATGAGATCAACAGCCGCATGAACCGGCAGCATTTTTGACAGCAGTATGATCGTCGCGCGGTCACGTCGTTACGCATCAGCGCGCAGCATGCTGCGTTACAACAATATCGAAGGAAAGGGACCCGTTATGAAATTGCTCAAGCCTCTATTGGCGCTGGCCTGCGCATTCGCGTCGATTGCTGCGTCGACCGCCGCGATCGCCGCCGACACCTCGACGCTGCGTTTCGGACTCGAGGCGCAGTATCCGCCGTTCGAATCGAAAGGGCCGAACGGTGAGTTGCAAGGTCTCGACATCGACGTCGGCAATGCCGTGTGCGTCGCTGCGCACATGACGTGCAAGTGGGTCGAAACCTCGTTCGACGGCTTGATTCCCGCGCTGCAAGGCCGCAAGTTCGACGCGATCAATTCGGCGATGAACGCCACCGAGCAACGTCGTCAGGCGATCGATTTCACAACTGTTGTGTATCGCGTGCCGACGCAACTGATTGCGAAGCGCGACAGCGGTTTGCTGCCGACGCCGGAATCGTTGAAGGGCAAACGCGTCGGCGTGTTGCAGGCGTCGATTCAGGAAACCTTCGCGAAGGCGCATTGGGAACCGGCGGGTGTCACCGTCGTACCGTATCAGGATCAGAACCAGGTCTATACAGATCTGCTGGCGGGCCGACTCGATGCGACGCTCGTTCTCGCGCCGGCCGGCCAGACGGGATTTCTGTCGAAGCCTACTGGCAAGGACTATGCGTTCGTCGGACAGCCGGTGCGCGATGACAAGATTCTCGGCAGCGGTATCGCCTACGGGATTCGCAAGGGCGACACCGCGTTGCGTGACCAGTTGAACGCGGCGATCGCGAAGGTTCAGGCCGACGGCACGGTGAAGACGCTGGCGGCGAAGTACCTCGGCAATATCGACATCACGCCGAAGTAACTTATTGACCGTATTGCTGATCGTGCACGGCCGGTGCCGCGCGACGATCGACGCCGCGAAATTCGTTCTCGGCGTCGATCATGCGGCGCTTGAGCATCGGCACGTTGTTCACTACACGCAAGCTGGTGCGCATGGCGCTCAACGCCATTCTTCCGACGACCGGCCGATGCAGCGCGCCGCGCGCGTCGAACTGCTTGCGCGATTCCGCGACCGCATGAAAGCCGTAGCGGCGCATCTCCTCCTCGTAACCCGCGACGGCGTCGCGCCCCGATAGCTTGCCCTGTTGCGCGTCGGCGAGACGCGCGGCGAGTAGTGCGGCATCGCGCAGCGCGGTGTTCGCACCGACGCCGCGGCCCGGCGTCATCAGATGCACTGCGTCACCCAGGACCGTGACGTTGGTGGTCGGCCATGCGTCGACAGGCACCGACGTGCGCACATCGACGCTGAAAGTGGTGGAAGGATCCGACGCGCGAATCAGAGCGCGCAGATTGGGATGCCAGCCATCGGTGATCTGCGTCGCGAGCGCGAGTAACGCGGCCGGTCCGAGCGATTTGGGGTTGGCCGGCAAGTTGTGCAGTGCGCCCCAGATACCCCACATCAAATAGTCGCGCGTGTTGTCGTAGAGCAATCCGGGCCAGCGCGAGAGCAATTCGGCGTCGTTGCTGCCGATGCCTTCTTTCATTCCGCCGCCGTCCGCGCGCCACGGAAATTCCATCACATGGATGATGCCGCCATAGCCCTTCGGTGCATTGATTAACGTAATGCCGTCGAGCACCTTGGGCGGCAGCAGCGCGCGTGATGTTTCGTCCATCGGAACCTTCGCGCCGATGCTGACGATGCCGGTGTTTTCAAGCCGCGCGTGCGGCAGGAGCTGGCGGCGTACCTTCGAACGCGCACCGTCCGCACCGACCAGCAGATCGGCAGTCACATGCGTGCCGTCCGCGAAATGCGCGGTGACGCTGCCGTCGCCGTTCTGCTCGTACGACGTGAACGTCTTGTCGAAGTGCACTTGCGCTTCGAGACCTGTCAGCAGGACTTGCCTGAGCGTCATCCGGCTGACCGATTTGCCGCCGCTCATCGATTCGTCTTCAAGCGGCACCGTGAGCAATTCGGTCATGCGCTCGGTCAGGATGTTGAAGTGGCCGGGTGTGCGCGCGCAGGTCGCGAGAAAGGTCGCATAGAGTTCGGGCGGAAGACACGCTTCCAGCGACGCGAGCCCGTGCGGATTGATGCCGACGCGATAGCCCTGCAAACCGTCCGCGCGTGTGCGGTCGCGTTCGTAGACATTCACGTTGATGCCGGCGCGCTTCAACCCGTGCGCCAGGCAGAGGCCGCCCGTACCGGCTCCGATCACGATCACCTCCATGGGTTCACGGTTCATGACTTCGCCTCCTTCTTTGCGGCAGGTTGGGCAAGCCGGTACTTGTATTCGCCGGCCGGCAGTATGAAACGTTGAGCAATTTCGTCGAGCCATTCCTGGCTCCAGGTCAGCGTGCCGGCCTTTAGATCAGCCACAACGCTGCGAACCCAGTCCAGTTCGACAACCAGTTGCGCGCGCACCAGTTCACCTTCCAGCAGGAACAACCGCGGCACCTGCACCTCGGTGGCTTGTGCAGTGGTCTCATCGAGCCGGGCCAATTCCCGTTCGAGTGCGCCGACGCGGGTATCGAGTTGACGGCACACATCTTCGGGCGAGAGCAGCGGCAGGAACGAGAGCGCAGCCGGAAAGGCCGGGAAATCGCGCGCAGGTTGCGCAAGTTGTTCGCGCAGCCACAGACGGCCGGTGTCGCGGCCGGCTTCGGTGATTTCATAGACCGTGCGTTCGGGGAACGCGCCGTCGCGCTCCGTCTCGCGGATGGCGATCAGGTCGCCGCGCACCAGGCGATCGATGGTTTGGTACAGGCTGTTGCGCTGGCCGACGTTGATGACCTCGTCCTTGCCGCGTGCCTTGATGAGCTGCTGCATCCGGTACGGATGCATCGGCGCCTCAGTCAGCATGGCGAGAACGGCGAGGGCGAGCGGAGAGTGGCGGACCATAATTAAAGTGGCTGCAGGCTAGTCTTTGTTGATCTAGTCATAATATAACTATGTGTTTGAGATTGGCAAGCGTGAAATTCCGGGGTTTCCTGCGAGCGCGATGCTTTCGACGCTGGTCCGTAGCGGTTTGGACCGTTACGATGTGGTTCGCGCCGACTGTGCCGCGGCGACGAAGTTGCGACGGAATAAAGCGCCTGACCGAGGAGCACGAGATGAGCGGGACGAATGGCCGGAGTGATTCAGCGGTGATGGCGGCGGCGCCGAAATTCTGGCGCGATGACGCGTTGCCATTCATCGAGGCGCGTTCCATCGAAGACGGCCGCGAGGTCTGCTATGCCAAGCATTCGCACGAGACGTTCTCGATCGGCGCCGTCACCGGCGGGCGCAGCGTGTACGTGAATCGTCACGCGAATGAGTGGATCGGTGCCGGTGCGGTGGTGATGATGAATCCGGACGACGTGCACGCCTGCAACCCGCTTGCCGACGAGCGCTGGTCGTATCGAATGCTGCATGTGGACGTCGATTGGCTCACGGGTCTGCAACACGACCTGGGTTTCAGCGACAACCACGCGTTTCGCGCTTTCTCACAGACCATGACGACGGACCCGGCGTTGTTCGATGGTTTGAACCGTCTCTACACGATCCTCGTAGACGATGACAGCGAACCCATGCGCAAGGAAAGCGCAGCGCTCTCGTTCTTCTCGGAAGTCCAGCAAAAGTTGAATCCGGCGCCCTTGCCGGATCACGACGCGAGCGGCCAACTCGCGCGCGCCGCGGAATTCATCGCCGAAAATTGCACCCGTCCGCTGAAGCTGGAGGATGTCTGCGAGGCGGCTGAGCTATCCGCTTCGCATCTGATCCGTGCGTTCAAACAGCGTTACGGCATGACGCCGCACGCGTATCTGATCAACCGACGCATCCAGTTCAGCCGCGCGCAACTCCGGCGCGGCTACCCGATCGCGGACGTCGCCCTCGATGCCGGCTTTGCCGATCAGGCGCATTTGCAGCGGACCTTCAAGCGGCTGGTTGCGGCAACGCCGGGGCAGTATCGCAGTTGAACTGCGGACGCGTGTTTCGCGTCACGCAATCAGCAGATACAACGCGCTAGCCGCGAGCAAAGCCGCCATCACACGATTGAAAAACCTCACGCGCTTCGGATCCTGCAAGTATCGACGCAGGAACGTGCCGGCATATGCCCAGCTGGCGATCGACAGATAGCAAACCACGAAGTACACGACGGTGAATTGCCAGACTACCCGGCCGTCGCCATCGGCCGCGTAGGCACCCATGCCGGCTAGCGACGCGAGCCACGCTTTCGGATTGAGCCATTGCATCGCCGCGCCGTAGGCGAAGGAGGGGCCGCGGGTGGGCTTGTCCGCGCCGAGCTTGCCGTCATCGACGGCGAGTTTGTAGGCCATGTAAAGCAGGAACCCGACGCCGGCCCATTTGACGATGTCGATCAGATTGGGGAAATGCGCGAGCAACTCGTGCAGACCGAGACCGATGAGCAACAACAGCAGCGTGAACCCGAGGGTCGCGCCGGTCACATGCCGCATGCTCGCGGCGAACCCATGTTGTGCGCCGGCGCTCAGCGCGACGACATTGACCGGCCCAGGAGAAATCGACGAGGCCAACGCGAAGGCGGCCATGGAGAGTAAGACGGTCATCTGATGCCTCGATACGTGAGCGCGCAGGATTTGCGACGCTCAACGGTATCGGGCGGTGGGGCGGGGTGTATTGAAGGAAATGACTTTCAGTGAAGCTCCGCCGCAGCGCCGCAGCATTTCTTGAATTTCTTGCCGCTGCCGCAAGGACAGGGGTCGTTGCGTCCGACTTTGGGTTCAGTGCGCTGCATCGCGGCGGCGAGCTTTCGCTCATGGACTGCCTGACGGTGGGGCAGCCAGAAACGATAGATCGCGGCGACGCTGGCGGGAATTTGTTTGGTGAGGACTTCCCGCTGTTCTGCCGTGGCGATCAACTGCTGCTCTTCCGGCAGAATCTCGTCCGAGCCCATCAGATACAGCGGATTCAGCCATTCCCGGCCCTGCTCGTTATCGAACAGCGCTTGCCAATCTGCCCGAACCAGCATGAGGCCTTCCATGAAGCCCAAAGCCCACGCTTCGCCGTCGAGGTATTCGCGGTCGCCTATCCGCCTAAAGGCAAGCACTGGTTCGAAATCGTCCGGGTCGTCTTCGAGGCTGGTGATGATGCCGTTCATGTCCCGCAAGATCAGTCCGAGAATATGCTGCGCCTGATCCGTTGTCTCGAATTTGGGAGCGTCATCCTCGTTCGGGCCCCAGACTCGTGGCAGCCAGTAACTTGGCGGTACGGTAGTCGGGCCGATGGCCAAGGCGGTCAGATAGCCGTCCAGGCCCATGATTGTTAGGGTCTCGTCCGACGTCTGGTCTGAAGTCAGAAAGTCATCGAGTTCTTCGAACTCTTTTTCGGAGAGCGGGGCACCCAGATCCCCGGGGCGTAATTTTGACTTGGACATAGTGCGATTCCGGCGTTTTGGATCGTGGGTTCCCGATGGCATGTCGGGGGAATGCGGAGCCGGTATTCTCGCACCGCACCGGCGCCGAAAAGCAAAAAGCCCAGTCGCAAGGACCGGGCTTTTTGTTGAATGCTTTGGTGGGGCGTGAGTGACTCGAACACTCGACCTACGGATTAAGAGTCCGCTGCTCTACCAACTGAGCTAACGCCCCCAACAGAAGCGAAATTATGCCGAAACTTTCCGAGATTGCCAAGCCCCTTTAGCAGATTTCTTAAAAAATCTGGAAGGGCGGAGACCCGGCACCTGCGCTGCCGACCGTTACGCACCGGGAAGGCGCGCGGTTCGCCGTGCCGGTATCATGTCGCGGATACCTGCCGCGCGAAGCGTCGCGCGGCTTTCGACCGGGGACCGCCATGGATGATAAAGAGATTAACGAGCTGCTCGACCGCATCCTCGCGCCCTGGGTCCGCGCGCTCACGCTGACCCCGGTCAAGGTCGACGAAGAAAGTGCGACGTTGCGTTTACCGTTTTCCGGCGGACTGCGCCATTCCGGCGGCGTGATCTGCGGCCAGGTCTTCATGGCGGCCGCCGACACGGCGATGATCGTCGCGATTTCGGCCGCGCTCGGCGGCTTCAAGCCGATGAGCACCGTCTCGCTCAACATCAGTTTCATGCGCGCGGTTCGCAACGGCGACGTGCTGATCACCGCGCGCGTGCTGCGCATGGGCCGCAATCTCGTGTTCGGCGAAGTCGAGTTATTCGACGAAGCCGGCAACATGGCCGTCCACGCGACCACCACCTACGCGCTGCTCGACTGACACCTGAAGCGGGCCAGCAAGCTGTATTAGAGGAAAAAGCCAAGATGTTCGATCAGGTCGTATTCGCCGGCGGCGGCAATCGCTGCTGGTGGCAGGCGGGATTCTGGGACGTGGTGCAGCCGGAGCTGGATATCCGGCCGCGCGTCATCGCCGGCATTTCGGCCGGCGCCGCCACCGCGTGCATGCTCTACACGCGCGATTCCGACTGGGTCATGCGCTATTACGAAGACGCGCTGCGCCACAACACCCGCAATGCCTACTGGGGCAATCTGCTGCGTGGCGAATCGGTGTTTCCGCATTACCGGATCTACCGGCAGGCGCTGCTCGATATCTACCGCGACCAATTTTCCACGCTTGCCGACGCGCCCGAAATCCGCATCGGCGTGTCGCACCTGCCGCGCTGGCTTGGCGCGCGCAGCGCCGTTGCCGCGGGCCTGATCGCGTACAACATCGAGAAATACGTGCGCAAAACGCTGCATCCGACCTTGGGTCAGACGCTCGGTTTTCATCCGGAATTTGTGCGCGCGCAGGATTGCGCGAGCGTCGAGGACCTCGCCGATCTGATCCTGCAATCGTCGAGTACGCCGCCGTTCACGCCGGTTTTACGGCGCAATGGCCGGCCGGTGCTCGACGGCGGGATGGTCGATAACGTGCCGGTCGGCGCGCTCGACGCCGATGCGCCCGGCAACGTGCTGGTGATGGTCACGCGCCTTTATCCGCGGCCGCAGATGTTCGTCGTGCCACACGGCGTGCAGCAACGGCTCTACGTGCAACCGTCGCGCAAGGTGCCCATTTCGAGTTGGGACTACACGAGTCCTTCGCAGATGGTGCACGCGTACAACCTGGGTCGCACCGACGGCGAGACCTTTCTGGAACGCATGCCCGATCTGCTGGAAGCCGGCGCACACGAAGTGCGCTGAGGCGGGTAGCGGCGCGGGACTAACGCCGAAAATTAACGCCGGCGCCCGCCCTGCAATGCTTCCGGATTCGCCACGCTGGACGTATCACCGGCGTCGAAAGCCAGAATGTTCTGGAACGCAGCGGTGAAATACAGCTCGTAGCTCTCGCGTTCCACGTAGCCGATGTGCGGCGTGCAGATTACGTTCTCCATGCGCAGCAGGCTGTAGCCCTGCAGAATCGGCTCGCTTTCGTAGACGTCGATCGCGACCATCCCCGGACGGTTGTGCGACAACGCATTGACGAGTGCGTTGTCGTCGAGCAGTTCGGCCCGGCTCGTGTTCACGAGCAACGCGGTCGGCTTCATCCGCATCAGGTCTTCCTGCTTGACGATGCCGCGCGTGTCGTCATGCAGTCGCAGGTGCAACGACAGCACATCGCTCTGCTCGAACAGCTCCTCGCGGCTCTCGGCCACACCATAGCCGTCCGCGCGCGCCGCTTCGCGTGAATGCTCGCGACCCCAGATCAGCACGTTCATGCCGAATGCCTTGCCGTACCCGGCAAGCAGGCGGCCGATCTTGCCGTAACCCCAAATCCCCAGCGTCTGACCGCGCAGCACCTGGCCCAAACCGAAGTTCGGCGGCAACGCCGACGTCTTCAAACCGGACTGCTGCCAGGCCCCTTGCTTAAGGTTTGCTACGTATTGCGGAATCCGCCGTTGAGCGGCCATGATGAGAGCCCACGTCAGTTCGGCCGGTGCGATCGGTGAGCCGCTGCCTTCCAGCACGGCAATGCCGCGCTCGGTACAAGCGGCCAGATCGATATGGCTGGAGACTTTGCCGGTTTGGCTGATCATGCGCAAACGCGGCAATTTATCGAGTAGTTGCGAGTTGATGCGGGTACGTTCGCGAATCAGGACGAGTGCGTCGACTTCGGAAAGACGGCTCGCCAACTGGCCGAGACCGCGGACGGTGTTGTTGAAAACCTTGACCTCATGGTCGGCCAGCAGTTGAAAGCAGTCGAGCTTGCGGACGGCGTCCTGGTAATCGTCGAGGATGGCAATCTTCATGGTATGTGTCTTGCGGTGCACCATAGCGGTGCGGAACCGAGTGTTATGCTGACTGTCCCACCATGTGACCCAGGTCACATGCCGGTCTGGCTGAATGCCTTACTGTAGAAGCTGCCGCGTAGAACGGCAGCGCCACGGCAAGGCCGATTGACATCGTTTTTAACAGTTTGTTGCGTGTTGAGGCAAGTCGCTTTACAGACGGTTGCAGACGACCGTCGGCTGGAACCTCCGCGCAACGCGCTGTGTAGCCCATGATGACCTGCACAAATTACGCGTCGGCTTGCAGGAATGTCGACGCAATGAATTGAACGCCTCTCGCATGCAGCGTCACTGGGCTTGTACCGTTTTTCTATTGCTTTCAAAACGGAGACAGGTCGATGAATCATCCCTCATTCGAAGGACAGCCCACTATCGAGGCGTCCGCAGGGGCGCCCGAGTGGGTCAAACACCGAAAACTGATCGAGTGGGTCCAGCGCGTTGCCGCCGTGACCCAGCCCGATCGAATCGTCTGGTGCGACGGTTCACAGGAAGAGTACGACCGCCTGTGTGCCCAGATGGTCGAAGCCGGCACCCTCAAGAAGCTCAATCCCGCCAAACGTCCCAACTCCTATCTCGCATGGTCCGATCCGTCGGACGTGGCGCGTGTCGAAGACCGCACCTACATCTGCTCGCAGCGTCGTGAAGATGCCGGGCCAACCAACAACTGGATCGAACCGGCTGAGGTGCGTGCAACGCTCAACGGCCTCTTCGACGGCGCCATGCGCGGCCGCACCATGTATGTGGTGCCGTTCTCGATGGGACCGCTCGGTTCGCCGATCGCGCACATCGGTGTCGAGTTGAGCGACAGCCCGTACGTGGTGACCAACATGCGCATCATGACGCGCATGGGTCGCAAGGTGTACGAGGTGCTGGGCGAAGACGGCGAGTTCGTGCCGTGCGTGCATTCCGTTGGCGCACCGCTCGCGGCGGGCGAGAAAGACGTGCCGTGGCCGTGCAACGACACGAAATACATCGTTCATTTCCCTGAATCGCGCGAAATCTGGAGTTACGGATCGGGCTACGGCGGCAATGCGTTGCTCGGCAAGAAGTGCTTTGCGCTGCGTATCGCGTCCACGATGGGCCGTGCCGAAGGCTGGCTCGCCGAACACATGCTGATTCTCGGCGTGACGTCGCCGCAAGGGCACAAGCATCACGTCGCGGCGGCGTTTCCGTCGGCGTGCGGCAAGACCAACTTTGCGATGCTGATTCCGCCGGAAGGTCTGAACGGCTGGAAAATCTCCACGATCGGTGACGATATTGCGTGGATCAAGCCAGGTAAGGACGGCCGTCTGTACGCGATTAACCCGGAGGCGGGCTATTTCGGCGTCGCGCCGGGCACGAGCGAAAAGACCAACTTCAACGCGATGGCCACGTTGAAGGAAAACGTCATCTTCACGAACGTCGCGCTAACCGACGACGGCGACGTCTGGTGGGAAGGCATGACCGACGAGCCGCCCGCGCACCTGATCGACTGGCAGGGCAAGGACTGGACGCCGGCGAGCGCGAAGGAGAGCGGGCGCAAGGCCGCGCACCCGAACGCGCGCTTCACGGCGCCGGCTTCGCAATGTCCGTCGATCGATGCCGACTGGGAGAACCCGGCCGGCGTCGCGATTGACGCGTTTATTTTCGGCGGCCGCCGCTCGACCACCGTGCCGCTCGTCACTGAAGCGCGCAATTGGGTCGAAGGCGTCTACATGGCGGCCACCATGGGCTCGGAAACGACCGCAGCGGCAGCGGGGCAGCAGGGCGTGGTGCGCCGCGACCCGTTCGCGATGCTGCCGTTCTGCGGCTACAACATGAGCGACTACTTCGGGCACTGGCTCAAAACCGGCGAGCGTCTCGAGAAACTGAACGCGAAGCTGCCGAAGATCTTCTGCGTCAACTGGTTCCGCAAGGGCGCGGACGGCAAGTTCGTCTGGCCGGGCTTCGGCGAGAACATGCGCGTGTTGAGCTGGATGGTCGGGCGCATCGAAGGCAAGGCGCAAGGTGAAGAACACACGTTCGGCGTGTCGCCGCACTATGAAGACATCGACTGGAGTGGCCTGGATTTCAGCCGCGAGCAATTCCAGCAGGTGATCTCGGTCGACGACGCGGCCTGGCGCGCCGAACTCGCGCTCCATACCGAGCTATTTGACACATTGCAGCAAGGTCTGCCGCCGGCTTTGAAAGAGACCAAACTTGCACTCGAAGGAAAGCTCGCTGCCTGATTAGGTGAGTGGTCACTTCGCACAGAAGCCGCCTTCGGGCGGTTTTTCTTTGCCGGTCCGACCCCGCATTGCGACCTTTTCTGATTTCGCAATGCCGGACGACCATTGCATCTGTTCGAACAAAAAAGACAGTGCAAGCTGCGCTGCAGCAGATTGTTGCTCTTATCGGAACAATCAAGGGTCACGCCCAACACTGGGGAACACAGTCGCACAAATTTCGACAATATTTCGTCTTTCGCGGGCAACTTCTGCACGATTTCGCGAGTCGTAGGAGAATTCCAAGTTCGCTTCACTGGTTTTCACTAATTGTCAGGAAGCAGTAACACGGCAGGAGTTGTCTTATGGATCATTTGCAGTCGATGCGAGTTTTCGTCAAAGTGGCGGATCTCGGCAGTTTTGCCCGCGCTGCGAGCGCGATGGATATTTCCAACGCAGTTGCCACCCGCCACGTTGCCGATCTCGAAGGCCGTCTTGGTACGCGGCTGCTCAATCGCACAACCCGCAGCTTGTCTCTGACCGAATCCGGTCAGGTTTATCTCGAGCGCGCGCGCCAGATTCTCGACGAACTGGAAGACGTCGAGCAGATGGTGGTCGCGCGCAATCACGAACCCGTCGGCACGTTGCGAATAGTCGCACCGGTCGTGTTCGGCTTGCATAACCTCGCGCCTGTGCTGCAGACGTACGCCGAGCGCTATCCGAAAGTCATTCCCGATGTCACGCTGGTCGACCGTCAGGTCGATCTGGTCGAAGAAGGTTTCGACGTCGGCGTGGTGGTCACACGGCAGATGCGCAGCGCGAGCATTGTCACGCGGCGTTTGACCACCGGTTGCATGACGGTGTGCGCGACGCCCGCGTATCTGGAAAAGCACGGCACGCCCACGCGTCCTGAGCATCTCCTCGAGCATCCGTGCCTGAGCTTGCCGTCTGAGTATTGGGGCGACGAGCGCGTGTTCACTGGTTCGGAAGGCGAAGTACGCGTGCGGCCGGTCAACGTCATCGTGGCGAACAACACGGAAATGCTGCGGCAGTTCGCGCTGCTCGGCATGGGCATCGCGATTCTGCCGAGCTACCTGATTGGCCGCGACATGACGCGCGGCAGGCTCGTGCGTTTGCTCGGCGATTTCCGTTTGCCGCAGGTCGAGATCAACATCGCGTATCCGAGCCGCCGTCACTTGCCGGCGAAGGTGCGTACGTTCATCGATCATCTGGTCGAGCATTTCAGCCAGACGCCGAACAGTCTGCTCGGTGAGCAGTGGATCAAGGACGGCCTTGGCAGGCCCGCCACGTCCGCCGCGCTCGATTCAGCGGATCCCATGCCGCCGGAAGCATTCGATGGCGCTGAGCCGCTGTCACGGCTGTTGGATAGCGAGTTATCGCCGCTGCCGAAGACTTTGACGAAGACGACGAATCGTCCGCGGCCAACCGCTGTGTCGCCGCTGTAATTAACCGAGCGATTGTGTCGGCAGCGCTTGAGATAAGCGCGGTCGGGCCGACAAATAAAAAGGCGCAGTCACGTAAGTGACTGCGCCTTTTTTATCGGCAAGTTCGAAGCTGGCCGGAGGTTGAATACCCTCCAGCCTTCGCCCGAATTACGAGCCCGTCTTGCGCGCTACTGCTTTCTTGGCCGGCGCCTTCTTGGCTGCGGCGGTCTTCGCTGCCGCAGTCTTCGTGGCAGGTGCTTTCTTCGCCGCGGCCTTCTTCGCGGGCGCCGCCTTTACTGCGATCGGTGCGTCTTCGTCATCAGACTCCGGCGCTGCCTTCGCTGCAGTCTTCGCCGCCGCGGTTTTCGCTGCGGTCTTGGCCGACGGCTCTTTCTTCTCGAATTCGAAGCCGATCTTGCCGTCGTTCTGCTTGACGAGGAACGCCTTGAAGTTGCGGCCGGTGCGCGACGACTTGAAGTTCGTCAGCAGATCGGTGCGTCCTTCTTCGAGCAACTTCGACATCTGCTCACGGGCGATTTCCTGCTGCAGAATCACCTTGCCCGAGCGGAAGTCACAAGTCTTCGGATTGGCAACCGAGTTCTCGCAGACATAGCTCATGCCGTGTTCGAACACGCGGCCCTTGCACTTCGGGCATGCGCCGACTGCCTCCTGATCGGAGAAGTCAGGCGGTTCGCCGTCTTCGCCGCCGGAATCCTGACCGAAGTCGAATTCGAGCTTGTAGTTCTTGATCTCGTCATCGAGCGAGAGCTTAAGGATCGCCGAGAACGGACGGCCCATCTTGCTGCGGAAACCCGACAGCGGTCCGATCGTCTTGTTCTGCAGCAGCTCTTCAACTTCCGGGATTTCGAACTGACGGCCACCCGGAATCTTCGAGATCGAAAACTCGCACTTCGAGCACGCGAAGCGCCGGTAGTTTTCCTTCACCTGACCGCCGCAATTCGGGCACGGCGTCTGCAACGTCGCGTAATCGCCCGGGATCGTGTCGGAGTCGTACTCTTTCGCGCGCTTGACGATGGTCTGCGTCATGCGGGCGATTTCCTGCATGAACGCGTCGCGCGGCAGGTTGCCACGCTCCATCTGCGAGAGCTTGTATTCCCACTCGCCGGTCAATTCCGGCGCGGTCAGTTCCTTCACGCCGAGACCGCGCAGTAGCGTCATCAGCTGGAATGCCTTGGCGGTCGGAATCAGATCGCGGCCTTCGCGGATCAAATACTTTTCACCGAGCAGGCCTTCGATGATGGCGGCGCGCGTGGCCGGCGTGCCGAGCCCCTTGGCCGCCATGGCTTCGCGCAATTCGTCGTCTTCGACCAGTTTGCCCGCGCCTTCCATGGCGGAGAGCAGGGTCGCTTCGTTGTAGCGTGCGGGCGGTTTCGTCACCAGTTGCTGGGCGGCGATCTTGTCCGTCTTGACCTTCTCGTCCTTCTGCACCGGCACGAGGTTCGCGTCTTCACCGCTGATTTCGCGGCCGTAGACCTGCAGCCAGCCCGGTTCGACCAGCACCTTGCCTTCAGTCTTGAAGTGATGACCGACCACTTCCGTGATCCGCGTCGTCACCCGGTACTCAGCGGCCGGGAAGAACACCGACAGGAAGCGCTTCACGACCAGGTCGTAGAGCTTCTGTTCCGGCTCGGACAGATTCTTCGGCGCCTGCGCCGTCGGGATGATTGCGAAGTGGTCGCTGATCTTCGAGTTATCGAAGATACGCTTGTTCGGCTTCACCCAGCCCTTGTCGAGCACCTGCTTGGCATACGGGAGATAGTTGTTGCTCTCCTTGAGCATGCCGAGCGTTTCCTTGACCGTATCCATATAGTCTTCCGGCAACGCACGTGCGTCGGTCCGGGGATAGGTCAGCACCTTGTGCTTTTCGTACAGCGCCTGAGCGAGACCCAGCGTGTTTTTCGCCGAGAAGCCGAAACGGCCGTTGGCCTCACGCTGCAAGCTGGTCAGGTCGAACAGCGCCGGCGACAGTTGCGTGGACGGCTTTGATTCTTCGGTTACCTTGCCGATCTGGCCGCGGCAGGCGGCGACGATCGTTTCGGCCGCGGGCAGTGCCCACAGGCGCGAATCGCGTTTTTCCGGATCGAACTCGTCGCGTTTGAATTGCGGATCGAACCAGCGGCCTTCGTAAAAACCGGCCGCGCAGACGAACTCCGCCTTCACTTCCCAGTAATCGCGCGGCACGAAGCGGCGAATCTTTTCTTCGCGTTCGACGACGATTGACAACGTGGGCGTCTGCACCCGCCCGACCGTGGTCAGGAAGAAGCCGCCACCCTTGCTGTTGAACGCAGTCATGGCGCGCGTGCCGTTGATGCCGACCAGCCAGTCCGCTTCCGAGCGGCAGCGTGCCGCATCGGCGAGCGGCTGCATTTCTTCGTCGCTACGCAGACGGGCAAAGCCGTCGCGGATCGAGCCGGCTGTCATCGACTGAAGCCACAGACGCTGTACCGGTTGCTTGGCTTTCGCGTGTTGCGCGATCAGGCGGAAAATCAGCTCGCCCTCGCGCCCCGCGTCACATGCGTTAATCAGGCGATCGACGTCTTTACGCTTGAGCAGCTTGGTCAGCACCTTCAGGCGCGACTCGCTCTTGGCGATCGGATTCAGATCGAAATGCGGCGGAATGACGGGCAGGTTGGCGAAGCTCCACTTGCCGCGCTTGACTTCATAGTCTTCGGGCGCGGCAATTTCCAGCAAGTGGCCGACTGCCGAGGAAAGGACGTACTCGTCGCTTTCGTAGTATTCGTCATGCTTGGTAAAGCCGCCCAAAGCCCGCGCGATGTCGTTCGCGACGGAAGGCTTTTCGGCGATGATCAGTGCTTTGGACATGACTCGATGTGAGGTTGGTAGATCCGGGTTGATGGCCTTGAGTGCGCATTTATTAGCGCGACCCTCGTTTGCGACCTTTGCGACCCAATAACGACCGCTTTATAGCACACGGCGCCGACGCGGCGTGTCAAGTGCCATAAAAAGCGCGCCATGATAATTGCGCGCTCAGTAACTGGGCAAGCTGCGGAAAACGCGCTGTGTGTCGGTCGCAACGCCCGTGCCGTAAGGTTCAGCGGCTGGCGGCCACATTCACGCGACGGCGAGCGCGGGCCGCAGTTTGGGTGCGCCGCTGACGCCGGGCACCGCCGTCAGATCGGACAACATCCGCTCCACAATCGCCGCCTGCGGCAAAACCGTGCCAAAAAAACGTGTCGTTACTGAGTCTTCGATCAGGATGGTCGGGAAATTCTCGACATCCAGGTCCTCGAAGCGGTCCGCATGGGTTTCGATGTCGATCCATGCGAAACAGATCTCCGGATGCTTATCGGCCAGCCGGTCGAAGGCATCCCGATACTCACGGCACGTCCCGCACCACTCCGCGCACAGGCAGGCAACGAACAGCGTGTCGGGTTCGTTGACGCGCTCGGCGATCCGGTCTTGGTCGGTGTCGAGATTCAGCGCGGGCATGGTCGTTCCTTGCGTACTTTTGTCAGGTGCTTTGGCGCGAATGTAGCATGGCCGATCCCGAATGGTGGTCAACCCATGGTCCATGCGGGGTCAGCCGTGGGCGGCTCGCGTGAAGCGGCCACCGGGCAGCGCGGTCACCTGGCCGGCGAGTTCGAGCTGCAGCAGCGTGTTTTGCAATGCCGCGTCCCCCATCTCGGTACGAGTGGCAAGAATTTCAAGCGTGGCGGGGGCGTGGCCGAGCGCATCGAGGAGTTGCAACGCCTCTGCGCTCATGGCCGGCGGGGCTGTGGGTGATGCCGGCGCAGTTGCTACGGACCTCGCGATGCCCAATTCCTCCAGCACCTCATCGGGCGTTTCCACCAGCTTGGCGCCCTGCTTGATGATTCGATGACAACCGCGCGACAAGGGCGCATGGATCGAGCCGGGCAACGCGAAGATATCGCGCCCCATTTCATTGGCGAGCCGAGCCGTGATCAGCGAGCCTGAGCGCATGGCGGCCTCGACGATCACAACCCCGCTGACGAGGCCGGCGATCAGGCGGTTACGTTGCGGAAAATTGGCGGCGCGCGCCGGCGTGCCGAGCGGCCATTCCGAAAGGATCGCGCCTTCCGTTGCTATCTGCCGCGCCAGTGCATGATGCGCGGCCGGATACACGAGGTCGGCTCCGGTGCCGATCACGGCCACCGTACTACCGGCGCCTTCCAGGCCACCCCGATGCGCGGCACCATCAATGCCCAGCGCGAGCCCCGATACGATCGTGACACCGGCCTGCGAAAGCTCACGCGCGAAGCGCTCCGCGTCCTCCGCGCCTTGCGGCGTTGCGCTGCGGCTGCCCACCAGAGCGACCGCCCTTGTATGCAACAGATCGAGCCGGCCCTTTATATATAGTAGGGGCGGCGGATCGGGCATGGTCAGGAGCGCCGGCGGGTAGGCGGGATCGTCGAGTGTCACCACGTGGTTGCCGGGCAGCTCGTGCCATGCGATCACCGCGTCGAGTTGCGCGTCGAAATCTGGGCTGGACGGCGCCAGCACGGCACGCGCCGCGGCCTCACCCGCGAACTCGGCAAGCGCCTCGGGCGATTGATTGAAGATCGCTTCCGGTAGCCCGAAAGCGGCCAGTAGCAGGCGCAGGGCAGCGGGCTTCAGCCCCGGCGCGAGTGAAAGCCGCAGCCAGGCGGCGAGTTCAATATTGGTTGCGGGCAAGGTATCCATTGACGGTCGATCCTCTTACAGGGCCAGCGGGCAGGCGGGCGCCATGCTAAAATTTTCATCATCCGAAATAACTGCAGCGCCGCGCCCACCCGCGCGGGCTCGTCGTTTGGCGCACGTGGCGCGTTGAATCGAACCGGTTCGACAGCCTCTATCCTCTGCGTAACGCGATGTGCCCACAACCTGGCCGAATGGCCAACGCTAGCCTTCCACCGGCAGCGGCGCCGAAAAAACACACTCAAGATCATGGCTTTACTGAACATTCTCAATTACCCGGACAAGCGGCTGCACAAGATTGCGAAGCCGGTCGAAGTCGTCAACGACCGCATCCGCCGGCTCGTCGCCGACATGTCCGAAACGATGTACGCCGCGCCCGGCGTCGGCCTCGCGGCGACCCAGGTGGACGTGCATGAACGCGTGATCGTGATCGACGTGTCGGAAACGCACGACGAACTGCTCGCCTTCATCAATCCGGAAATCATCTGGTCGAGCGACGAGAAGAAGTTGTCGGAAGAGGGCTGCCTCTCGGTACCGGGCATTTACGACAACGTCGAGCGCGCCGAGAAAGTGCGCGTGCGGGCGCTGAACGAGAAGGGCGAAACCTTCGAGCTGGATTGCGAAGGCCTGCTGGCCGTTTGCATTCAACACGAGATGGATCACCTGATGGGCCGCGTGTTCGTCGAGTACCTGTCGTCGCTCAAGCAGACCCGCATCAAGAGCAAGATGAAGAAGCTCGCTCATGCGATGTAACGCGCGTCCACCTCGCCTACTGCCCCCTTCATGAGTCATTCGTTGCGCGTCATCTTTGCCGGTACGCCGGAGTTCGCCGCGGCCGCGCTGGCCGCGATTCACAGCGCCGGTTTTCCGGTGCCGCTCGTGCTGACCCAGCCCGACCGGCCAGCGGGTCGCGGGATGAAATTGCAGGCGAGTCCGGTCAAGCGCTACGCGCAGGAACACGGGCTTGCCGTGGCGCAGCCGCCTTCGCTGCGCCGCGTCGGCAAATATCCGGCCGAAGCTGCGGCCGCGATCGATCAACTGCGCGCCACGCCGCACGACGTGATGGTGGTGGCCGCTTACGGTCTGATCCTGCCGCAGGAAGTGCTCGATATTCCGCCGCTGGGCTGCATCAACATTCACGCGTCGCTGTTGCCGCGCTGGCGCGGTGCCGCGCCGATCCACCGCGCGATCGAGGCGGGCGACACGGAAACCGGCATCACGCTGATGCAGATGGACGTCGGTCTCGACACCGGCGCGATGATTTCCGAAGCACGCACGCCGATCTCCAACGACGACACGACCGCTACCTTGCACGACCGCCTCGCACAGGACGGCGCGAAGCTGATCGTCGAAGCGCTGATCGAACTCGAGCGCAGCGGCAAGCTGGCGGCAACGCCGCAACCCGCGGACGGCGTGACTTACGCGGAAAAGATCGGCAAGCACGAGGCTGCACTCGACTGGCGCGAGCCGGCCGCGGTCCTCGCGCGTCAGGTGCGCGCGTTCGACCCGTTCCCCGGCGGCGTGGGCACGCTGGAAGACGGTACGTCGATCAAGATCTGGGCAGCGGTTCCGGTCGAGGCGCAAGGCAACACAGCGCCCGGCACGATCGCCGACGTCTCTCCGGAAGGCGTCGTGGTTGCCTGTGGTGAAGGCGCCCTGCGTCTCACGCAATTGCAAAAACCCGGCGGCAAGCGCTTGCCGGTGCGCGAATTCCTGGCCGGCGCCACGCTGGCCGCGGGTCAGCGTTTCCAGCTGCCCGAAGCAAAATAACCGCCTTGCGCATAGCTTGAACATCGTCCATTCGGCCGATGTTCAGGAGCCCCGCTGCAGGTCTGCAGCGCGTTAGAATCCTCTATGCAACAGCCCGCGTTTAGAGGATCCCCATGTTTGGCATCACCCATTTCGAGTTTTTCGTCGTTGCCGTCTTTCTGCTGAATGTGACGCCCGGTCCCGATACGGCTTACATCGTCGGGCGCAGCGTCGCGCAGGGACGTGGCGCAGGGCTGATGTCAGCGCTCGGTATCTCCGCCGGTTGCTGCGTTCATTCGCTTGCCTGTGCGTTCGGCTTGACGGCGCTGCTGGCCGCTTCGGCCACCGCGTTCACCGTCATCAAATTCGTCGGCGCTATTTATCTGATGTATCTCGGCGTGCGCCTGATTTTCGTCAAACCGGCGGCGGATCAGGCGGTGGGCGAAACGCGCGCGGCCGGCGCGCCGAAGTCGTTGCGTCAGTTGTTCCTGCAAGGCTTCTGGACCAATGTGCTGAATCCCAAGGTCGTGCTGTTCTTCGTGTCGTTCTTTCCGCAATTCGTCACAACGGGCAGCGACCATAAGGCGCTGGCGTTTCTCACGCTCGGCGGGGTGTTCGTCGTGATGAGCATGATCTGGAACAGTTTTGTCGCGTGGGTTGCCGGCAGCGTGACCCAGCGCTTCTCCGGCCAGCCGCTGGTGAAGCGGTGGCTGGATCGCGGCGTCGGTGGCGCATTCGTCGGCTTGGGCATCAAGCTCGCCACCGCATCAAGATGATTGAATTTTCCTCACGCGCCCATATCTAACATTTCGCTTACAATCAGCCGCCGCGATCACGCGGCGCAGATATGAACCCGCGTTAGGGCAAGGAGTAGCAGACATGTTCAATTGGGTCAAAACCGCGATGTTGATGGCCGCGATCACGGCCCTTTTCATCGTGATCGGCGGGATGATCGGCGGATCGCGCGGTATGACGATCGCGCTCGTGATCGCCCTTGGGATGAATTTCTTTTCGTACTGGTTCTCGGACAAGATGGTTCTGCGCATGTACAACGCGCAGGAAGTCGACGAAAACAGTGCGCCGCAGTTCTACCGCATGGTGCGCGAGCTTTCCACGCGTGCTGGCCTGCCGATGCCGCGCGTCTACCTGATCAACGAAGACGCGCCGAACGCGTTCGCCACCGGTCGCAATCCGGAACATGCGGCGGTTGCCGCCACCACGGGCATCCTGCGTGTGTTGTCCGAGCGCGAAATGCGTGGCGTGATGGCGCACGAACTGGCGCACGTGAAGCACCGCGACATTCTGATCTCCACGGTTTCGGCGACCATGGCCGGCGCCATTTCCGCGCTGGCGAACTTCGCGATGTTCTTCGGCAGCCGTGACGAAAACGGCCGTCCCACGAACCCCATTGCGGGCATCGCTGTCGCGTTGCTCGCACCGATCGCCGGTGCGCTGATTCAGATGGCGATCTCACGTGCACGCGAATTCGAAGCGGACCGCGGCGGCGCGCAGATTTCCGGCGACCCGCAGGCGCTCGCCTCGGCGCTCGACAAGATCCATCGCTACGCGAGCGGCATTCCGTTCCCTACGGCCGAGCAGCATCCGGCCACCGCGCAGATGATGATCATGAATCCGCTGTCAGGCGGTGGCATCGCGAATCTGTTCTCGACGCACCCGGCCACCGAGGAACGCATCGCGCGTTTGATGGAAATGGCGCGTACGGGGCGCTTCGAGTAACGGTGCACTGACCCGGCGATCCAGCGTGACGAAAGGCGAGTCTGCGGGCTCGCCTTTTTTGTTCAAGGGCCACCGCCAGTCCGCCTTCGGCGGTCTCTACCCCACGCCACGCTACAATGTGTGCTGATTGCGCCGCGCGTACCGCACGGCCTGCCTTTGCCTTTTTCATGACTCCAAAGCCTTCTTCGCGTTCTGCTTCGCCATCGACGCGTCCGCGCGAATCCCGTTTGACGATGCTGCATCTCGCGCCCGAATCGCTGGGTTTCGCGCTCGACTGCGCGGGCCAGGCCGTCGGCGCCGTGCGCCTCGGCGCGGCGTTGCCGGCCGCGTTGCAAGCCGTATTCGTCTCCGCGCCTGAAGGCAGCGCCGCTGCTGCGCGCGGCGCGGTGCAGGACATCGCGTACCGCACCATGCGGCGTCTGGCGACCGCCGAGTGGCTGATCGCGAAGTTGGTGAAGAAGGCACCCCCGCCGCACGTCGGTCATGTGCTCGCCTGCGCGCTCGCTTTGCTCGTCGACGATGAAGCGAACGCCGCCTACACGCCGTTCACGGTTGTCGATCAGGCGGTAAGCGCCATCGCCGCGCGTCGTGAATTCGCGTTCGCAAAGGGTCTCGTCAACGCCGTGCTGCGTAATTTCCTACGTGAGCGTGAGGCGCTGCTGAGCGCAGCGCAAGCCGACGAAGTCGCGCGCTGGAACTACCCGGCGTGGTGGATCGATGCGGTGAAGCGCGCGTGGCCCGATGCCTGGCAAGCCGTGCTCGCCTCCGGCAACACGCAAGGTCCGCTGACATTGCGCGTCAACGCGCGCCGCTCGACAGTCGACGCCTATCTGCAGGTGCTGCACGACCATCACATTCCCGCGAGCAGGGCCGGCGAATACGCCGTCAAGCTCGCCACGGCGATGTCCGTCGACCGGATCCCCGGCTTCAACGACGGCGTGGTGTCCGTGCAAGACGCCGGCGCGCAACTCGCTGCGCAACTGCTTGGCGTGCGTGACGGCATGCGTGTGCTCGACGCGTGCGCAGCGCCTGGCGGCAAAACCGGCCATCTGCTCGAACTCGCCAACTTGCAACTCGTGGCGCTCGAAAGCGACGCGTCGCGCGCGCGTCGCATCGGTGAAAACTTGCAGCGGCTCAAGCTCGAAGCGGAAGTGCGTATCGGCGACGCGGGCGCGCCCGCAAAATGGCACGACGACATCGACCAGCCGTTCGACCGCATTCTGGCCGACGTGCCGTGTTCGGCCTCGGGCATCGTGCGGCGTCATCCCGATATTCGCTGGCTGCGTCGCGCGTCGGATATTCCCGCGCTGGTCGCCGAGCAGCGCCGCATTCTCGACGCGCTATGGCCACTTGTGAAGCCTGGCGGCGAGTTGCTCTACGTTACGTGTTCGATCTTCCCCGAAGAAGGCGAGTTGCAGGCGCAGTGGTTTGGAAACAAGTACCAGGATGCGGTACGATTGGACGCGCCGGGGCAACTTTTACCTTCAGTTGCCCGCGCGCCCGCCGGCACATCGGCCGGGTCCCATGCCGGACATGCCGCTGAAGATAGCGCCGGCTCGAACTCAGACCACGACGGATTTTTCTACGCGCGCTTTCAGAAACGGTGACCATCAAACGCTTCTTCCCGCTTCGGCTCGCTGCCGTGCTCTGGATCGTGCTGGCCGTGTGGCTCGCCGTACCGGGCGCGGCGTATGCCGATTCGATCGCGGTGCAGCGCGCGTCGCTGCAATCGGACAACACCGGCTGGAGCATCGACGCGCGTTTCGACTTCGACCTGAACAGCAATCTCGAAGACGCCGTCAACAAAGGCATTCCGCTGTACTTCACGACAGACTTCGAACTGAGCCGGCCGCGCTGGTACTGGTTCGACGAGCAGCCAGTGAGCGTGTCGCAGAGCATCCGCCTGTCGTTCCAGCCGCTTACGCGTGAGTATCGTGTGTCGAGCGTGTCGTCGGGTGGCTTGCAGCTCGGCTTCACGACGCTGAAAGATGCGCTCGCGGTGATCAAGCACATCACGTCGTGGCACGTGATCGATCGCAATCAGGTGCATGTCGGGGAGACGTACAACGCGTCGGTGCGCATGCAACTCGACATCGCACTGATGCCCAAGCCGTTCCAGATCGACGCGGTGAACAACCGCGACTGGAGCCTCTCGTCGGAGTGGAAACGCTTTACCTTCACGGTGACCGAACGTGCTAAATAGAGTGCGCCAAGCCACCAGCGTCAGCAGCATCGTCGTGCGCGTGCTGGTGTCCACGGTCGCCGTGACGGCCGTGCTGCTGCTCGTGCTGCTTGCAGCGGCGAGCGCGAATACCGAATTTTTCGACCGCTATTACCAGTGGCTGTACGCGGCCAATCTCGTGGTCGCGATGATCTTTTTGCTGGTGGTGGCGACGCTCGTCATCATCATCATTGCGCGGCTTAGAAAAGGTAAGTTCGGCACCCGGCTGTTAGCGAAACTTGCGTTCTTCATGGCGTTGGTCGGTGTGGTGCCGGGTGGCATCATTTACGTGGTCTCGTATCAGTTCGTCTCGCGCAGTATCGAATCGTGGTTCGACGTGAATGTCGAAACTGCGTTGACTTCGGGCCTGAATCTCGGCCGCGGCATGCTCGACGCCTCGCTGTCCGATCTGCAGACCAAGGGCCGCCTGATGTCCGAGCAGCTGGCGAGCGCTGATGCCGCCGGCACCACACTCACGCTGCTGCGCTTGCGCGATCAGTTCGGCGTGCAGGACGCGACGATCGTCGAACCCACGCGCAGCATGTCGGGCGCAACGCCGGACATGCACGTGGTCGCGCAGGCGTCCGGCAATTACGCGACGCTCGTGTCGAACGACTTGCCCACGCCATTGATGATCGATCAGGCGCGTGGCCGCGGCTATGCAGCGATCGAAGGGGAAGTCGACGGCGATCCGCGCGCGCACGGCAGCAAGGGCGCGTTGCGGCTGCGCGTCGTGCAGCGCATTCCCGATTCGAACGCGTCGCTGTTGCAGCCCGCCGAACGCTTCCTGCAGCTCACGCAGCCGGTGTCGCCGTCGCTCGCGCGTAATGCCGACGCAGTGCAGCGGGCTTATCGCGAATATCAGGAGAAGGCGCTGGGCCGTACCGGATTGCGCAAGATGTACATCGGCACGCTGACGCTCGCGCTGTTCCTCGCCACCTTCATCGCGATGATGCTGGCGCTCGCGCTTGGCAATCAGCTTGCGCGGCCGTTGTTCCTGCTCGCGCAGGGCACCAAGGAAGTGACCGAAGGCGACTACACGCCGAAGCGCGAAATCAAATCGCGCGACGAGCTGGGCTTCCTCACGCAGTCGTTTAACGCCATGACGCGGCAGCTCTCCGAAGCGCGTGCGGCGGTCGAGAACAACCGGATCGCACTCGAGCATTCGAAAGCCTATCTGGAAAGCATTCTCGCGAACCTGACCGCCGGCGTGTTCGTGTTCGACCGGCAGTTCCGTCTCACTACCGCAAACCGCGGCGCCGAGCGGATTTTCCGTCAGCAGTTCCAGGAGGTAATGGGCTCGGCGCTCGAGCAGATTGGCGTGTTGAGCGAATTCGGCGGCATGGTGCGCAAGGCCTTCGCCGATCGCGAGGCCGCGAGCGGTGACGGTCACGACGACCGCGGCCACTGGCAGCAGCAGTTCTCGGTGCAGGTGCCGGGCGAAACCGAGCCGCTCACCTTGCTTGTGCGAGGCGCGCGTCTCGTGTCCGCCACCGACCGCGATGCGGAAGACATGCAGACCTCCGGCTACGTCGTGGTGTTCGACGATATTTCGGATGTGATCTCCGCGCAGCGTTCGATCGCCTGGGGCGAAGTGGCGCGGCGTCTCGCGCACGAAATCAAGAACCCGCTCACGCCGATCCAGCTGTCCGCCGAGCGTTTGCAGATGAAACTCGCCGACAAGCTGTCGCCATCGGATGCCGATGTGCTGAAGCGCGGCGCGACCACCATCGTCAACCAGGTCGCGGCGATGAAGCAGATGGTCGACAATTTCCGCGACTATGCACGCACGCCTCCGGCGGTGCTCGCGCATCTGCAACTGAACGAACTGGTCAGCGAAGTGCTCACGCTGTACGGTATCGAAGAAGGCAAGGGCGCCATTCAGGTAGAACTCGCGGATTTGCCGGCGATTCGTGGCGACGCGACACAATTGCGACAGGTGATTCACAACCTGCTGCAGAATGCGCAGGATGCGGTGGCCGACGTCGAACAACCGCGTGTGTTGCTCGAGACGAGGACAGTAGAATACGGAGACCCCGACGCGGAAGGCAAAGTACACGTCGCGGTGCGTCTGACAGTGTCGGATAACGGACCGGGCTTCCCCGCGCGTATCCTGACACGTGCATTCGAACCTTACGTGACGACCAAGGCCAAAGGTACGGGCCTCGGTCTTGCGATGGTCAAGAAGATCGTCGACGAACACGGCGCGCGCATCGACATTCGCAACCGCATGAAAGCGGGCGATGTGATCGAGGGCGCGCAGATTTCGATCCTCTTCCTTCAACTGGCAGACGATGCCGCGGCACCTGGAGCAGGGTCGCGGCCGGCGCATGGCAATGCGTCACAGGGAACGACAAAAGCAACAGTGCAGACAAGGGCAGCGTAAATGGCAACCATCCTGGTGGTAGATGATGAAATGGGCATCCGGGAATTGCTCTCGGAGATCCTGAGCGACGAGGGGCATGTCGTGGAGGCCGCGGAAAACGCGCAGGAAGCGCGCGAATTCCGCTTGCGCCAGGCGCCGGACCTGGTGCTGCTCGACATCTGGATGCCCGATACGGACGGCGTGACCTTGCTCAAAGAATGGGCCGCGCAGGGGCAACTGACCATGCCGGTGATCATGATGTCCGGTCACGCAACGATCGATACGGCAGTTGAAGCGACCAAGATCGGCGCACTCAATTTCCTCGAGAAGCCGATCGCGTTGCAGAAGCTGCTGAAGGCCGTCGAGCAGGGTCTCGCCCGCGGAAATGCGGTCGGTGCACCGGGCGGCGCGGTCGCCAAGCCGGCGTTGCCGGTCAGCGCCTCGGCCGTGGCGTCGGCGGCTGCGTTGCCGATGCTGTCGTCGGATGGCATGGGCAGCGGCGCGTTGGCTGCGCAAACGGCGTCGATCTCGTTCGACATCCCGTTGCGCGATGCGCGCGACGCGTTCGAGCGTGCTTACTTCGAATATCACCTCGCGCGTGAGAATGGCAGCATGACGCGCGTCGCGGAAAAGACGGGTCTCGAGCGCACGCACTTGTATCGCAAGCTCAAGCAGCTCGGTGTCGATCTCGGCAAGAACAAAGGAGAGTGAACGGCCTGCGCAATGCGTGCAGGCTCGGGCGCGGTAGATTTTTTCGAGAGGGGGCTTGCCGAGCAGCTGACCCTTTGATATCATTTCGTTCTTCGTTGGCCCGGTAGCTCAGTTGGTAGAGCAGCGGATTGAAAATCCGCGTGTCGATGGTTCGATTCCGTCCCAGGCCACCAGGATTCAGCCCCAGGAAATCGCAAGATTCCTGGGGCTTTTCCTTTTCTGATGGGCATGTGTGGCGGCATGGCTAGCTTGCCGCCGCGGCGGGTGTGCTCGGCGGCATTGGCCGTCGCGTGATAAAATCGCGCCAGTTCAAGGACTTGCATGCGAGGGTGCTGTCGGCGTTCCACTTGCGCGTCACCGCACCAAACGCGTCTTTTCGTATCCTGAAGCAGCGCTTTTTGCGCACTCTGCCGCAACACGGCAAGGCCGCAACAGGTGCCGAACCCTTCGCCCGACGATTAACGGTATAAGCGCCCAGCGACTCTGCATGCGGAAGGCGCGGCCTATACTGCTTTGGGCCGGCAGCAGTGCCGGCACGCGTCGCGCCGCGTTGCTTGCATGGCGCACCTCGCGCAGCGCGACGTGGCACTCATCATTCACGGAGTTTCACGGTGATCCGCAAAGACGCTAAACGTAGCGCTCTGGTGCTGTTTTCCGGCGGCCAGGATTCCGCCACGTGCCTCGCCTGGGCCCTCGAACGTTATGAAACGGTCGAGACGCTGGGCTTCGATTATGGCCAGCGGCACCGAGTCGAACTCGAATGCCGCGAAGGGTTTCGCAACGCGGTGACGCGGACATTTCCGGCTTGGGCCGATCGCCTCGGCGAAGATCACATGATCGATCTGTCGGTGCTCGGCTCGATCAGCGATACCGCGATGACGCGCGAGATCGAGATCCACGCCACGGCGAACGGTTTGCCGAATACGTTCGTGCCGGGCCGCAACCTGATGTTCATGACGATCGCTGCGGCCATCGCGTATCGGCGCGGTTTGCAGGTGCTGGTCGGCGGCATGTGCGAGACGGACTTCTCGGGCTACCCCGATTGCCGCGACGACACGATGAAGGCATTGCAGGTCGCGCTGAACCTCGGCATGGATACGCGCTTCCTGCTCGAAACGCCGCTGATGTGGCTCGATAAGGCCGATACGTGGCGTCTCGCGCATGAGCTGGGCGGTGACGAACTGGTCGAACTGGTGCGCGTCGAAACGCACACCTGCTATGTCGGCGAGCGCGCCGAGTTGCATGCATGGGGTTTCGGCTGCGGCGAATGCCCGGCGTGCCGCTTGCGCAAGCGCGGTTACGAAGCGTATCTGGCCGGTGAGAAGGTGACCGAGCCGGTTTGACGCTCACCGAAGTTTTGCGCTGGCGCACCGTGCGAACGGGCGCCGCGCAGGCAATTATTTTCAGGAACACAAGGCAGAAAGCAGCATGACTTACGCGGTCAAGGAAATCTTCTACACATTGCAGGGCGAGGGCGCGAATGCCGGGCGTCCGGCCGTGTTCTGCCGGTTCGCCGGCTGCAATCTGTGGTCGGGCCGCGAAGAAGATCGTGCGGATGCGGTCTGCCGTTTCTGCGATACGGACTTCGTCGGGACCGATGGTGAGAACGGCGGCAAGTACCGTACGCCTGAAGAGCTGGTGCAGATGATCGCGTCGCAATGGCCGGAGGGCGAGGGCGAACGCTTCGTGGTCTGCACGGGTGGTGAACCTATGTTGCAGATCGATCAGCCGTTCGTCGACGCACTGCATGCCGCCGGCTTCGAAATCGCCATCGAAACCAACGGCTCGTTGCCTGTCCTTGAGACGATCGACTGGATCTGCGTGAGCCCGAAAGCCGACGCCCCGCTCGTCGTCACCAAGGGCAACGAACTGAAGGTTGTGATTCCGCAGGACAACCAGCGTTTGTCCGAGTATGCGAAGCTCGACTTCGAGTATTTCCTCGTCCAGCCGATGGACGGCCCGTCGCGCGACCTCAACACCAAGCTCGCGATCGACTGGTGCAAACGCCATCCGCAATGGCGCCTGTCGATGCAGACCCACAAGTATCTGAACATTCCCTGATTTGCCGTGCTGACGATTACACGAAAACTCGAATTCGACGCGGGCCACCGCATCCCCGATCACCGTAGCCAGTGCCGTAATCTGCACGGCCATCGCTATGTGCTCGAAATCACGCTGCAAGGCGATCTGGTCGATACCGAAGGCGCGCCGGATCGCGGCATGGTGATGGACTTCGCCGACGTGAAGTCGCTCGCGGTCGAGCATCTGGTCGACAAGTGGGACCATGCATTTCTCGTCTACGAAGGCGATACGCAGGTGCGCGGTTTTCTGGAAACCATGGCGGGGCACAAGACGGTCGTACTCGATCGCATCCCCACCGTTGAGAATCTCGCCGCTGTTGCGTTCGATATTCTCGCGAACGTCTACGACGCGCATTACGGCGTGAATCTGCGTTTGCATAAGGTGCGTCTGTTCGAGACGCCGAACTGCTGGGCCGACGTGGTCCGCGATTAAGTTCAGGGCCGCGCGACTCGAGCCTGCGGCCCAACCCCCGCGTTATTGTCACGGTATGATCGCTCCGATAACCACATGGAGCGAGACATGCCGGTCACCGCATTGCGTCGCAGCAGGCATTCAGGCCGTCACGGCTTGGGCGTTGGCCTGTTCGGCTGCGCCATCCTCACCCGTGTTTCAGGCGATGTATCCCATCGCCAGGGAGCGCGGCAATGAGCACCTTCACGAATCCCCTCAAGCAACGTCTGAAAGAAGCCGATACATTGTTCGGCCTGTGGCTTTCGCTCGGTAGCGATTCCGCAGCCGAGGCGCTCGCGCACGCCGGTTTCGACTGGCTGCTGATCGACATGGAGCATGCGCCGAACGATAGCGGCGACGTTACGTCGCAATTGCGCGCGATCGCTGCGGCGCATTTGCCGAGCGAGCCGGTCGTACGCGTGCCTGCCAGCGAGGCGTGGCTCGTCAAGCGCGTGCTCGACGCCGGCGCACGGACGCTGATGTTCCCGAACATTGAAAGCGCGGAAGAGGCGGCACAGGCCGTGCGTTTGACGCAGTATCCGACCGCCGATGCACTCGACGGTCAGCGCGGTGTGGCCGGCGCAGTGCGGGCGGCTGCGTACGGCATGCGGCGCGACTACGTGCAATCCGCCAACGCGCAGATTGCGACGATCGTGCAGATCGAGTCGGCGCGGGGGTTGCAGGAGGTGGAGAAGATTGCGGCGACGCCAGGCGTCGATTGCCTGTTCGTCGGACCGGCCGATCTGGCCGCGAGCCTCGGCCACCTTGGCGATTCGAAGCATGCCGACGTGCAGGCGGCGATGGCGCGCATTGTCAGCGCCGCCGACAAGGCCGGTATCGCCGCAGGAATTTTTGCCATGGATGTCGCGAGCGCAAAGCAGCATCGCGATGCCGGTTTTCGTTTTATCGCCCTGGCCGCCGACGTCATGTGGATGTTGCGCGCGACCCGCCAGGCGTTGCAGGAGGTGAGGACATGAAGGGGATGGTGCAGTGCGTCGTGGTGCGTCTGGCGGTTACAGCGGCGTTGATAGCGAATGTGACGGCGTATGCGCAGGACAACCGCGTCGCGAAGTCGAACGATCCGGAGACGCAAACCGCGGTCGCCGACTACAACGCCGGCAATCTGAGCGCGGCGCTTGCCGAGTTCCGTAAAGCCGCGCAGCGCGGCAGCCGGCTGGCCGAGTTCAACTACGCGATGATGTTGCTCAACGGTGAAGGCACCACGGCCAATGTCGACGAAGGCAAAAAGTGGCTGCGCAAAGCCGCCGACGCCAACATGTCGCACGCGCAGTACGTGTACGGCAAGATGTACGACGACGGTGAGTTCGTCGGGCGTGATCCCGTCGAAGCGCACCGGTGGTTCCTGAAGGCCGCGCAACAGGGACATGTGCAGGCAGAGCTCGCGTTGGCCAACCAGTTTCTCGATGGCCGCGGCACGACTCGCGATAACCAGCAGGCGTTCGTCTGGTACAAGAAGGCCGCGCAAGGTGGCGACATGACCGCGCAGTATGTGACCGGCTCGTTCTACGAACGTGGCGGTGACGGCGTGGACAAGAATCTGAACGTGGCGCGTGCGTACTACGCTGCTGCGGCGGCACAGGGCGATCCGGCGGCGAAACTCAAGTATCAGCAACTGAGCGCGCAATTGCGGGATCAGAAGGAAGTGAAACCGCAGTAGGCGAGACCGCATTAAATGAAAAAGGGGCGCTCCTGACGGTGCGCCCCCTTTCTTTATCGGGCCTGCTGTGGTCTGCTGCGACTTTGCTGCCATCGGCTCCGCAGTCTGGGACCTGCGCCCAGCCCGACTCTAACTCTGCATCAACCGCTTCTGCCGTGCGACGCTCATGATGAGGCCGATCGCGACCCCGAGCGTAGTCAGCGCGGTGCCCCCGTAGCTCATGAACGGCAACGGCACGCCCACCACCGGCAAGATCCCGCTCACCATACCGATGTTGACGAACGCATAGGTGAAGAACGCCATCGTCAGCGATCCGGCCAGTAGCCGCCCAAACAGCGTCGCCCCATTGGCAGCGATATACAAACCGCGCGCGATCAGCAGCATATAAAGCGTGAGCAGCACGATCCCGCCCGCCAGCCCGAACTCCTCGGAGAACACGGCGAAGATGAAGTCAGTGTGCTTCTCGGGGATGAACTCCAGGTGCGCCTGGGTACCCTTCAGCCAACCCTTGCCGAGCGGGCCACCCGAGCCGATTGCAATCACCGCCTGAATCGTGTGGAAACCCTTGCCGAGCGGATCGGAAGTCGGATCCAGCAGCGTACAGATACGGTGCTTCTGATAGTCGTGCATCAGCGGCCACTGCACTTCCGGCTGACAGATCTTGTCCTGGAACGCCGCGATCGAGCCGACCGCGATCACGCCGGCAATCAGCACGGGCACGATCAGCTTGAAACTCAGCCCCGCGAAGTAAATCACGAAGAGGCCGGCCGCGAACACCAGCACGGCGGTGCCCAGGTCAGGCTGCTTGGCGATCAAACCGACCGGCACAATCAGGATCAGGAAGCCGACCAGAAAGTCGTACCAGCGCATCACGCCTTCGCGGCGCTGGTAGTACCAGGCGAGCATCAGCGGTGTGGCGATCTTCAGAATTTCCGATGGCTGGATCACCACGCCGACGTTGATCCAGCGCTTCGCGCCCTTGCGTGTGAGGCCGAACAGCGCCACCGCCACCAGTAACGCGATCCCGAACGTATAGAGCGGGACCGCGAAACGCATCAGCGTGGTGGGTGGCACATTGGCCAGCGCCCACATCAGCACGAACGTCAGCATGATGTTGCGCAGTTGGTCTTCCACGCGGCCGGGCATGTCCAGCGTCGCACTGTATAGCGTGATGATGCCGACGCACAGCAGCAGAAACACGATCAGGGCAAGCGGACGGTCGAAGCCCACAAACATCCGCTTGATGCGGTCGAGCCAGGCGCGCTTGTCGAATTGCATGCCTTTCTCCTTACTCGTCGATGCCGCCGGAAACCGGCTGGCGTGGCGACGTAGGTTGAATGCTGTCATCCCGCGACGGAGCGGCGGCAGTCGGTACCGACTCGCTGCTCGGGCGGGGTTTGCGCGGGACGCCGGATTTACGCGGCGTTGGAATCTTTGCGGTGGTGGATGCAGCGACGGCCGCTGATGCGCTCGTTGCTCCGGATGCGGAAGCAGCAGGCGATGTCGCAGCCGTGGCCGCCGATGCAGCAGCCGAAGCCGAAGCAGCCGCCGCCGCAGAAGCTGCCGCAGCGGCCGAAGCAGCACCCGGCATCGGCAATGCCGTGAAGCCCGCCGCGACCTTGACTGGCTGCGCCGCGTCCTGCGGTGCCGGTGCGCTACCCACTTCGGGCGCGGATGCATCCTCTGTCGCCGAGGCTGCTGCCGCGACAGCCGCCGCTTCAGCACCGGGCTTGTTCTTGCCGACCAGGTAGTAATCGAGCACGCGCCGCGCGATCGGGCCGGCCGCTTCCGCGCCCCAGCCGCCGTTTTCGACGATCAGCGCGAGCGCGATCTTCGGTTGCTCAGCCGGCGCGAACGCGATGAAGAGCGCGTGGTCGCGCAGATGCTCGGCGATCGCATGGCCCTTGTAGTTCGCGCCTTGCAGCGAGTAGACCTGCGCCGTACCGGTCTTGCCGGCGGCCAGATAGGGCGCGCCGATGAACAGCTTCGACGCCGTACCGTTGGTCACGACGCCTTCCATCGCGCGCTTGATGATGTCGATGTCCGATTGCTTCACGGCGATCTTGTCGCTCGGATCGCGCACGACCGGGCGCGTATCTTTGGTGATCGGATTTTCGATGTCGCGCACGAGGTGAGGCTTCATCACGACGCCGTTATTCGCGAGCGTGGCCGTGGCGTGGGCGAGTTGGAGAATGGTGAACGAGTTATAGCCCTGGCCGATGCCCAGACTGATCGTTTCGCCTTCATACCAGCGCTGCTGCTCGGGCTTGCGGTACGCCTTGCGCTTCCAGTCCGTCGACGGCAGGATGCCGCGCGCTTCGCCCGAAATGTCGATGCCGGTGATCTGGCCGAAGCCCCACGGCTTCATGAAGCCGGCGATCGCGTTGACGCCGAGATCGTGCGCGAGCATGTAGAAATACGTGTCGTTCGACACCACGATCGCGCGGTTCATGTCCACCCAGCCCTGGCCCGAGCGCACGTCGTTGCGGAACGTATGGCCGCCGAACGTGTACGAGCCCGGATCCTGGAAGCCCCAGCCCGGCGTGCGCTTATGCAGCGTCAGCGCGGCGAGCGCCATGAACGGCTTGTAGGTGGAGCCCGGCGGATAGGTGCCGTGCAATGGACGGTTCAGGAGCGGATGGTCGGGCGAGTTGTTGAGCTCGTCCCAGGTCTGCTGATCGATGCCATCGACAAACGAATTCGGATCGAAGCTCGGCGCCGACACGAACGCGAGCACGTCGCCGGTTGCCGGTTCGATTGCGACCAGCGCTCCACGGCGGCCCGCGAAGGCTTGCTCGGCGACCTGCTGCAGGCCGATGTCGATCGACAGCTCGAGGTTGTTGCCCGGCGTTGCCTGGGTGCGCGACAGCGTGCGTACAGGCCGGCCACCGGCGGTGACTTCGACTTCCTCAAAACCGGTCTGGCCGTGCAGTTCCGTCTCGTAGCTCTGTTCGACGCCGATCTTGCCGATGTAGTCGGTGCCCTTGTAGTTGTTTGCGTCGAGGCGCGGATCGTAGTGATCCGGATCGCTGTCGTTCTGATCGCTGGCGTCGTCGATGCGGTCCTGATCGCGCTGCGAAATCCGGCCGATATAGCCGATCACGTGTGCCGCAGTGGGGCCGAGCGGATATTGGCGGAACAGGCGCGCGCGCACTTCCACGCCCGGAAAGCGGAAGCGTTGTGCGGTGAAGCGCGCGACTTCGTCGTCGGTGAGGCGGGTGCGGATCGGCAGGCTCTCGAAGTTCTTCGAGTCTTCCTGCAGCTTCTTGAAGCGGCGCCGGTCGCGTGCGTCGATCGAGACCACGGTGGCCAGGTTGTCGATCACGTTTTCGAGCGTGTCGTTCAGCTTCGACGGGGTGATTTCCAGCGTGTAAGCCGAGTAGTTCTTGGCCAGCACCACGCCGTTACGGTCGGTGATGATGCCCCGGTTCGGCACGATCGGCGCGACCGAGATGCGGTTTTCGTCGGCTTGCAGCGAGTACTTGCTGTAGTGCCAGACCTGCAGGACCAGGAAACGGAAACCGATCAGCCCGAAGCAGACGAACACGAACACGCCCGCCGCCGCTACGCGCAGGCGGAACTTCGAGAGCTGTTGCTGAGTGTCCTTGAATTCGGTCATGCGATTCTGCAAAAGGCCGCGTGACGGCCATCATGAGTGTGCGCCCAAACCGGCCGGAACCGGGAGGCATGAACAGCGATGCGCGTCGAGCGGGCCGGGAGCGTGGATTCCATCGGAACGGCCGGCGGGCTCGATGCGTGATTAAATCGGCCGCGTATCGTCCGGATCGGCCGGGCGACGCTGCGGCATCAGCAGCAGCATGCTGGCGACCGGCCACAGCGCGGCTTCGACGAAGCCGTCGATCAGGTAACTCCAGCCCGGAAACGCCGCGCCCGTCAGCAGACGGATCACGAACGGCACCAGTTGCGCGACGACCAGGAGCGGCATCACCGCGAAAGTCTGCACGCCGAGCGACATCCATAGCACCCGGCGGTGGATCGTAATCGCGCCATACGACAACAACGTATACGCCAGCGCGTGCTCACCGAGCAGGCTGGCGTTATGTACGTCCATCAACAAGCCGAGAAAGAACGCGATACCCATGCCGACTTTGCGCGGCTGGTGCACGTTCCAGAACAGCAGTACGAGCGCCACGAAGTCCGGCACGCCGGCGAGGCGCCCCCACGGCATCAGGTTCAGCAGGAACGCAGCGGCGAGGCTGAACGAGATGAAGTAGGGATTGACCGGCTGCAGGATGTATTGCGGACGGTTCATGGCTGGGCCCCCGGCGTGGCTTGCGGCTTCGCGCTCTTGTCAGCGGCCGGTTTCTTTTCGGTGGCGGCTTTCTTCTCCGCGGCCGTGGCTTTGGCCGACGGTTTTTCAGCGGGCTTGGCAGCGGCGGCGGCGGGCTTTTCGGCAGGTTTGGCAGCGGATTTATCCGCTACGGCCTTGTTGTCCGCGGGCTTGCTGCCCTTCTTCGCTTTCGCGTCCTTGGCGGTCGTGGCGGCATCGGGCTCTTCGGCCGGACGCGGCGGCACGTTGTTCAGATAGTGCAGCACCAGCAACTGACGCGCGCCGCGCACGGGCGCAACGGGCAAGCAGATCACGCGCGCGAACGCCGTATCGGCCTGTTTGTCGACCCGCACGACCTTCGCGACCGGCAGCCCCGGCGGATAAACGCCGTCGAGCCCGCTCGTGACGAGTTCGTCGCCGGTTTGCACGTCGGCGCTGATCGGCACGAAGCGCAGGTCGAGCGTGTCGCCCTTCGGTGTGCCGTAGATCACGCTGCGCAAGCCGGTGCGCACGATCTGCACGGGCACCGCCTGATCCTTGTCGGTGAGCAGCGTCACTTCGGCTTGCAGCGGGAACACACGCGTGACCTGACCGATCACGCCGTCTTCGTTGACGACCGGTGAACCGTCCTGGACGCCTTGCTGGGCGCCGCGGCCGATCACGACCTTCTGCGTAAACGGGTCGCGCGTGTCGTACTGGATTTCAGCCGGCAGCGATTGCGTGGTGGAGCGCTGCGAGAGTTGCAGCAGCGCGCGCAAATGCGTGTTTTCGGCAGCCAGTTCGGCGGCCGTATTGGCTTGCTGCGAGAGCTGGAGATCTTTGGTGCGCAGTTTGTCGTTCTCGCTGCGCAAGGTGGCGCTGGTCACGGCCAGGTCGGCCGCGCCCATGAAAACGTCGCGCGGCACGAGGGCTGCGCGTTGCAACGGATAAAGACCCGCGCCGAGCACGCCGCGAACGATTTCGAGCGTCTTGAAGCGTGCATCGGAGATCAGCAGGGCGAGCGCCAGCACGACGAAAAACACCAGCCGTGCGAGGGCGGACGGGCCTTGCTTGAACAGGGGCGGCGGACTGTATTCCATGGTCGGCGCCGGGGGCGTGAGCGGTTGGGTGAGACGGCGGCGCGCGAGGGACGCGCGCTCAGCGCGCGGAGGCTGGCAGGCCCAGCCAACGGCAAACCGGCCCGCAAGGGGCCGTTTGCCAGATCCGCGCTACTGACATGGAGACGGGCTCGCTTACTCGTACGAGAAGATGCTGCCCAGCTTGTCCATGCGTTCGAGCGCCATGCCCGAGCCGCGCACAACACAGGTCAGCGGGTCTTCGGCGACGAGCACCGGCAGGCCGGTTTCTTCGGCGAGCAGGCGGTCCAGATCGCGCAGCAGTGCGCCACCGCCGGTGAGCATCATGCCGCGCTCGGCGATGTCGGCGCCCAGTTCCGGCGGCGTTTGTTCGAGCGCGATCTTCACCGACGAGACGATCTGGTTCAGCGGATCGGTGAGGGCTTCGAGGATTTCGTTGCTGGAGATCGTGAAGCTGCGCGGAATGCCTTCCGACAGATTGCGGCCCTTCACTTCCATTTCCTTGACTTCGGAACCCGGGAACGCGGAGCCGATTTCTTTCTTGATGGCTTCGGCGGTTTGTTCGCCGATCAGCATGCCGTAGTTGCGGCGGATGTAGTTGACGATGGCTTCGTCGAACTTGTCGCCGCCTACGCGGACCGAACCCTTGTACACGATGCCGCCGAGCGAGATCACGCCGACTTCGGTCGTGCCACCACCGATATCGACGACCATCGAGCCGGTCGCTTCCGACACCGGCAGGCCCGCACCGATTGCCGCTGCCATGGGTTCTTCAATGAGGTAAACCTGTGAAGCGCCCGCACCGTGAGCGGCTTCTTTAATCGCGCGACGCTCGACCTGGGTCGAACCGCACGGCACGCAGATGATGATGCGCGGCGACGGCGAGAACATGCGCGATTCGTGAGCAGTTTTGATGAACTGCTTGATCATCTGTTCGGTGACGGTGAAGTCGGCGATCACGCCGTCTTTCATCGGGCGGATCGCCTCGATGTTGCCCGGCACCTTGCCAAGCATCTGCTTGGCTTCCTTGCCGACTGCCTGAATGGTTTTCTTACCGTTGGGACCGCCTTCCTGGCGGATCGAGACCACCGACGGTTCATCAAGAACGATACCCTTGCCACGCATGTAAATGAGCGTGTTGGCAGTGCCGAGGTCAATCGCCAGGTCGTTGGAGAAGTAGCTGCGCAGAAAACCGAACATTCAAAATCCTGTCTCGCTTGGGGCCAGCCCTCGCAACGTATGCGCAGGGCGGCAGCGGAAAAAATAACAGCTTCAACCGGGCGGAAGCGGCGCCACAGGAACTTGAAGCTGCGAGGGAGTCTACCGGAGGCCGGTGCAAGGCCCAGTCAGAAAAATCCGAACTATCTTTGGGAATTGTTCAGAAAGGCCTTGGTAAGTCGGTCCGGGTTTGGGTCGAACGCGTAATGATACCTTATAATTTTGGATGTTTTGAAGGAAACGGACGGCACTTTTTGCCGCCGCTGGCCCCTTTTTCGAGGTCTTCCTCCAGTGTCGTAACCCGCTGTCGCAGCATCGTTTTTCCCGCGCTGCGGCGGTCCACCACATTTTCCGGTGACTGCATGGCTCTGACCCTGACCGATGTTAAACGCATCGCGCACCTCGCGCGGCTCGAACTGGCTGACGCCGAAGCTGAGCACACGCTTGCCCAGCTCAACGATTTCTTCGGCTTAGTCGAGCAAATGCAGGCGGTCGATACCACCGGCATCGCCCCGCTTGCCCATCCGATCGAGCAGATCGAAGACGTCGCGCTGCGTCTGCGTAACGACGCAGTGACCGAAACGGTCGACCGTGAAGCCTTCCAGCGCCCGGCGCCGGCCGTTCAGGACGGCCTGTACCTCGTGCCGAAGGTGATCGAGTAAGTGATCGACCAAGACTCGCGAATCAAGCCCAGGATAAAACGCAATGCATGAAAAAAGCTTGACCGAACTGCGCGCCGCACTGGCAGCCAAGGAATGCTCCGCAGTCGAACTGGCGCAGCTCTATCTGAAGCGGATCGACGCGGCCAACAGCCTGAACGCCTTCATTCAGGTCGACGCCGACCTGACGCTCGCGCAGGCGAAAGCGGCCGACGCGCTGCTTCACACCGGCCACGCCGGCCCGCTGGTCGGCCTGCCGATCGCGCATAAAGACGTGTTCGTCACCAAGGGTTGGCGCTCCACGGCCGGCTCGAAGATGCTGTCGAACTACGAAAGCCCGTTCGACGCCACCGTGGTCGCGCGTCTGCAGAACGCCGGCATGGTGTGCGTGGGCAAAACCAACATGGACGAGTTCGCGATGGGCTCGTCCAACGAGAATTCGTACTTTGGCCCCGTGCAGAATCCGTGGGATCGTCTGGCTGTGCCGGGCGGCTCATCCGGCGGTTCGGCTGCTGCAGTGGCGGCGCGTCTTGCGCCCGCTGCCACCGGCACGGATACCGGCGGCTCGATTCGTCAGCCGGCGTCGTTTTCCGGCATCACCGGCATCAAACCGACGTATGGCCGCGTATCGCGTTACGGGATGATCGCGTTTGCATCGTCGCTGGATCAGGGCGGTCCGTTGGCCCAAACAGCCGCGGATTGCGCCACGCTGCTCAACGCCATGGCCGGTTTCGACGAACGCGATTCGACCAGTCTCACGCGCGAAGATGAAGACTTCACGCGCTACATCGGCAAGACGTGGAAAGAAGACGGCGCGGACAAACCGCTCGCCGGTCTGCGCATCGGCCTGCCCAAAGAGTATTTCGGCGCAGGCCTTGCCGATGACGTGCGCGCTTCGATCGACGCGGCATTGAAGCAATACGAAGCTTTGGGTGCGACGCTGGTGGAAGTCTCGCTGCCGAAAACCGAACTGTCGATCCCGGTGTACTACGTGATCGCGCCGGCGGAAGCCTCGTCGAACCTGTCGCGTTTCGACGGCGTGCGCTTTGGCCATCGCGCCGCGGAATACCGCGATCTGCTCGACATGTACAAGAAGTCGCGTGCCGAAGGCTTCGGTCCGGAAGTGAAGCGCCGCATTCTGGTGGGCGCCTATGTGCTGTCGCACGGCTATTACGACGCGTACTACCTGCAGGCGCAAAAGATCCGCCGCATCATCGCGCAGGACTTCCAGGAAGCGTTCAAGCAGTGCGACGTGATCATGGGCCCGGTGGCGCCCTCGGTGGCGTGGGACCTCGGCGCGAAGGGTGACGATCCGGTGCAGATGTATCTGGCCGACATCTACACGTTGTCGGTGAGCCTCGCCGGTTTGCCGGGCATGAGCGTGCCGTGCGGCTTCGGCGCGGGCGCGAATGCGCAGCGCCCGGTGGGTCTGCAGATCATCGGCAACTATTTCAATGAAGCCCGGATGCTGCAAGTGGCCGACGCGTTCCAGCGCGCGACCGACTGGCACCGCAAAGCGCCGGCAGGAGTGTGAGCACCATGACCAAGCAATGGGAAGTCGTGATCGGTCTGGAGACCCACGCGCAACTGTCGACCCAATCGAAGATTTTCTCGGGCACGGCCACGCAGTTCGGTGCTGCGCCGAACACGCAGGCCAGCCCCGTTGATCTGGCATTGCCGGGCACGCTGCCGGTGATGAACCGCGGCGCCGTGGAGCGTGCGATTCAGTTCGGCCTCGCGATCGGTTCTACGATTGCGCCGCGCAGCATCTTCGCGCGCAAGAATTATTTCTACCCCGATCTGCCGAAGGGCTATCAGATCAGCCAGTACGAAATTCCCGTCGTGCAGGGCGGCCAGGTGACGATTCAAGTCCCGGCTAACGAAAAGGCAGGCAATCCAGCGTACGAGAAGGTCGTCAACCTGACGCGCGCTCACCTCGAAGAAGACGCGGGCAAGTCGTTGCACGAAGACTTCGCGGGCATGACCGGCATCGACCTGAATCGCGCCGGCACGCCGCTGCTCGAAATCGTCACCGAGCCGGAAATGCGCAGCGCGGCCGAAGCGGTCGCGTATGCCAAGACGCTGCATACGCTGGTCACATGGCTCGGCATCTGCGATGGCAACATGCAGGAAGGTTCGTTCCGTTGCGACGCGAACGTGTCGGTGCGGCCGGTCGGTCAGGCGGAATTCGGCACGCGTGCCGAGATCAAGAACCTGAACTCGTTCCGCTTCCTCGAAGAAGCGATCCAGTACGAAGTGCGCCGGCAGATCGAATTGATCGAAGACGGCGGCACGGTGGTGCAGGAAACGCGTCTGTACGATCCGGACAAGCGCGAAACGCGCTCGATGCGCAGCAAGGAAGACGCGCACGATTACCGCTATTTCCCCGATCCTGATCTGATGCCACTGGTGATCGACGCAGCGTGGGTCGAACGCGTGAAGGGTGAAATGCCGGAACTGCCGGTCGCGATTCAACAGCGCTTCGTCACGCAATACGGCCTGACACCGTACGACGCGAACGTGCTGACGTCGAGCAAGGCCATGGCCGCGTACTACGAAGCGGTCGTCCTCAAAGTCGGTCCGTCGAACGCGAAGGTTGCGGCAAACTGGCTGATGGGCGAGGTGTCGTCGCAACTGAATCGCGAAGGCCTGGACGTCGCTGACAGCCCGGTTTCGTCCGCGCAACTCGCGTTGTTGCTGCAACGTATCGCCGACGGCACGATCTCGAACAAGATCGCCAAGGAAATTTTCCTCGCAATCTGGGAAGAGAAAGCCACGGACGAAGCCGCTGCCGATCGCATCATCGAAGCGAAGGGTTTGAAGCAGATTTCGGATACCGGCGCGCTGGAAGCGATCATCGACGAAGTGCTCGCCGCGAACCCGAAGTCGGTTGAGGAATTCCGCGCCGGCAAGGAAAAGGCGTTCAACGCGCTGATCGGTCAGGCGATGAAAGCGACCAAGGGCAAGGCCAATCCGGCGCAGGTGAACGAACTGCTGAAGAAGAAGCTGTCCTGAGTTGAAGCAATGTGACCGGTGCGAGTGCGCCGGTCATCGCGGGCTGTTGCCGGAAACGAAAGTGGGGCAACGGCCCGTTTCATTTTGCGGGCAATGTTTTAACGCAGATCACGGAGTGTGAATGGCGAAGCAACCCGAACTCGACGATTTCCGCGTGCCGTATGTCGATGACGGCAAGAAGAGCAGCAAATTCTCACTCGACGCTTTCGACCCGGCTGCGAAGCCTTTTTCGAGCGGTTCGAAAGATGCCGACCGGGCGCGCTTGTCGGAGATCGGCGCGATCCTCGACACGCAGCAGGAGTGCCTGCACGCGCAGCAGAAACGCCGGGTGTTGCTGGTGTTGCAAGGCATGGACACGAGCGGCAAGGACGGCACGATCCGCGCGGTGTTTCATGAGGTCGACCCGCTTGGTTTGCGCATCGTGCCGTTCAAGGCACCCACGCCTGTGGAGTTGGCGCACGATTTTCTCTGGCGCGTGCACGCGCAGGCGCCTGCTGCCGGCGAGTTGACCATCTTCAACCGTAGCCACTACGAAGATTTGCTGGTGCCGACCGTGCTCGGCAATCTGGATGCCGAAGCATTCGAGCAGCGGTGTGGCCACATTCGCCAGTTCGAGAAACTGCTGGCCGACAGCGGTACTGCCATCGTCAAGTGCATGCTGCATATTTCGAAAGACGAGCAGCGTGAGCGTCTGCAGGCTCGCATCGACGATCCGAACAAACACTGGAAATTCGACGTCGCCGATCTCGAAGCCCGCAAGCAATGGGACCAATATCAGGCGGCATACCGCGATATGCTGGCCGTGACGTCGACCGAATACGCGCCGTGGTACGTGGTGCCCGCCGACTCGAAAACCCATCGCAATGTGATGGTCGCCGAATTGTTGCTGCGCACGTTCGAAGCGTTAAAGCTCGAATATCCGCCGGCCAAAGAATCGCTGAAGGGCATCAAGGTCGAATGACCCTGCGCCTTCCGCCATGTGCTCCAGAAACGAATTGAACATAAGGGAAACGACATGTTGCGTGTGATTACCGCTAACCTGAACGGCATCCGCTCAGCGGCAAAGAAGGGTTTTTTCGACTGGTTCGGCGAACAGAAAGCCGACGTGGTGTGCGTGCAGGAAATCAAATGCTCACAGGACGATCTGACGCCGGAGTTTATGTCGCCGCACGGCTTCACCGGCTATTTCCAGCATGCCGTGAAGAAGGGTTATAGCGGCGCGGGTGTGTACACGCGCCATGAACCGGATGAAGTGGTGATCGGCTTCGGCAGCGAAGAATTCGATCCGGAAGGGCGCTATGTCGAATTGCGCTTCGGCAAACTCTCGGTGATTTCGGTGTATGTGCCGTCGGGATCGAGTGGTGAAGATCGCCAGCAGGCCAAGTTCCGCTTCATGGACGAGTTCATGCCGCATCTCGCGGAACTGGCCAAGGAGCGCGAAGTAATCGTGTGCGGCGACGTGAACATCGTCCACAAAGAGATCGACATCAAGAACTGGAAGAGCAACCAGAAGAACTCAGGCTGCCTTCCGGAAGAGCGTGAGTGGCTCACCAAGCTGTTTGACGAAGTGGGGTACGTCGACGTATTTCGCACGCTCGATCAGCGGCCCGAGCAATACACGTGGTGGAGCAATCGCGGTCAGGCGTACGCGAAGAACGTAGGGTGGCGGATCGATTATCAGATCGCGACGCAGGGCATCGCCAGCAAGGCGAAACGCACCGACGTGTTCCGCGATATCAAGTTCAGCGACCATGCGCCGCTGACGGTCGATTACGATCACAAAGTCAAGAAGTAAGCACGGCTAGCCCGAGCCGCAAGGAACCGTGCAAGCCGCAAGCGCTGCGGCTTGCGCGCCTCACTCGCTACTAATGGGTTTGCGGCGCGGGCGGCCCATGCCGGCATAGTCCGGCAGCGCGTCGACGGTCTTGCCGATCGCCTTTGCATAGAGCGGCAACATATCCGGCAAACGCTTGATGATATCCTGACGCCGCGCCGGCGTGTACGGGTGCACGTAGATATAGCCCTGATCGCGATTGCCGCGCGTCGCCGTGGCCAACTTGTCCCACAGCGTGACGGCGGCGCGCGGATCGAATCCTGCGCGTGACGCGATATCGCTGCCGATCACGTCGGCCTCGGTTTCGTCGGTGCCCTCGTACTTCATCTCGAGCAAGCGCGAACCGATGCCGAGCGGCACCGCGCCCAGATCGGCGAGCCCGAAGAGCTGAGGGATCGTGCCGGACGAGTCGAGCTGGCTCGACTGCAGTTCGCCGAGCCGCTCACGTGCATGCTCGCGCAGAGCGTGTGCGATCTCGTGACCGATCAGCATGCCGAGTTCGTTGTCGTTCAGATGCGTGCGGTCGAGCAGGCCGCTATACACCACGATCTTGCCGCCCGGCAGGCAGTACATTCGGATGTCGGGCGAGCGCACCACCGCTACATCCCACTTCCAGCCCTTGGCCCGCTCGTTCCACTTCAGCGAGTAGGGAATCATCTTGTCGACGATCGACCGCACCCGCGTGACGTGGGCGTCGGTGTCGCCGTACAGGCGGTTCGCGTGTTCTGCGCCGTACGTGATCTGGTTGAACTCTTCGGCCGCTTGCGCCTCGAGCATCGGCGATGGGATCAGGTTGCGGAACACGAGGTAGCCGCCGTAGCGCAACTGCGTGTTCGGCGCACTGTAAGTCGGCGGCGTGGCAGTGTTGGCGGCTGCGGCGGGCGATGACGTTGCGGCGGGCGCTTTTGCGGCCGTAGCGGGTGTCGGGGTGGCTGCCGGCGTTTTGGCCGTTACGGGTACCGGTGGCGGCTGTATTGAAGCGGGCGGCGTGGCGGCCGCAGGTGCGCTGCCGGCGTTCGTGGCGCTGGACGCGCCGGTCGCGGCCGATGTCGCGTTTTCCGGGCTTGAAGTGTTCGGTGCCGATTTTGCCGACGGTGCCGGTGCCGGCGTTGGCGCTGCTGCCGGAGCCGGTGTGGTGGTGGCCGCCGCCGCTGCACTGGAGGCGACCGCAGGCATCGCTGTCGCGTAGGCGCCCAACGGCGCCGCCAACGTCAGGCTCGCGCAAACGAGCGCCAACACCGTAAGCCGCACCACGCGTCCGGCCTTGAGCGAAGACATCCCGAAGGCATCCGAAACCGGGCGCGCCACGCGCTTTGACTGACGCATCGTCACGACCGGGTTCTCCAGGGCGCGATGCGCAGCAGAAGCAACATGCCGGGCAGCCCCAGCGCGGTACACACGATGAAATAGTCGAACCAGCCGATCTGTGCGACCACATAGCCGCTTGCCGCCGATGCCAACGTGCGCGGCACCGAAGCCAGGCTCGTGAAGAGTGCGAACTGCGTGGCCGTGTAGCGCGGATCAGTGGTGCTGGCGATATAGGCGACGAAGGCAGACATCGTCAGGCCGGTCGCAAAGGTTTCAAGGCCGTAGACGAGCGCGAGCGCCACCGAGCGCGGATCGAGTTGGACTGTCCAGTCGATGCCGAACACCGACAGCAGCTTCGTCGTACCCTGGCTCAGCCCAACCGCGATGTCATAGACGACAGCCAATCCAGGCGAGGCTGGGCCAATATGCGCGAGCCACGCGAAGCCGAGCGTCGACACCATCTGCAGGACGCCGAAAATCCACAGCCCACGGCCGATGCCGATACGCATCAGCCAGATCCCGCCGACGATCCCACCCGCGAGACTCGCGCCGAACGCAGTGGTCTTGGCGATCACACCGATTTGCGTGCGCGAGAAACCGATGTCGAGAAAGAATGACGTCGATAGCGTGGTGGCCATCGTGTCGCCGAGTTTGTACAGGAAGATGAACGCCAGCACGAAGAGCGCGCCGCGCCAACCGTCGCGCTGGATAAATTCGCGGAACGGCAGCACGATCGCATCGCGCAGGTTTTTCGGTGGCGCGCCGTGTATCTCAGGCTCGCGGACCACCAGCGTCATGATCATGCCGGGCAGCATGAAGGCGGCGGTGACGATGAAAACGGTAGTCCACGGCAGATGGTCAGACAGAATCAGTGCCAGCGAACCCGGCACCAGCGCCGCGATCTTGTAGGCATTTACATGCACCGCATTGCCAAGACCCTGCTGCGTGTCGCTCAGCAACTCACGCCGGTAGGCGTCGATCACGATGTCCTGGCTCGCGCCGAACAAGGCGACCAGCGCCGTCAAAGCCGCTACCGTCCAGATCGAATCCTTCGGTGACACGAAACCGAGTGTGCCAATCGCGCCCGCCACCAGAATCTGCGTGACCAGCATCCAGCCGCGCCGTCTGCCCGGACGCCAGCCCGGAAAACGCGGCACGTAGCGGTCCATCAGCGGCGCCCAGATGAATTTCCAGGTGTACGGGAACTGAATCAGCGCAAAAAGGCCGATTTCCTTCAGATTGACGCCTTCGGAGCGTAGCCACGCCTGCACCAGATAGACGAGCGTGAACAGCGGCAGTCCCGACGTAAAGCCGAGAAAGACGCAGATCAGCATGCGCGTATTCAGAAACGCACGCCAGCCGGGATGTTCTTCGTGAGCGGTAAGTGCAGGCGCCTCGTGCGGCGGGTTCGACATGTGGATAAGTGGTGTTAGCTTTTCTTGACGCGATAGACCGCAAGACTACCACGCCAGTTCACGCCCCATCGCACCACCTGGCCTTCGTGAAGCACCACACGGTCGAGGATCTCGATGCCGACTTCCGGCGCCAGCGCCTCGAAATCCTTGATCGTCAGCACCCGCACGTTCGGCGTGTTGTGCCACTGGAAAGGCAGCGACTTCGACACCGGCATGCGGCCTTGCAGTACGGACAGCCGATGCGCCCAGTAGCCGAAATTCGGGAACGAGACGATGCATTCCTTGCCCACCCGCACCGTCTCGCGCAGGATCGCGGCCGTCTGATGAATGGTTTGCAGCGTTTGCGACAGAACCGCAAAATCGAAACTCCCGTCTTCGAACAGGCGCAGGCCGTCTTCCAGATTCTGCTGGATCACGTTGACGCCGTTCTGCGTCGACGCCAGCACGCCGGCGTCGTTGATTTCAATGCCGTAGCCCTGCACGTCCAGTTCTTCGGTCAGGAGCGACAGCAGCGAGCCGTCGCCGCAACCCAGATCGAGCACGGTGGCGCGCGGTTCGACCCAGCGGGCGATCGCGCGGAAGTCCGGGCGCAGCGCAAGGTAATCGAGTGCTCGCTGGTTCATGCGTTCACCTCGTTCGCAATACGTTCGTAATAGGCGCGCATCAGGTTGTGATAGCGCGCGTCGTCGAGCAGAAAGGCGTCGTGGCCGTGCGGCGCGTCGATTTCCGCGTAGGTCACCGTGCGCTTATGGTCGAGCAGCGCCTTCACCAGTTCGCGCGAGCGGGCCGGCGCGAAACGCCAGTCGGTCGAGAAACTGGCGATCAGGTATTTCGCCGTGGTGTGGGCGACAGCGGCGGTCAGATCGCCGTCGAAGGCCTTGGCCGGATCGAAATAGTCGAGCGCGCGGGTGATCAGCAGATACGTGTTCGCGTCGAAATAGTCGGCGAATTTGTCGCCCTGGTAGCGCAGATACGACTCCACCTCGAATTCCACGTCGAAGTTGAAGTTGTACGCGTCCACCGCGCCTTCCGCGCGCCGCAACGAGCGGCCGAATTTCTCGGCCATGTCGTCGTCCGACAGATAGGTGATGTGGCCGATCATGCGCGCGACGCGCAGGCCGCGTTTCGGCTTCACGTTGTGCGCGTAGTAGTTGCCGCCGTGGAAGTCGGGGTCCGACAGGATCGCCGAGCGCGCCACCTCGTTGAACGCGATGTTCTGCGCGGACAGCTTCGGCGTGGACGCAACCACGATGCAATGGCCCACGCGCTCCGGATACATCATGCTCCAGGCGAGCGCCTGCATGCCGCCGAGGCTGCCGCCCATGACCGCCGCAAAACGCGTGATGCCGAATTCATCGGCGACGCGCGCCTGCGCGTTCACCCAGTCTTCAACCGTGACGACAGGAAAGGCCGCGCCGTACGGCTTGCCGGTCGCCGCATCGATGCTCATCGGCCCGGTCGAGCCGAAGCACGAACCCAGATTATTCACGCCGATCACGAAGAACCGGTTGGTGTCGAGCGGCTTGCCCGGCCCGACCATGTTGTCCCACCAGCCGATGTCCTTCGGATCGTCGGCGTACACGCCCGCCACGTGGTGCGACGCGTTGAGCGCGTGGCACACCAGCACGGCATTGCTGCGCGCGGCGTTGAGCGTGCCGTAGGTCTCGACCATCAGGTCGTAACCGGCCAGCGAGCTGCCGTTCTGCAGCAGCAGCGGCTCGGTGAAATGCATTTTTTGGGGAGCGACGATACCGATCGATTCCATTCATTCCGCCATTTAACAAATACTGGGCGGCTAGATTGGCGTCGGCGAAGCACGGAGGAGAGGCGGTGTGCGCGGCTGACGACCTCTTTAGCCGCATTTATAGTGAACCGCGGGATCGTATGTTCCCGCTGGTTCGCGCGCCCGCAATCGAGTCAGCAAATCGGCGCGTGATAGGTGTTCAGGGTGCTATCGACAGCGGTCTCAGGTAATTCGGCGAGCCGCAGTCAGGCGCAAAGTATAGCGGAAAATTTCATGCGGCAGCGTCGCGGGCGCTACCGCGCCACTGCGCCTGCCGCGCGGATTACTGAAGAATCAGCAGCAGTTGCGCGTCGGCGTGTTCGGCGGGCGGCCGCGCAAAGCCGCTGCGTACATACCGATGCCAGCGGCCGATGATGTAGCTCAGCAGCAGGCTCGCACGGATCGCAGGATCGTAGCCGGCGGGCAGCGGGGCGGCGTGTGCATTTGCGCTCGGACCTGTGGTTTCGCCCGCGCCCGCGCTTGCGTTTGCTTCTGTCTGAGCCAGCCGCAAACACTGCTTTAACGACGCCTCGACTCGCTCCAGCATCTGATTGACCCGCTCGGTCAGCCGTTCGTGCTCGCCGACCAGCGCCTCGCAGGTCAGCACGCGCGTCATGCCAGGATTTTTCGCGGGGAAGTTGAGCAGCATCAGCGCAATCGCGCGGGCTTGCAGCACGCCGTTGCTTTCCTTGTCGGCAATCTGGTTGATCAGGCCGAAGATGGTCTGCTCGATGAACTCGATGAGCCCTTCGAACATTTGCGCCTTGCTGGCGAAATGGCGGTACAGCGCCGCTTCCGAGACGCCGAGCCGGGCGGCGAGCGCCGCCGTGGTGATCTTTTCGCTCTTCGGCGCCTCCAGCATCGCGGCAAGCGTCTGCAGGATGTGCACGCGGCGCTCGCCCGGCTTCAGGCGCGGCGCGCGCGGGACGCCCGACGGGGCGGGTTCGTGTTCGGCTACGGCTTCGTCCGGCTTGTCGATCGGCTGCATGGCTGTCGCCCCGTCTGCTATCTCTTCAAACGAACCGAGCGGTTGCCCAGTCGTAGCGATTTTAACGAACGAATGCATCGATCGACATAGTGCGGCCGACCGGTGCCCGGCAGACGCGTCGGCACGCCGTCCGCGTGTGGTTTGCGCGGCAGATGGCCGGTGATCCACACGGTGCGGATGCCGAGCCGCCGGTAGTTCTTCAGATGCGAGCGCGTATCTTCCACGAGGATCACGTCCTTGAGCGAGACGTGCGCGTCGCGCATCGCCTTGCGCAGCATCGAATGGTCGGGTTTGGCGCGCCAGCTGCGGCGATCGCGCATATGTTCGATCGCAATCACCTGCTCGAACAGACGCTCGATGCGCAGCTTTTGGAGCACCGCGCGCGCGTAGGTCTCGGGCGCGTTGGTCAGCACGATCTTGCGGCCGGGCAGCGACGCAACGAGGCGTGCAACGCCGCGTTCGTGACGGATCATCGAGCCGAGATCGGAGAACGTGTGAACGACTTTCAGAAAGTCGTTCGGGTCGAGTGGATGGTGGCGTGCCAGACCGAGCAGCGTTGCGCCGTAGCGTTGCGTGTAGCCGGTGCGCAGGCGGTTGGCTTCATCGATGTCGACTCCCAGCGAGTCGATGATGTACTGCGTCATGCCCTGATTGATCGCCGGAAAGATCGCGTGCGAGGCGTGATGCAGCGTGTTGTCGAGATCGAACAGCCAGACCGGACTGCCGCCTGCGATGTGCGGACGACGGCGTCGGGAAGTGGGGGTGCGCATGATGGAGGGCGTCGTTCAGGCGTGGGAAGTCGCTTCACGCGGCGAACGCGCATGACGCTTCGCGATGCGGAAGGCGATAAAAGAAGGAGGAGTGTTTTTGCGCCAGAGGGTGGCGCGTGGTGCACCGCTAGGTGCAGCGGCGGCGCAACTGCACGGCCCACATGGCACGCCCGACTGGCGTACCGTGTGGGCCGGGTTTGAGGCAGGAATCAATGCGAGCGGATCATCGTGCCGAACGGCTGTTCGGTGAGAATTTCCAGCAGCACCGAGTGCTCGATGCGGCCGTCGATGATGTGTACCGAACGCACGCCGCTCTTCGCCGCATCCAGCGCCGACGAGATTTTCGGCAGCATGCCGCCGGAGATCGTGCCGTCTGCGAACAGGCCGTCGATTTCGCGTGCCGACAGATCGGTCAGCAGATTGCCTTCCTTATCCATCACGCCCGGGATATTGGTCATGATGACGAGCTTTTCGGCGTTCAGCACGACCGCCAGTTTGCCCGCGACCAGATCCGCATTGATGTTGTACGACAGGCCGTCTTCGCCGAAGCCGATGGGCGAGATCACCGGAATGAAGGCGTCGTCCTGCAGCGCTTTCACAACCGCGGGATTGATCGCCTCGACTTCGCCCACCTGGCCGATATCCAGGTATTGGCCAGGATTGTCGCGATCCGGCATCTGCATCTTGCGCGCGTGGATCAGGCCGCCGTCTTTACCCGTCAGACCGACCGCATGGCCGCCGAAATGGTTGATCAGCGTGACGATGTCCTGCTGCACTTCGCCGCCGAGCACCCATTCGACGACTTCCATCGTCTCTTCGTCGGTGACGCGCATGCCCTGAATGAACGTGCCTTGCTTGCCGATTTTCTTCAGCGCCTGGTCGATTTGCGGACCGCCGCCGTGCACGATGACCGGATTGATACCAACCAGTTTCAGCAGAATGACGTCGCGCGCGAAGCCTTGCTTGAGCCGCTCCTCGGTCATGGCGTTGCCGCCGTATTTGATGACCACGGTCTTACCGTGATACTGGCGAATGTAAGGCAGCGCCTCGGCCAGGATTTCAGCCTTCAGGGTGGGCGCGATCTGCGAAAGGTCAGGGATCTCGGACATGGCGGCAGGCTCAGGCACGGAACAGTTAAAACAGGGCGAATTGTACAGGACTGGCGCGCCGCAACAGGGTTTTCGATAGCGGCGCCGGAGACGGGCGGCGCCGGTTTTGCGCACTGCGCAATGAGCGGCCCGAAGCGGCGGCCGACAATCAAGCTTAGCGCCGTTCAGAACCGCCGTGAATTGGCCGAACGGCCGATTCACGGCGGCGCGCCAGTCGTGGCATCATTTCCTGATCCAGGCTGAAGCGAGATCATCCGGCCCCTCATGAAACCGTCAGCTTCCCGCTCTTCAAGCGCGCTTTGCCCGCGCTGCGGCCATGCATTCGATTGCGCCATGCATGGGGTGCCATTCGACTGCTGGTGCCGTGAGATGCCGGCCCTGCCGGCGAACCGGCTCGATCCGTCCGGCCGCTGCCTGTGTCCTGAATGTCTTGCGGCGGAGATTGCGCGAGCCGTGCAACCGGGGCCGGGAGCCGGGTCACTTTGAACGCGGCGCGGCCCTGGCGGTCGTTTTGCCGGTCAATGGCGGCCTATGCCGCGTGGTGCCGGGCTGCAAGTGCACTCAGATCACGTGCAACAGCCGCCAGCGCGGGATCCCATTGGCCGAACTGCGGCTGCCGGTAGAGTGTCGCGCTTGGATACCACGGGCTGTCGGGCCGGTCGAGCAGCCAGACCCAATGCGGATTGACGTCGAGCAGCACCCATGTGCGCTGGCCGAGCGCGCCGCTCAGGTGCGCCACGGACGTGCAAACCGTAATGACGAGATCGAGCGCGCTGACAAATGCCGCCGTGTCGTCGAAGGTGGCGAATTCGGCGGTGTGATCCAACATGGGCAGGCCTGCAGCCCGGGCCGCCGCGACGTCCACCCCGGCGCCTGGTTGCAGCGAATAGAACGCCACGTCATGCATACCGCCGAAATGTTTTGCATAGCGCTCCCAACCCACCCGTCGGAACGGGTTGCGCTGATGGCCAAGGCTGCCGGTCCATGTCAGCCCGACTTTGAGCCTTGTTTCGCCGGCAAGCCTCTGTTGCCACGACGCACGCGCTGCAGCGTCCGCACGCAAATACGGAGTCGCAGCGGGGATCGTCTCTTCGCGCGTGTCGAATATTAAAGGCAGACTGAGTAACGGGATTTCGTAGTCGAACGGCGGTAAAGATTCGACGCCACCACCGGCCGAGAAATCGTCCACGTGATCGCCGAGGCTGCGCGCGAGCAACGCACCCATCTGCGGAAATGAATTCCAGACGAGGCGGCCGCCCTCGCGATGAACACGCTCGGCCAGCAGCGGGATATAGCGGCTGAACTGCAAGACATCGCCCATGCCCTGTTCGCCCCACACCAGCAATGTTTTGCCGGTTAGCGGTTCGCCTCGCCAGGTCGGTGCCGGCATGGCTGGGCGGTTGCCACCCAATTCAAATGAGCCATCCCAACGCGCTTCGTGGGTTTGCCAGCCATGCGCGTAATCGCCGCGCATCAGTTGCAACATGCTGAGATTGGAGCGCATGCTCGCGTCGTTGGGTGCTAATGCGCAGGCGGTTCTTGCGGCGTGCTCCGCTTCGTCCCAGCGTTGCGCTTCACGTAGCGCCAGCGCATAGTTGTTATGCGCCAGAGGGCTATCCGGCGCGCATTGAACGGCCCTTGCGCCGGCTTCGAGAGCGCGTGGCAGATTCAGGTTGGCGCGGCTTGCCTGGGTGAGATTGGTCCATGCGTCGCTGTTACTGGGTTCGTCATGAACGGCACCCTCCAGTAGTGCGACCTGCTCGTTGAGGTCGCCGCCAGTGAGCGCGAGGGCGCCCGCGAGATTGTTGCGCAGTTGCGGCAGTTTCGGATCGATGGCGAGTGCGCGACGATATGGCGCGATTGCCTCGCTATGCCGGTTTGCCATTTGCAGCGCGTAGCCGAAACGGAAGTGTGCAAGCGCGCGGTGGGGATCGAGTTGAGCAATAATGGCGGCGAGTTCGACCGCGTCGTCATGACGATGTTGCTCGAGCAAAGTGATGATGAGCGAGTCGATGGACTCGTCGCCGAGCGGATGGCGTTGTGCAGCGGCATCGAGCCACGTGGCCTCTGCTTCTGCGGTGCCGTTTTGCCGGGCTGCGACGGCATGCCGCAGGAAAGTCAGGAAAGCTGATGAGGCAGGGGTCTCGCTATCAGAGATTGGCAGCATGGTTGAGTTTGGATGGCGCGAGAACCGATGTTAGGCAACCGGTTCGCGCAACGTTGTCGCAAAATTCCATGTTACCGGCGCAAGGCCGCGAGGTAAGTCAGACTGGTCCGAACAGTTAAACTAAAGTCATGCACCGTATAACTAATACCGGCCGCGTCAACCTCGGCCATCTGTTCTGGCTGCGCAGCCTCGCCATCATTGGCCAACTGGTGACGATCGCGTTTGTGCAGACCTTCTTCGGCGTGCACCTGCCGTTGCCCGCTATGTTACTCGTGATCGCCCTCGAGGTGATCTTCAACGGGCTCACATGGTGGCGTGTCTCGCAGCAGCGCCCCGAGTCCAATCTCGAACTGTTCGGTCAGATCTGGGTCGATCTCGGCGCGTTGTCGGCACTGCTGTTCCTCTCCGGCGGCACCACCAATCCATTCGTTTCGCTGTACCTGCCATCGCTCGCCATTGCCGCGGCCGTGTTGCCATGGCATCTGATGGCGTGGCTCGCCGCGTTCGCCGTGGCCTGCTACGCCGTGCTCGGTTTTGATTCCGTCCCGCTCAATCTCGACAACCCCGCCAACCTGTTCGACTATTTTCGCGCCGGCATGTGGGTAAACTTCATGGTCAGTGTTGGCCTGATTGCGTGGTTCGTCGCGCGTATGTCACGCGCTCTGCGACTACGTGACGCAGCGCTCGGAGAGGCGCAGCAGCGCTTGCTTCACGATGAACGCGCCGTCGCGCTCGGCGTCCAGGCCGCCACTGTCGCGCACGAAATCGGCACGCCGCTGTCTACAATTGCGATGTTGTCCGAAGAGTTACGCGATGCCGCGCGAACCGACAAGGGGCTCGCGCCATACAGTGCCGATCTGGAGCTGCTCGAACAGCAAATGGCGCTGTGTACTTCGGCGCTTGCACGGCTGCGCAGTCGTGCGTCGACCGCGACCAACCGGCAAACGGTTAGCGAATGGCTCGAGTCGTTTGGCGAGCAATGGCGCTTGCGTCACCCGCATGTGAAGTTCGAGCGGATCGGCGTGCCGCCTGCGGACGTCAGTCTTGACGACACGGTTGCCGTCAGTCAGATTCTCACGATTCTGCTCGACAACGCCGCGCGTGCGAGCCGCGATCACGTCACGCTATCGTGCACGCTCACCGCTCGCGGCGACCAGATCGCATTCGAGGTATGCGACGCGGGCCCAGGCATTCCCGCTGCGTTGCGCGGCTCACTCGGCGCGATGCCGGTCGACAGCACACAGGGTGGGCACGGCGTGGGCCTGTATCTGGCGTTTTCAGCGGCGGCACGTCTGAAGGGATCGATCGAGTTGGCCGATGTCAGCGAGATCAAGCCGCGTGGCACGCGCGCAGTGTTGAGACTGCCGCTTGCGGCGCGCAAATTATCAGGTGCGGGCCGTCAAGGCACTACGCCATCCAACACGGAGAAACAGGCATGAGCGACATGAATTTTCTGGTGATCGACGACGATGAGGTGTTCTCCGGCATCCTCGCCCGCGGTTTGACGCGGCGCGGTTATACAGTGGCCGAAGCGCACAACACGGATGAGGCGATCAAGTTGGCGAACCAGCAGAAGTTCAGCCAGATCACGGTAGACCTGCATCTCGGCAATGATTCCGGTCTCACGCTCGTTGCTCCCTTGCGTGATTTGCAGCCTGATGCGCGCATGCTGGTGTTGACCGGTTATGCAAGCATCGCTACGGCGGTGCAGGCGGTGAAAGACGGCGCCGATAATTATCTTGCGAAGCCCGCCAACGTCGAGACGATCTTGTCGGCGCTGCAAAGCGAAGCGAGTGCGCTGCAAGCTGAAGAGGCGATTGAGCATCCCACGCCGTTGTCGGTTGCGCGCCTGGAGTGGGAGCATATTCAACGTGTGCTCGCGGAGCACGGCGGCAATATTTCGGCTACTGCGCGCGCCTTGAACATGCATCGTCGAACGCTGCAGCGGAAGTTGGCGAAGCGGCCGGTCAAGCAGTAAGCGCTGGGGCGTGCTCGCCTTTGCGGGCCGGAAAGCAAAACGGGCTGTCTTTCACAAGACAGCCCGTTTTTTTACGCCTCACACGTGATCGACTGCATGCAAGACGCGCGGCTTTAATGCGGCGTCAGTGTCGACGCCAGCATCAGCATCAACATATCAACATCACAGCACGTAGCGCGACAGATCCTCATCTTCCGCCACTTCGTTCAGCGCGCGATCGACATACGCCGCATCGATCTGCACCGTCTTGCCCGAATGATTGCCTGCTGCGAATGAGACATCTTCGAGCAGTTTTTCAATCACAGTGTACAGACGGCGTGCGCCGATGTTTTCAGTCTTCTCGTTGACCGAGTACGCAATTTCGGCCATACGGCGAATGCCGTCGTCAGCGAATTCGAGGTGCACGTCTTCGGTGGCCAGCAATGCCTGGTATTGCTTCACGAGGCTCGCATCGGTTGAAACCAGGATCGATTCGAAATCGCCCACCGACAGCGAATCCAGTTCGACCCGAATCGGGAAGCGGCCTTGCAGTTCCGGAATCAGATCGCTCGGCTTGGACAGATGAAACGCGCCGCTTGCGATGAACAGAATGTGGTCGGTCTTCACCATGCCGTACTTGGTGTTGATCGTGGTGCCTTCGACGAGCGGCAGCAGATCGCGCTGCACGCCCTGACGCGACACTTCGCCACCGCCTGCTTCATTGCGCGACGCGATTTTGTCGATTTCGTCGAGGAACACGATACCGTTCTGCTCGACGTTCTGCACCGCCTTGGCTTTCACCTCTTCGTCGTTGAGCATCTTGCCGGCTTCTTCGTCGGTGAGGACCTTCAGCGCTTCCTTCACCTTCAGCTTGCGGCGCGTTTTCTTGCCGCCGCCGATGTTCGCGAACATCGAACGGATCTGCTCGGTCATGTCTTCCATGCCCGGCGGCCCCATGATGTCCATACCCACTTGCGGCTGTTCGACGTCGAGTTCGATTTCCTTGTCGTCGAGCAGGCCTTCGCGCAGACGCTTGCGGAAGGTCTGGCGCGTGGTGCTCCCTTCGTCGGCAGTATCCGCCGCGCTCGAGCTCGCACCGAAACCAACCGGGCGGGCACTCGGCAACAGAATGTCGAGAATGCGGTCTTCAGCCTGATCTTCAGCCTTGGTCCGCACTTTGCGCATTTCCGTTTCGCGCGTCTGCTTGATTGAGATCTCCATCAGATCGCGCACGATGCTATCGACGTCGCGGCCCACGTAACCGACTTCGGTGAACTTGGTGGCTTCGATCTTGATGAACGGCGCATCGGCCAGTTTCGCCAGACGCCGCGCGATTTCGGTTTTGCCGACACCGGTCGGTCCGATCATCAGAATGTTCTTCGGCGTGATTTCCTGGCGCAGCGGGTCTTCAACCTGCTGACGGCGCCAACGGTTGCGCAGCGCCACGGCAACTGCTTTCTTCGCGCGGCCTTGGCCGATGATGTGTTTGTCGAGTTCCGAGACGATCTCGGCAGGGGTCATGGTGCTCATCGTGGGTCCTTACTCGATCGTCTCGATGACGCGGTTATGGTTCGTATAGATGCACATGTCGCCGGCAATCTCCAGCGACTTCTCCACGATCTCGCGCGGCGACAGCTCAGTGTTGTCAACGAGCGCCTTCGCGGCGGCTTGCGCGTAAGCGCCGCCCGAACCGATCGCGCAGATGCCGCCTTCTGGATCGAGCACATCGCCATTACCGGTAATGACGAGGGTGGTGGTGGCGTCCGCTGCGATCAGCATGGCCTCGAGGCGGCGCAGCATGCGGTCGGTGCGCCAGTCTTTGGCGAGTTCGACGGCGGCGCGGGTCAGATTGCCCTGATGTTTTTCCAGCTTCGCTTCGAAGCGGTCGAGCAGCGAGAAGGCGTCGGCCGTGCCGCCGGCGAAGCCGACCATCACCTTGCCGTTATAGATGCGCCGGACTTTCTTCGCACCGCCTTTCATGACGATGTTCCCCAGTGTCACCTGGCCGTCGCCGCCAAGCGCGACCTTGTCGCCGCGGCGCACGGAAACGATCGTTGTGCCGTGAAATTGCTCCATATGCGTTCCTCTTTGCAAAACGGGTAGGACACGGCAGCACAATGGAATGCACCACCGCATGAATCCTGAAAGCGGACGGCGCGCAACGCTGAAACGATCAACTGGCCGGCGCGCGCTCGTGCAACGCATGTCCGGCTTATTTTAGGGCGTGCGCGGTCATATCAAGAGCCGGCAAACGGCATAAGACAAAAACACGGGATTCGGAGCCGAGGACTGTGCGCAGGGGCACACAAAAGAAAAAAGGCGCACAGATCACCGTGCGCCTCCCGACGAAGCAGCTTAAAAGGGCGCGGAGCCGAAGCCGCGCCGTTGGCGTTCAGTCGCCGAACAGCTTCTGGCGCAGTTCGCGGCGTTCCTGCGCTTCGAGCGACAGGGTTGCCGTGGGCCGTGCGAGCAGACGCGGAACACCAATCGGCTCGCCGGTTTCTTCGCACCAGCCGTAATCACCCGAATCGATGCGCGCGATCGATTGCTGCACCTTCTTCAGCAGCTTGCGTTCGCGGTCGCGCGTGCGCAGTTCCAGCGCATGCTCTTCTTCGATCGTTGCACGGTCGGCCGGGTCCGGCACGATTACTGTTTCGCGCAGGTTCTCGGTCGTCTGGCCGGCATTGCGGAGAATGTCCGCCTGCAGCTGTTCGAGCTTGTTCTTGAAGAAAGCGAGCTGATCCTCATTCATGTAATCCTTGTCGCTCATCTTCAGGATTTCGGCTTCAGTCAAGAGTCGTTTCGTCGTCATCTGGCTTGCTTCTTCAATGTGAGGCAAAACTCTTACATAGTGCCCGCACTTTCGTATTGCCCGCAAAGGCGCCACGAGGACGCTGAGCGCTGGGCGGGCACGGACGATGGGCTGTCGGTGACGCCGAAGCGCCTTGCGCCCACGCGCCGGGCGTCGCTACGCCAATGCGGGGCCGAACTCCTCTGGAAACCGTTTCTCAAATGCTCCTGAGGCATTGCTTGCCGGCAGCGAGCATTGTCTGCTGTGCCAGCCGGCATTGTCGGCGTGAGTTCCGGATAAGATTTTCCGGCGCCGTTTCAGGCCCGGCGCGGATTACGCGCTGACCGGGCAATTCGTTGTCATTCTCCAGTGGGCACGTATTGTAACTGAATCACAATCCGGCACCGCAACTGGTGAAAATACCCCGGCGGCGCACTGATATCCCGAAAATATAACGCGCGCACGGTCAAAAAGCGATGGTCGTGCACGCTTTAATACAGCAGGGTTTTCACGTGCTTTTCACACGGCCGACATTTCAGCAGGCTTTCGGGGTGCTCCTCCCGGCATTCTGCAGACAATTACCGCGATGCCCGCCGGACACCCGTTCGTAATAAGCGCGTTTTAGCATGCAGCGTGCCGCGCCATTTGGCTGACCCAGCACGGCGCGGCACACGTGACGCTTACGCCAGGCAGGCGTCCAGACCGTCGGTGATCAGGTCTTGCGGCAGTTCGATGCCGATGAACACCATCTTGTTGGTCTTCTTCTCGATCGGCTGCCATTTCGCGGCAAGGTCGCTGCCCATCATCTGGTGCACGCCCTGGAACACCACCTTCCGGTCGACGCCCTTCATATACAGCACGCCCTTGTAGCGCAGCAGGCGCTCGCCGTAGATCTGCAGGATGCCGCCGAGGAAGTCCTCGAGCTTATTCGGATCGAACGGACGGTCGCTGCGGTAGACGAACGATTTGATCTTGTCGTCATGGTGCGCGTGATGGTGGTGTGCGTGGTCGTGGCCTTCGTGGTCGCACTTGCCGTGGTCGTGATCGCAGTTTTCGTGATCGTCGTGATCGGCATGGGTGTGGCCGTGCTCGTCATGCGCGTGAGCGTGGCTGTGCGCATGTTCGTCTTCAGCGAGGAAGTCCGGATCGATTTCGAGCTTCGAATTGAGGTTGAAGCCGCGCAGGTCGAAGATTTCCTTGATGTCCGCTTCGCCGAAATTGACGACCTTGATCGCTGCCCGCGGGTTCATGTGCAGCAGGCGATGGCGCAGATCGTCCAGATGCTTTTCGTCGACCAGATCGGACTTGGTGATGAACAGACGATCGGCGAAGCCGACCTGGCGTTGCACTACTTCATGCTCGTCCAGTTGGTGGTTCGCGTGCTTGGCGTCGACCAGCGTGATGATCGCGTCGAGCAGGAATTCGTTGGCGATCTGGTCGTCCATGAAGAACGTCTGCGCGACCGGGCCCGGATTGGCGAGGCCGGTGGTTTCGATCACGACACGGTCGAAATCCAGTTCGCCGGACTGCTTCTTCGCAGCCAGATCGCCGAGTACGCGCGACAGGTCGCCGCGGATCGTGCAGCAGATGCAGCCGTTGCTCATCTGGATGATCTGCTCGCTCGTGTCCTGCACGAGGATTTCGTTGTCGATGTTCTCTTCGCCGAACTCGTTCTCGATCACGGCGATCTTCATGCCGTGCTTTTCGTTCAGGATGCGCTTGAGCAGGGTGGTTTTGCCGCTGCCGAGAAAGCCGGTCAGGATGGTGACTGGGATCATGTTGGTCGCCTTGTACGTGAGTCTGTGCGGAATCGAATGTGCAGCGAATGCGTCTGCGGATCCGGTTTGCCGGGCGCGGCAGCCTGATGGCGCGCGACCCGATCTAGCCGGATATTGAAACATATCTGTCAAGCCGGCGCTGGCCGCGGGGGCGAACCCCTCCGCGGCACGCGGGAAATAACCCTGAAGCTATGGGCGATCAGGCAATTTGCAACAGCAGGCCTTTCAGGTATTCGCCTTCCGGGAAGGCGGTGAGCAGCGGGTGGTCGACCCCGGCGCCGAGGCGCTTGAGAATCCGCGCATCCACACGCGCATCGGCCGCCGCGCCGGACACGATCTTCTGGAACAGTTCGGAGTCGATTGCGCCGGAGCAGGAGTAGGTGAACAACAGGCCGCCCGGGCGCAACAGCTTCAGGCCGGTCAGGTTGATGTCCTTGTAGGCGCGCGAGGCGCGGTCCACGTGTTCACGCGACGGCGCGAATTTCGGCGGATCGAGCACGATCAGGTCGAAGCGTTCGCCTTCGTCGTAGAGACGGCGCAGGGTTTTGAACGCGTCGGCGTCGAGCCAGGTGGCGCGTTCGGCGTCGAAACCGTTAGTGGCCACGTTCTGTTGTGCGATCGCGAGCGCGTCGCCGGAAGAATCGATCGACACCACGCGCTTCGCCCCGCCTTTCAATGCTGCCAGCGAGAAGCCGCCGGTGTAGCAGAAGCAATTCAGTACGTCGCGATCTTTTGCCAGTTCCTGCACCAGCAAGCGGTTGTCGCGCTGGTCGACGTAGAAGCCGGTTTTGTGGCCGTTGCGCACGTCGACGTGATAGCGCACACCGTTTTCGCTTGCAATCAGCGCTTCAGATGGCGCCTCGCCTGCCAGCACGCCGGTGATCTGCTCGAGCCCTTCTTTCTGGCGAATCGACACATCCGAGCGCTCGTAGACGTTCGGGCAGCCGGTCGCATCGACCAGCGCCGCGACGATCGCTTCCTTCCATGCTTCGACGCCCGTCGCCATGAACTGGCACACCAGCTGGCTGCGCTGGCCTTCATCTTTGGCGACGTAATGATCGACGATCAGGCCAGGCAGGCCGTCCGCTTCGCCGAAAATCAGCCGTACTGCGCCGGTGTTGTGCACCATCGTTTGACGATGCGCGAGCGCGCGCTGCACGCGGCGCTTGAAGAACGCGTGATCGATCGGCTCCATTTCGTCGAAGCTCCACACGCGTGCGCGAATCTGCGAATGCGGGCTGTAGGCCGCGCGAGCGAGGAAGCGGCCGTCGTGCGCGCGCACCAGCACGGTCGCGCCGGGCGCGGGATTGCCGTCGACGCGATCGATCACGTTGGCGTAGACCCACGGATGGCGGCGCAGAAGCGATTTTTCTTTCGACGGTTTGAGCGTAACGGTATTCATCAGGGTGTCAGCAGGAGCAGTAGGCCGCGTGGACAAAGAGGCACACGGCAGGTGAAGCGAAGGCGGAGACCGCAAGCCGTTAAAAGCAAACAAACAGCAAAGAGCGGAATCAGTCGCGTTTTTTGGCGCGCGGATGCGCCTGATCGTAGACGTGCGCGAGATGCTGGAAATCGAGCGCGGTGTAGACCTGCGTGGCGGTGATGCTGGCGTGCCCGAGCAGTTCCTGCACGGCCCGCAGATCGCCGCTCGATTGCAGCACGTGCGTCGCGAACGAATGCCGCAGTACGTGCGGATGCACATTGGCCGGAATGCCGGCGACCAGCGCCGCGCGCTTCACGCGATCACGCACGACATTCGGCGACAGCCGGTTGCCGCGCGCCGACAGAAACAGCGGATGCGGATCGTGTTTCACCATCTGATCACGCACGGCGAGCCACGCGTTCAAGGCGTCGAGCGCCTTGCTGCCGACTGGCACGATGCGGCGCCGGTTGCCCTTGCCGAGCACTTCGACTTCGGCCGAATCGAGCTTGAGCCAGCCCGCGGAGCGGTAACCGCCGGCGTCGGCAAAACGGGCGTCGAGACCAACCAGTTCGGACAGACGCAGGCCTGACGAGTAGAACAGTTCGAGCATCGCGTGGTCGCGCAAACCTTCGGGCGTCGCGGCGGGCGGGCTCTCCATCAGACGCGTGGCGTCGTCGACGGAAAGCGCCTTCGGCAGTGATTTGGCCTGCTTCGGCGCCCGCACGGTGGCGACCGGGTTGGCCGGCAAATCGACGCGGCCCGCGAACCAGCGGTAAAACGCTCGCCAGCACGACAGCCGATGGCTGATCGAGCGCGCCGTCAGTCCGCCGGCGTGCGCCCGCGAAACCGCGCCGCGAATATCGACAGCGGTGAGGCTTTCGAGCGGCCGGCCTTTGGCCAGCAGCTTGAGCTCTTCGAGTTCGTGGGTGTAGCCGCGCAGCGTGTGCGCCGACAGCCGCCGCTCATGTTCGAGATTCGACAGATAGGCGGCAATCGGGTCGGCTTCGGTCACGATGGCCTTTGGCGGGATCGGCGGATCAGCGGCTTTAGCGCGGCAGCAGACGGCTCAGCGCCGCGCTCGCCAACGCGCCGATCTGCGTCAGGAAATCGGTCGCCATGCCGTCGTGGAAGCGGCGGGCGTCGGCGGAACCCATCACCAGCAGGCCGAAGGTCGGTGCTTCTTCCTTGCCTTCGGGGTCGCGCAGTGCGAGCAGTGCAATCGACTCGGTGGCGTGCGCGGACTCGCCTGCACCGCCTGCGGACCCGTCGTCGCTCACCGCCGACACCGCCGGCACCAACCACTGCGCCGCTTCGAAGCCAGTGTTCGCGCCACAGTACGGCGTGGTGAGGCTATTCGCGAAGATTCGCACTTCCTCGCCGACATGGCGCGCGAACTCGGCCTGTGCAAACGGCTCGGAGACGTCCCACACGCGCAGCGCGGCTTGCGGCACGTCGAAAATATCGCGCAAGCCGTTGGAGATCGTGCGCGGCAGCGCGTACGGATCGCGCTCGGCCATCACGCGGATGGTCCAGCGATTGAATTTCGAGGCAATGCTGTCGTTTTCGTGACCGTAGCGCAGCAGCTCGGCCAGACGCCGCTCGAGATGCTTGTTCTTGTCGCGCAGCATTTCCATCTGCCGTTCCTGCAGCGACACCGCGGCTTTGCCGTGCGGGTTCGCAAGCCGGATCGTCGCGAGCATTTCCGCGTGTTCGGCGAAGAATTCGGGGTTGGCGAGCAGATATTCGGCGACTTCGCGATCGTTCATGGTTTCGGCTAAAGGACTACGGGACGACGCCGTTGGGCGGCGTATCGGTCATGAGTTCGGTCAGCCGGTGAAAGCGCTGTTTCGTCCGGCTTTTCATCGGCTGTCGTTGGCTTCTTAGTCGGCCTGTTCGAGGCCGCTTGTCTGGTACTTCCTGGGCCGATCGCTCGGCCGCTGAATCGGGTAGTGCGCTGGCGCGGGTCAGTCGGCCAGTTCGATCTCGCCTTCGAAGACGGTTGCTGCGGGGCCGGCCATCAGCAGCGGCGCGCCGTCTTGCGTGCTATCCCACGTAATGGTCAGCTTGCCGCCGTGCGTGTGCACCTGCACCGGCGCATCCAGCAGCCCGCGGCGAATACCGGCCGCGACGGCCGCGCACGCGCCCGTGCCGCACGCCAGTGTTTCGCCGGCGCCGCGCTCGTAGACCCGCAGCTTGATCTCGCTACGGCTGACGATCTGCATGAAACCCGCGTTCACTCGCTGCGGGAACCGTGCATGCCGTTCGATCACAGGACCTTCGACGAGAACCGGAAAATCTTCGACGTCGTCGACCACTTGTACCGCGTGGGGATTGCCCATCGACACCACCGAAATCCAGCGCGTCACGCCGTTCACGTCGAGCGGCCAAAGCGTGTCCGCACCCTCGCGGCGGCCTTCGAGGCCCTTGGTGGCGAACGGTACGCGCTCCGGTTCGAACACGGGGGCGCCCATGTCGACCAGCACTTCGCCGTTCTCTTGCATGGTCAGCTGGATGGTGCCGTTCTGCACTTGCACGCGCACGCTGCGCTTGTCGGTCAGGCGGTTGTCGCGCACGAACTTGACGAAGCAGCGCGCGCCATTGCCGCAGTGCTCGACCTCGCCGCCGTCGCAATTGAAGATGCGATATCTGAAATCGACACCGTCCACCGTGGGCTTTTCGACCAGCAGCAACTGGTCGGCGCCGACGCCGAAATGCCGGTCCGCGAGCGCGCGCACCTGCGCCGGCGTCAGGTTGACCGGTTGGGTGTAGCCGTCGAGCACGACGAAGTCGTTGCCCGCGCCGTGCATTTTGGTGAATTTCAGTTTCATCGCGCTATTGTAAGTGACGCGCCCGCAGGTGGGCCGAACGCCGTTTCATTTAAGCGTTCAGGCGCTTTTTTCGAAGACCGCTCAGTAGACGCTCGGCTCGCCCGGTGGCCGGGTCTTGAAGCGCTTGTGCACCCAGTAGTACTGCTCGGGGATCAGCGGAATCTGCTCTTCGAGGAAGGCGTTCATGCGGCGCGCGTCGGCTTCGTCGTCGCCGGTGGGGTAGTTGTCCCACGGCTTGAAGACCTTCAGCCGGTAGCCCTTGTAGTTCGGCAGCACCTCGCCGATGAACGGCACCACTTGCGCATGGCCGACCCCGGCGAGCCGCCCGACGGCCGTCAGCGTGCACGTCTGTACGCCGAAGAATGGCACGAACGTCGAGTTGCGCATGCCGTAGTCCATATCGGCGCCGAGCATGACCGGCTTGCGGTCGCGCAACCAGCGCAGCACGATGCGCGCACTGTCGGCGCGGCTTGCCATGTCCGCGCCGAAGCGGCCACGCGCGGCGATCGCCACGTCGTCGAGCACCTTGTTGGACATCGGCTGATAGAGCGCGCCGCACTGCCGGCGCAGCGCGTGATTGATGAACACGGAGCCCGCCTCAATGCCGACGAAATGCGCGCCGAGCAACAGGGTGGGCGGCATGTCGGGATCCAGTAGATCGATCTCGCTATCCACCTGCACGAGCTTCTCCAGCTTCTTTGCGGACCCGAACCACTGAACGCTGCGCTCGACATAGCTGCGGATCGCGTGCCGGAAGTGTTTTTGCGCGATCTCTTCGCGATGCTCAGCGCTCCACTCCGGGAAACACAAGCTCAGATTGATGTGGACGATGCGCTTACGCTTGCTGGGGATCTGATAGAGCAGCCAGCCCAGCCCGTCGCCCAGTCGCGCAACGAAGCCGTATGGCAGCAACGCCAGAAATTTCAGCAGTCCAATGGCCAGGTGGGCGCCAAGACGACTCAGCATGCCGCCCCTCCGTTTAGGGCGTCGAGCGACGCTTTGCTCAAGAAACCTGAAGACGGGTCGAAATACAGCACGGGTGATCACTCTGTGACAATCAAAGGAAGTCGCTATAATAAGGGCTTCGCCGAGTTAATAGACAACTTGCGGGGCGAAGCTGGCGGGTGCGATCCATGGGATAGGCCCCCTGCCGGTAAGGTAATCCGCTAAAGCGTCGCCGCTTCAAGGCTCCCGAAGCTGGCTACGTGAAACTCAACCGTAACCACAAAACAGGAGTCTGCAACGTGGCAAACGATTATCTCTTCACCTCCGAATCCGTGTCCGAAGGCCATCCCGACAAAGTCGCGGATCAGATCTCGGACGCCATCCTCGACGCCATCCTGACCCAGGACAAGTACTCGCGTGTCGCAGCCGAAACGCTGTGCAACACGGGTCTCGTCGTGCTGGCCGGTGAAATCACCACCACCGCGAACGTCGATTACATCCAGGTCGCGCGCAACACGATCAAGCGCATCGGCTACGACAACACCGATTACGGTATCGACTACCGCGGCTGCGCGGTGCTGGTGGCGTACGACAAGCAATCGCCGGACATCGCCCAAGGCGTGGACCGCGCGCATGACAACAACCTCGATCAAGGCGCCGGCGACCAGGGCCTGATGTTCGGTTATGCGTGTGAAGAAACGCCGGAACTGATGCCGCTGCCGATCCATCTGTCGCACCGTCTGGTGGAGCGTCAGGCGAATCTGCGCCGCGACGGCCGCCTGCCCTGGCTGCGTCCGGACGCGAAATCGCAGGTTACCGTGCGTTATGTTGACGGCAAGCCGCATGCGATCGACACGGTCGTGCTGTCCACGCAGCATTCGCCGGACATCGATCTGGCCACGCTGCGCGAAGCCGTGATCGAAGAAGTCATCAAGCCGACGCTGCCGGCTGACCTGATCAAGGGCGACATCAAGTTCCTGGTGAACCCGACCGGCCGGTTCGTGATTGGCGGCCCGCAAGGCGATTGCGGTCTGACGGGCCGCAAGATCATCGTCGATACGTACGGCGGCGCGGCTCCGCACGGCGGCGGCGCGTTCTCAGGTAAGGATCCGTCGAAGGTCGACCGTTCGGCGGCTTATGCCGGCCGTTATGTCGCGAAGAACATCGTGGCGGCTGGTTTGGCGTCGCGCTGCCTGATTCAGGTGTCGTACGCGATCGGCGTTGCGCAGCCGACTTCGGTCATGGTCAACACGTTCGGCACGGGCCGCGTGTCGGATGCAACGATCACGCGTCTGGTGCAGGAACATTTCGACCTGCGTCCGAAGGGCATCATCCAGATGCTCGACCTGCTGCGCCCGATCTACGAGAAGAGCGCGGCCTATGGTCACTTCGGCCGCGAAGAGCCGGAATTCACGTGGGAAGCCACGGACAAGGCTCTGGTGCTCGCCGAAGCTGCCGGCACCGAACCGGTTGTCGCGCTCGCCGAATAAGCGCACGCAGTCCGCTTCAGCAAAAAACCCCGCCAGGCGCCAAGCCGGGCGGGGTTTTTTTATTGCCTTCGAATACGCTGTACGGCGGGGCGATGACGGCGTCAACACCGCAACGGGATGTGCTCGCTGTAGCTGGAATGCGGACGTGGGGCCGTTCGAGGCTAAATTGGTGCCTCGCTCAACGGCTCATTCATCTGCTGATTCAGCGGCTCGCAAACGCGAACGCGAACCAGCCGCTGCTACCGCTCGTCGACATCCGGCGCGGGCGGCGGCTCGTACTTTGCGGGGCGACGGCCGGCGCATTGCGTGTGGTGGTGAGACGCAGCGGCGTCGGTTTGCGCAGCAGCGTGCGCAGCGAAAAGCGGCGCGAACTGCCTTGCAGGCGTAGTGCGGAGAAGAAGGTGTGGAACCACGTGCGAATGCCGTCGACCGCTTTGGCTTCGCGCCATTGTTCGCCTAATGCGCGAGTGCGGGTGGCATGGTGACGCAGTGCACGCACGACATGGCGGCGCGCCGGACGCGCCGCTTTCAATGCGGCGCGGGTAAGACGGGTGCTCAGAAGAGTATGCATGGCTTCACAAGTAGGCAACGTGTCGCGCGACGGAGTGTGCGCCAGAATGAGCACCAAATGTGCCAACGGCGGTGTCGCGATGGACGGCGCGAAAGCCCGGAATTCGACTGGAAAGGACACGGAGGACGGCGGAATCGGCCTTGGCGGCCTGTGCGTGCCGTAAAAGTGCGGGAAGAACGATCAACATGTGTGCAGGCTACACGCGATTCATGACGTCAGAAAGTCGGTTTTTACCCTGCGAATACGGGTTTTTACGGGGATGAACGCGATGCGCGAGTTTGCGGGGTCGCGCCCTTTGCGATCGATTTTCGTGCGTGCGTGCCCAGACAGCGTGCCATGGAAATTGCCCATTCGCGTGAAAGTAGTGCGTAAGGCCTCGGCTTCCCGGCAGGTGAAACAGCGCGCAGTCCGATCGCGCCCGTTTTACAATCGAGGATCGGTCAGTCGAAAGTAACGGAACACCATGTCACTTCACTCGAAGAAAGAGCAGATTCAAACGTTGCGGGAGCAGGGATTTGTCGTCGTGCCGGGACTGGTTTCGCCCGAGCGTTGCGCTGAACTGAAGCAGATTGCAGAGCGCCAGCTGCAGGAAGCGGCCACGCCAATCGAATTCGAAGCGGATCTGCGCTATCCGGGCGCACCGGAATCCAAACATGCGCCGGGTGGGCATACGGTTCGCCGCCTGCTGGATGCGTACGGGCGCCATCCGCATTTTGCGCAATGGGCGACCGCGCCGGAAATTCGCGGCTGGATGGAGTTGTACTTCGGTGAGGAGCCGCGCTTATCGCGGGCGCATCACAATTGCATGATGACCAAGCATCCTGCTTACGGCAGCTTGACCGGCTGGCATCGTGACGTGAGGTATTGGTCGTTCGAGCGTGACGACCTGGTGTCGGTGTGGCTCGCGGTGGGGTCGGAGACGGTCGATAACGGGGCGTTGTGGCTGGTGCCGAAGTCGCACAGCGCGGCTTTCACATCCGACCGCTTCGACGAGGCCAAGTTTTTCCGCTCCGATCTGGAAGAGAACCAGGCGTTGATTCGCACCGCGGTTTCGCCCGAACTCAAGGCAGGCGACGTGGTGTTCTTTCATTGCAACACGCTGCATTCGGCCGGCAAGAATCTCAGCGATCAGGTGAAATTTTCTTTGGTGTTCACCTATCACGGGGCGAGCAATGTGCCCCTGCCGGGATCCCGCTCGGCGGCCAAGCCCGAAATTGCCTTTTAGTTTTTTTGCCTTGCGCGGCGCGGAGGCCCTTTGGTCCCACGCCGTGCAGGCAATTCACGCTCTACCGCTTGCGCCCGGAAACAGCCACCCCGGTCAGGCCGGCAATCGTCGCGATAACGCCGCCCACAATCAGCATGATCGCCTTGTTGGTGGGCGATCCGGTGAATACGCGGGACACCTCGCTACTGACCGAGTTGAACGCCTGCCCGCCGAAATACAACAGCACGATACCGCCGACAATCAGCGCGATTGAAATCGCCTTCGTCATGAACTCATCCCTCCGTTAAGCTTTGGTCGGCCAAAGTGTAGGGGAGCCGCAAGCCATCGTCCATCCCGCATACTGGGCGCCTGCACACATCACGGCGATTGGCTACCATAGCGGTCTGGCCTCACCCATACCTGAATATAAAACCTGCACGCCTCCCGCAGCATGTGATTTCCTCACGCCCGTGATCGCCGGGCGACTTCAACATCAAGGACACTAGCAATGGCTTACGAAGCAGCTTCAGAACGCTATTCGGACATGAAATACCGCGTCTGCGGCAAGTCGGGTCTCAAACTGCCGGCGCTGTCACTGGGCCTGTGGCACAACTTCGGCGATACCACGCCGATCTCCACGCAGCGCGACATCCTGCGCACGGCCTTCGATCTGGGCATCACGCACTTCGACCTCGCCAATAACTACGGCCCTCCGTACGGCAGCGCCGAAACCAATTTCGGCCGGCTCTTCAAGGACGACTTCAAGCCGTATCGCGACGAACTGCTGATTTCGTCGAAGGCAGGTTGGGACATGTGGCCGGGTCCGTACGGTCAGGGCGGCGGTTCGCGTAAATACGTGCTCGCGAGTCTCGATCAGAGCCTGCAGCGCATGGGCCTCGACTACGTCGATATCTTCTATTCGCATCGTTTCGATGCCGATACGCCGCTCGAAGAAACTGCCGGTGCATTGGCAACTGCCGTGCAGCAGGGCAAGGCGCTGTATATCGGTATTTCGTCGTACTCGGCCACCAAGACGCTCGAAATGGCGAAGCTGCTCGCCGAGTACAAGGTGCCGCTGCTGATCCATCAGCCGGCGTACAACATGCTCAACCGCTGGATCGAACAGGAATTGCTGGACACGCTCGAGAAAGTCGGCGCGGGCGCCATCGCGTTCACGCCGCTCGCGCAGGGTTTGCTCACCGGCAAGTATCTGAACGGCGTGCCGGAAGACGCGCGCGTCAACAAGCCGGGCGGCGGTTCGTTGAAGCAGGAGCATCTGAGCCCGCAAAACATCGAGCACGTGCGCAAGCTCAACGACATCGCACAGCGTCGCGGACAAAGCCTCGCGCAGATGGCGCTCGCCTGGGCGCTGCGCGATCCGCGTGTCACGTCGGTATTGATCGGCGCAAGCCGCGCGGAACAGGTGCGTGAGAACGTCGGTGCGCTGAAAAATCTCGCGTTCTCGAAGGAAGAGCTGGCGGAGATCGATCACTACGCGACCGAAGGCGGCATCAACCTGTGGGAAAAACCGTCGACGGATCAGGCGATCTGATCCCGTAGAGTTTCATGTCGTAGAGACACGCCGTAGAAACGAAGAAAGCCGCCCGTGAGGCGGCTTTTTTTCAACTCAGTTCAAGCACACACGCTTCCCGCGCAATGGCCGAAGCGACTGCGTTGAGTCGACCGAACCATCGGCGAAGCGCACAGACCGCGTTCGCCGGACCCCGCTACACTAGCGCAGGCAAGCCTTCGACCAGCACGACCGCGAACACCACGCCGATGAGCGCGCCAAGCACGCGTAAAGCGTTGTGCCGAAATTCCGTCTTGCAGGGGAGCGCGCCGACAAACAGGGCGCCGGCCAGTGCCATCGGAATGACCAGGATGAAATCGCCGATCGTAAAGTAGGTCGTCATACCCGTCTCCTTATGTAATGCCAACGCGGGCAGCGGCTCGATTTCTGGAGTCATGCACTGCCAGCGGTCGATTCGAGTATAGGCGACGCTTAGATCAACATAACAACGTATTGCGGCGCTGCAGCGCGTCTTCGCAGGCTGCTGAACCCAATACCGCAAGGGCAGCCGCGATTGGCGCGATGCAGCAAAAAGCCCGTAAAAAATGAAGTGTTTGCTTACACAGGCCTTACTTCTAGAGCTTGTTTGATGCGCGGCGGATGGTTCTTGCGTAATCGGGGCGCACTACACGCAGGCCCTGATTCACGCTGAGTCGAGGCCAGGTTTCCTCAAAGCCGATCAGCAGTGTTCCCTCAAGCCGTGATCCGTTCGCGCTGCCGCAAACGCATGGCCGCAACGAGGCCTGCGACAAGCAGCACGCCGACCAGGCCGGCGACACCGTTCCAGCCATAACCCGCCCATACGCGCCCACCATAAGAACCGATCACGCTCGAACCGATGTAATACGCGAGCAGATACAGAGCGGCCGCCTGGCCTTTGGCTTCTTTGGCGAGGCGTCCAACCCAGCCGCTTGCCACCGAGTGTCCGGCGAAAAAGCCGAACGTCACGAAAGCAATGCCGGTTGCAATGGTTGCCAGCGGATGCAGCATCGTGAGTGCGAGTCCAAATGCCATCAGCAGCAAGCTGGCGGTCAGCACGCGCGCCCGGCCGAAGGTGTCGGCCATGCGGCCCGACCACGGCGAGGCAACCACGCCCGTCAGATAGACGACGAAAATCGCGCCGATCTCCGTCTGGCTCAGCAGGTACGGCGGCGCGAGCAGCCGGTAACCGATGTAGTTGTACAGCGTAACGAAGCTGCCCATCAGCACGAAGCCGAGCAGAAACAGCAGAGGCAAGCCGGGTCGCGTGAATTGCTTGAGCAGCGCAGTGCGGTGATGGGAAAAGCCGAGCCCGCGACGCGGTACGAAATGGCGCGACGGCGGCAGCAAGGCGCGAAACGCGAGCATCGACAGAATGCCGAGCACGCCGATCGTTCCGATTGCCACGCGCCACGAAAACAGATCCGCGACCACGCCGGTGATCACACGCCCGGCCATCCCGCCGATCGCCGTGCCACCCACATACAGCCCCATCGCCAGACCGAGTCCATCCGGATGCACTTCTTCCGCGAGGTAAGCCATCGCGACGGCGGGCACGCCACCAAGCGCGAGGCCCTCGAGCGTGCGCAACACGAGCAATTGATGCCAGTGCGGTGCGATCGACACGCCGATCGTCAGCAGCGCCGACAGCGTGAGCGATGCCGTCATCAGCTTGTGACGACTCCAGCCTTCCGATACGAAACCGGCTATGAAGATGGCGAGCGCGAGCGCGGCGGTTGTCAGTGAGAGCGACAAGCTGCTTTGTGCCGGCGTCACGTTGAACGCCGTAGAGAACGCAGGCAGCAATGGCTGTACGCAATACAGCAATGAGAAGGTGGCGTAACCCGCGAACAGCAGTGCGATGCTGGCGCGCCAATAGGCGCGCGTGCCACGTTCGAGATAGGGAAGGTCAGAGACGCCAGACACAGAAGCGGAGGTGAGAGAAGCAGACGAAAGGGGAACAGCCGAAGCAGCAGTCCGGTGGGAATCCGGCGATGCGGTCACGAAAAAATCTCCTTGGGCAGCGCAGAGTACTCAAAGAAGTTAAGGATACGCTGAAAAACTTAACCGTGCGCCGCAGCATCGCTCGCGGGTGCTGCGGGATGCACGATCTGTTCGTCGGTCGGCAAGGCGGACGTGTCCCAACCGCCGCCTAGCGCCTTGATCAACGCGACGCTCGCGGCCATGCGGCGGCGCGCGATCGACACCGCCGTCCGCTCATTAGTGAGCGCCGTGGTTTGCGCGACCACGACGTCGAGATACGTGATCGCGCCGTTTTTATAGCGATTCGACACGACCGCCAGCGAACGCTGCGCGGCGGCCACGGCGTCGTCCTGTGCGGCGGCTTCCTGTTCCAGCACGCGTAAGGCGGCGAGGTTGTCTTCGACCTGGCCGAACGCCGTCAGCACCGTTTGGCGGTACTGCGCGACGCTTTCGTCGTAGTGCGCACGGGCCTGCTCTTTCACCGATGCACGTCCGCCGAAGTCGAGCAGCGTACCGGCCAGTGTCGGCCCGAGCGACCACAGACGGCTCGGCGCCATCAGCCATTGGCTGTAGTTGGTCGCTTCGAGCCCGCCTGTCACCGACAAAATCAGGTTCGGAAAAAATGCCGCCGTCGCCACGCCGATCTGCGCGTTCATATCGGCGACGTGCCGTTCTTCCGACGCGATGTCGGGCCGTCGTTCGAGCAACGCGGATGGCACGCCGGCCGCCGCGACCACCGGCACGGCAGTGAGCGGTGCAACCGGCAGGGAAAAGGTCGAGGGCGTCTGCCCGATCAGGATCGCGATCGCATGTTCGAGTTGCGCGCGTTGCACGCCGAGGTCGAGCGCTTGCGCCTGAGTGGTTTGCAACTGCGTCTGCGCCTGCGCGACGTCGGCATCGGTGGCGATGCCGCCTGCGTAGCGGTGTTGTGTCAGATCGAGTGCTTCCTTGTAGGCCTTGATCGTGTCGTCGAGAAGTTTGCGCTCCTGATCGAGACCACGGAGTTCGAAGTAGTCCGTTGCCAGTTCGGCCTGCATCGAGAGGAGCGCCGCTTGCGCATCGGCGGCGCTCGCCTGCGCTTCCGCTTTCGCGCCTTCGACGCTACGCGACACGCGGCCCCATAAGTCCGGTTCCCACGACGCGTCGGCTTGCACGAGGTAATCGTTCAGCGTGAGACCGGCAGTCGATTTATGCAGCACATTCGCGGAGCTCCGCGCGCGTGAATAGTCGCCATTCGCGCTGACGACAGGGAAGAAGTTCGAGCGGTATTGCGCAACTGTCGCGCGAGCGGCGCGAAAGCGCGCCTCGGCGGCCTGCACGTTCTGGTTCGCGCTCGCGACCTGCTGCTCGAGCGCATCGAGCGATGGGTCCGCGTAGACGCTCCACCATGCACCGCGCGTGAAAGTGTCGGCGGGTTGCGCGGGCTTCCAGCCGGTGCCTTCGAGTTCCTTGTAGGTGGCAGCGGTGGTGGCCGGTGGTTTGACGTAGTCGGGGCCCACAGTGCAGGCGGTGAGCGCGAAGACAAAGACGGACGCTACGGCAAGCAGCGCGCCGTGTGCAAACGGCGGCCCGTCATGGCGACGTGATACTGGCGCGCTCACAAGGACATCCTCGCTGATTGCAGGCTGGCGACGTGCGCAATGGGCGCACTTGCGGCCGCTGCACCAGAGGCACCCGCAGCGCCCTCCGCACCTGAAGCACCCGCTGCGCTGCCCGCACTAGCCCCCGCCTTTGCCGGCACGATCCGCACCGGCGCGCCATCGATGATCGAATCCTGCGGATTCAGAATCACCTGTTCATCGCCTTGCAAACCGGATGCGATTGCCACGCGCGTGCCGAAGTCCGTTCCGAGCGAAACCGGCAGCAGCTTCACCTTGTGCTGTGGATCCACGGTGGCCACTTTCACGCCGTCCGGGCGAAACAGCAGCGCGTTGCCAGGTAGCGTAAACGGCGCGGCGCCGGCGCCTAAAGCGAAATGCACCTGCGCGTATGCGCCCGGCAGCAGGTCGCCATTGCGATTGTCGACATCGACTTCGACGAGCATGGTTCGCTGTTGCGGATCGACGGCGCCCGAGGTGCGCGCCACGGTCCCCGGATAATGTTTGGACGGCGTCTCGGTCAGCGTCAGAAACGCCGTCTGTTGCGCGCGGACCTGTTGTGCATAGGCCTGCGGCACGTTCACATACACACGCAATCTGTCCGCCTGCGCGACATGGAACAGTTCCTTCGCCGGACCGCCGGAACTGCCCGCATCGATCAATGCACCGACATCGACATTACGCGCCGTCACGATGCCGTCGAACGGCGCGTAGACCTTCTGGAACGACTGCGTTTTTTCGAGGCGCGCCATGTTGAAGCGAGCGGCGTCCAGTGTGCCTTTCTTCGCGAGCATGTCACCGACTTTCTCGTCGGTTTCCTGCTTCGATACCGATTTGCTTTTTAGCATGTCAGTCCAGCGGTCGGCGGTGCTTTTCGCGAGCGCGTAGTTGGCGTTGGCATTCGCGAGGTCGGCGCGGGCGGCGCGTAGTTGATCGTCGACTTCCGGTGTGTCGATCTCCGCGAGCAACTGGCCGTTCTTGACGTGCGCGCCGATGTCCGCGTACCACTTCTTCAGATAGCCGTTGGTGCGTGCGTAAATCGGCGTGTCGAGAAACGCCTGCACGTTGCCGGGCAGCACAAGGTCGAGTCCCGCGTTCGACTTCTGCGGACGCACGACTTCGACGCTCGTCTGACTGGCGTGCTCGGCATCGCGTTCGAGTGCCGCATGCGCATCGTGGCGCGACCAGATACCTTGCGCGGCGAGCAGAACGATCGCCACGACCACCGCCACGATTACCCAGCGTGCGCGTTTCCCTTTCGCTGGCTCGGGCGCGGCGTTGGATTCGCCTGGACGTTTTCCTTCCATCAAGCTTCCCCTATCAGAATGCATGGGCAGTCGAAGCTGCCTCTTGTGCTTCGTGTTGTGTATGTCGTGCGAGTCGTCATGGTTTTTGCACCACATGCTCGGCCGCACGCTGACGCCGTGCCGCGAGCCGCCGGTAAATCATCGAAAAGACAACGGGCACGAAGATCAGCGTAGCTAAAGTGCCGACCGTCAAACCGCCGATCACCGCGCGCCCGAGCGGCGCATTCTGCTCGCCGCCTTCGCCAAGACCGGTCGCCATCGGCACCATGCCGATCACCATTGCGAGCGCCGTCATCAGCACCGGACGGAAACGCGTGAAGCCCGCCTCGATCGCCGCGCGCGTCGCGTCGCCGTGTTCGAGCAACTGTTCGCGTGCGAAGCTGATCACGAGAATCGAGTTCGCGGTGGCGATGCCGATACACATGATCGCGCCCGTCAGCGCCGGAATCGACAGCGTGGTGTGCGTGAGAAACAGCATCCACACGATGCCCGCGAGCGCACCCGGCAGCGCCGTGATGATGATGAAGGGATCGAGCCACGACTGGAAATTCACCACGATCAGCAGATACACCAGCAGGATCGCAAATACCAAACCGGCGAACAGGCCCGAGAACGAATCGTTCATGGTCTGCACCTGGCCGCGTACTTCGATGCTCGAGCTTTTGGGGAGATCGGCTTTGGCGCTGTCGATGATCTTACTGATGTCGTCGGAGACGCCGCCGAGATCGCGGCCGTCGGCGGTGCCGAAAATATCGATGGTGGTCTGCGCGTTGTAGTGCGTGAGTACCGCGTTGCCCGCTTCGCGTTTCATCGTGGCGAGCGAGCCGAGGATATTGCTGCGGCCGTTGGCATTCAGCGGAATGTTCGCGAGCGATTGCAGCGAATCGATCGTGTATTGCGGCGCTTCCGTGATCACGTTGTAGCTGACGCCGTTGCGCGGATTGAGCCAGAACGTCGGCGTGGTCTGCTGGCTGCCGGACAGCGTAATCAGCAAATCGCTCGCAATGTCGCGTTGCGAGAAGCCGGCTTGCTGTGCGCGCGTGCGGTCCACATCGATAAAGATGCGCGGCAAATCGGCGGGCTGCTGGATGCGCGCATCGGCAAGACCTGGCACGGTGCGCAGCCGGTTCAGCAACTGCGCGGCGAACGCGCGATTGCCGGCGACGTCGCGCCCGACGATCTGAATGTCGATCGGCGAGGGCATGCCGAAGTTAAGCGTCTGACTGACGATATCCGCAGGCAGGAAGGCGAACTGCACGCCGGGAAATTCATCGGTGAGCGTGCGGCGCAGCGTGCGTACGTAGTCGGCGCTCGGATGATGATCGGGATTCAGCGTGATGAGCACGTCCGAATCCGAGGTGCCGATCGTGCCGTTGTTGCTGTACGAGAGGTTAATGCCCGAGACCGGCAAGCCGATATTGTCGATGAGTGAATGCAACTCGCCCGACGGTATCAACTGACGAATCCGCGTATCGACCCGATCGGTCACCACCGCGGTTTCCTCGACCCGCATGCCGGTTTTCGCGCGCAGATGCAGCGCGATGGTGCCCGCATCGACTTGCGGGAAAAAGTCGCGGCCGAGAAACGGCATCAGCAGCATCGACGCGCCACAGCAGACGAGAAACAGCGTCACGAACAGACCCGGTCGTGCAACCCGCGCCTCGAGAAACACGCGATAGCGATCGCGAAAACGCGCGAAGCCGCGCTCGAAGGCATAGTGCACGCGCATGAACGGATTGCGCGTCTGCTCAGGCGCGTGATGCAGGTCCGCCGGCTTGTGGTGATGGCGCAGCAGATACTTCGCCATGGTCGGCACGAGCGTACGCGAGAAGAAATACGAGGCCAGCATCGCGAACACCACTGCTTCGGCGAGCGGAATGAAGAGGTAGTGCGCGACGCCCGTTAGCAGAAACATCGGCACGAACACGATGCAGATCGATAAGGTCGAGACCAGTGTCGGAATCGCGATCTGATGCGCGCCGTCGAGAATCGCCTGCTCCAGCGTTTTGCCTTGCTCGAGTTGATGGCTGATGTTTTCGATCGCCACCGTCGCGTCGTCGACCAGAATACCGACCGCGAGCGCGAGCCCACCAAGCGTCATGATGTTGATGGTTTCGCCGAGCATCGACAGGGCGATGATCGAGGTGATCATCGACAGCGGAATCGACACGGCAATGATCAACGTCGCGCGCCAGTTGCCGAGGAACAGAAGAATCATCAGACCGGTGAGACATGCGGCGATCAGCGCTTCACGCAACACGCCCTGCACCGAGGCGCGCACGAACAGTGACTGATCGGCCACGGGATCGATATTCAGCGACGCCGGCACGAGGTTGCGCAGCGTCGGCATCATCTTCTTGATACGGTCGACGATTTCGAGCGTGGACGTATTGCCGCTTTTGTTGATGGTCAGCAAGGCGGCGCGCTGGCCGTTCACGCGCACGATGTTGGTTTGCGGCTGGAAGCCGTCACGCACATGAGCAACGTCGCGGATATAGACGGTGCCGTTCGCAGTGGATTTGATCGGAATGTTATTGAGGCCGGCGAGCGAATCCGGGCTGCCGTTCATTTCCACCGAATATTCCGTCGAGCCGATTTTCGCGGTGCCGGAGGGCAGGATCAGATTCTGCGCGGTGACGGCGTTGACCACGTCCATCGGCGACAGATTGCGCTCCTGCAGCTTGCGCGAATCGATATCGACCATGATCTGCCGCTGCTTGCCGCCATACGGCAACGGTGCCGATGCGCCCGGCACGGTGGCGAGTTGCGTCTTCAGGAAGTTATTGCCGAAGTCATACAGCTCCTGCTCGGTGAGCGAGGCGGACGACAGCGCGAGGCGCAGGATCGGCACCGTCGAGGCGTTGTAGCGCAGGATATTCGGCGGTGTGATGCCCGGCGGCAGCGAGCGCAATTGCGTCTGTGACAGCGCAGTGACTTCGGCGAGCGCTTCATCGATATTCGCGTGCGGTTGAAAAAAGATCTTGATCACCGCGATACCGTTCAGCGAGGTCGACTCGGTGTGCTCGATATCGTTGACAGCCACCGACAGCCCGCGCTCGTAGTTGAGCACGATGCGTTTTTCCATTTCGTCGGCGGGCAGGCCGTTGTACGACCAGATCACCGACAGCACCGGAATGTCGATATTTGGGAAAATGTCGGTGGGCGTGCGCAGGATTGTCAGCGGGCCGACGATCAGCAAAAGCAGGGCCAGCACGACGAAGGTATAGGGGCGCCGCAGCGCCAGGCGGACGATCCACATGACTAGTGAGGGGGATGAAAGGCCGCGGCGCCGGTGTGGCGCGCACAGCGGCCATGAGGCATGCCGCGACGGCGGCCAGCAGTCGCAACGGGCGGATTAAGCGGATCGTTCTGGCGGTGCATGATTTTGATATATCGCCCCGGCTGGGTTTATGATGGTCTCGTTACGACGCTTTACGCCCAGATCATCGGCCCGGCGCGCTGTAATGGGAATAGGGCGAAACGACGGGTGAAGAGCCCTGAGTTCGCGCTTTCCATGGCCCCGCAAAACGGGAACAATGACTCGAACCTCTCACGCGTCTTACGCGCAGCAGATTGGGTGCGTACGCAACGTTATCGGCGAAGCGGCGCTTTTATCATCACCTTGACCGGCGCGGAAACCATAAAGCCGGCTATGGGAGAAACGGGGAAACATCATGCAAATCGGTTCCATTGTCCGATCGGTGCATATCGCGGTGCCGCAGGGCGCACGCGGGATTGTCATGCGCATTCTCGGCGACATGGCTATGGTGGCCTGGTATGCCGGCGAACCCGGCACATCGGAGCATCTCAATACTGAACCCTTTTTCCTTGAAGATCTGATCGATACGGGCGAGCAGGTTCGCCCGTCGAGCGCACAGGTGCATTGAAGCTGGTTTGAGTCCGATTCATGGTGGTTGCAGATGGCTGTTAGCCGCACGGTGAGCCGACGCCCTCGTCTTTGACGGCGGCGCGGCGCACAATGCGGACATGAACGACGACAATTTCGACCCACAGGACGGCGCCGATAGCGCCGTACCTTTCGCCCGGCTCAAGCCGGAAATCGTGCTTGACGCGCTCGACAGCGTGCTCAGCAGCGTCGGTGTGTACACCGACGGCCGCATGCTGCCGCTCAACAGCTACGAGAACCGCGTGTACCAGGTGGGCGTAGAAGACGGGCCGCCGGTGGTCGCCAAGTTCTATCGTCCCGAGCGTTGGACCGACGCTGCCATTCTCGAAGAACACGCCTTTGTTGCCGATCTCGCCGCGCGTGAGATTCCGGCCGTGCCCGCGCGTGTTTTCGAAGGCCGCACGCTGCATACCTTCGACGGTTTCCGTTTCTCGATCTTCGAACGCCGCGGCGGCCGTGCGCCCGATCTGGACCGGCGCGATACGCTCGAATGGCTGGGGCGTTTCATCGGCCGCATCCATGCGGTTGGACAGACACAGAACTACACCGAACGCCCGACGCTCGACATCAACACGTTCGGCTACGAGCCGCGCGATTTCCTGCTGTCGCACAACTTCGTGCCCGACGATGTACGCACCGCCTGGCAGACCGTGGTGAATCTCGCACTTGAAGCCGTCGAGCGCGCCTTCGAGCGGGCCGGCGATATTCGCATGTTGCGAATGCACGGCGATTGTCATCCGAGCAATGTGTTGTGGACCGACGCGGGTCCGCATTTCGTCGACTTCGACGATAGCCGCATGGGTCCGGCCGTGCAGGATTTATGGCTGCTGCTGCCCGGCGATCGCGTGGAGGCTTCGCGTGCGCTGGCGGATCTGCTCGCGGGTTACGAAGACTTCTGCGACTTCGAGCCGCGCGAACTGTATCTCGTCGAAGCGTTGCGCACGCTGCGACTGATTCACTATCAGGCGTGGCTCGCGCGCCGTTGGGACGACCCGGCGTTTCCGGCGGCGTTTCCGTGGTTCAACACGCAGCGCTATTGGGAAGACCGCATCCTCGAACTGCGCGAGCAGCTCGGCGCGATGGAGGAAGGACCGCTCTGGCCGGTTTGAGCGGTCGCGGTTCTACGGCGCCTGCGACGCCACGCTCGACGATTCCACCAGCGTCGATTTGACGATCACTTCGGCGCGCACGTCGCGCCCGATCGCTTCGATCGCGGGACGCATTTTCGCGAAGTCGTCGGGCGTGCAGACCTCGCTGTCGAAATGGGTGGCGCCGTCGCGCGTCATCGTTACGACGTTGCTGAGCGGATCGAACGTGTACTGCGACTGAAAATCGACGAAGCGGTCCTGGGTCCGTTTCGCCTCCGGCATTTCCAGCACGTGGAAGTTCGCGGGCAATTCAATGCGCGCGCGTTCATGCAATGCCAGGTTGTGGCAGACGAATGGCTGCGTGCGCTGCCGTTCGCCGAGCCAGTAGCGGGTATCTGCCTCGAAGCCGCCGGCCATACTCGTCAACGCCGGGATCGATGCCGCGGCGCCCGGCACCACCAGACTTTCCAGCGTGCCTTTCATTGTGATCGTCAGCGGGCCGTCGGCAACGGTTAGGTCGCTGGTGGTCAGCGTGGCGGTGCCGCGCAGGTTGGCGCTGCGCAGTTCCGCCTGGATCGACTCCTCACGTTGCGCGGGCGTCTGCGTGCGCAACATCGCGCGCGCCTGTTCGGCCGTGGCACCCGATGCTTCCAGCCGATAGGTGAAGCTCGCCGAGCCATCCGGCTCGACCTTGATCGACAGGTCGGTGCTGCGCGTCATCAACTCGGTGGCCGGCGTTTGCGCGACCACCCCCTGATTGACGAGGACGGTAGGCCGGTTCATATCGGACGACGGCAAAAATCCGAATTCGACATTCGACGCGGTCGAGTCCGCGTATTGCTGCAAATCCGGCAGCCACGTGATCACGTGATTGATGACGCCGTAGCCCGGCACGTTGGGCAACGTGTAAATCGAGCCACTGCTGATCAAGGCTGGCTCATTGCGAACGCCGACGGCGTCGAGCATCGCGCCGTACAGCGCCACGTGATCCTTGCAGTCGCCATAACGGTTCGCGAGGATCGCGCTTGCACTGTGCGGCACCACCGAACCGCGCCCAACGTAGATCGCCACATAGCGGACGTTGCGGCGCACCCAGTCGTACAACGTTTTGGCTTTGTCGTGCGGGGTGTGGTCGCGCGCGGTGAGATTTTGCGCAAGACGCGTGACGGCGGTGTCGCGCGCGCTCGGGTCGGCGGCGGACGCCCTGTAGCTGGCGGCGAAAGCGGCGTAGTCCGGAAAGGTCGAGACCATGAGCCGGTCGCCGTACGACACGTACGCAATTGAGCCGCGCTCCAGCCGGCTGAAATGCGCCTTGTCGTAATGGTATTCGTAGCGTGTGCGGCCGTCGCGCGTAACCGGTTGAAGCGCGGTGAAGCCGCGTGCATCGGCGTAAAGCGCCTTGCCGGCGGGCAGGTCGTAGATGAGGTGAAAGTTATGGGTCGGCGCGAGATCGGGTGGCGTGAAGTCGCTGAATTCGCCCGGATCGATCGGCTGCTTTTGCGTCTTGCGATAGGTGAGATGCACGCGCGAGCCGGGTTCCACAGCGGGGAACACGATCACCTTTTCCTGGATGTCCTGGAACATCGGCGCGTCGAACGAGCGGGCTTCCTGCACGTCGCGGATCTGATCGGGCTGCACGTCGTGACGCACGCCGTCGGCGGTGGTCGTGTAGGCCTCGATGATCTGCACGTCCGCCATATTGCGGTTGAACCAGACGTATTGCTGCGCCACGCGCGCGACGCCTGCTTCGTTGTTCACGTGCAGCGTCATCGAATCGAGCTTCGAGAAGGAGCCGTCGGCGTTGACGGTGAAGGTCTGCGTTTCGCCTTCGTTGGTATAGGGATCGTCCAGCTTGGCCGAGATGCTCGCGCTCGCGCCATGGACACCGGCAAGCCAGCCGAGAGAGGCAAGACAGACCAAAGAGGTGAGGCGCATGGCGGGCAGGTATCCGGAACGGCAACGTTGACGGGATCGCCAGTTAGAGTCGGTTTGCGCCGCCCGGATGTCAAGCGGATACCGAGCATTGCGATTGAGCAAATGCCCTAATTGTGTAATGATAGCCATTCTCAATTGAAAGGCATCGCCAGCTTTCTGTCACATTTCTCCTCCTCTGTGACTGCCAGCCAAGCCTCTCAGCCGGACGGCCTGGACCGCAAGCCGGGTCTGTCCGGCCCTTCTTTTCGAACTTTCCGTTACCGCTGGTGAGAGCGAGCGCCTTGGCGCTGCCTGTCGGCGGGGGTTTAACTTGCTGCGCCTGGAGCATGGATGTGAACGCGCCTGAATCGATCGATATGAAACCTGCTGCTGGTGCCGGTACGCAATACACGGCACATAGGCCGGAGCGCGGTCATCATCTGATGGACGACGCCGAGCAGGCGGCGCGGCGCCAGCGTTCGCGGCGGGCGAATTTCATCAAGTGGTTGCGCAAGGTGCACGGCTGGGTTGGGCTGTGGGGCGCGGTGTTGGGGTTGATGTTTGGCGCGACTGGGTTTTTGCTGAATCATCGGGGCGGGCCGTTGAAGGTGTCGTCGGGTGAGCCGCAGGTCGAGGAGATGCAGATTCCTGTGCCGCAGAAGAAGCTGGGTTCGCCGATGGAGATGGCGAAGTGGCTCAAGGGCGAATTAAAGATCGACGGCAAGCCGGGGCGGGTGAAACGCGAGCCGGCGCATGCGGTGGCGTGGGGCGATCGCAGCGCGATGCAGCCGGAATTCTGGCAAGTCGGGATTTTTGGGCCTGGTCAGAATGTGCAGGCCGAGTATTGGGTTGGGAATGGGTTTGTGGCGGTGAAACGCACGCAGAATTCGTTTCTTACTACGATGAATAATTTGCATCGTGGTGTGGGGTTGAGTGTTGGGTGGGTTTTGTTGATCGATACGATTGCTGGGGGGATGATCCTGCTGTCCCTGACCGGGGTCTTGTTGTGGACTGAGTTGAATAAGCGGCGGATTGTCGGGGTTTTGTTGGTTGGCGGCTCGGTGGTTGCCGCTGTGGTTTGTGGGTTAATGTGACTTGGGTTTTTTTGCCTGCGCGGCGCTTATTGTCAGTGTTCTTGGGGCTTTGGCCTTTCCTTGAATTGTTAGTGGTTTATTAGCGTTGCCCCTGTGCGGGGCGGCACCTACTTTTCTTTGCCGCCGCAAAGAAAAGTAGGCAAAAGAAAGCGGCTAGAAGCCCCTGCTAAGCGGGTCTCGCGGTTTGCCAGGGGTAGTGGTGCGACTGGAATCTGTGTTCGTGCACCTGCATGCACTTGTGACAAGGGCGTCATACTTCCGGCGGCGCTGCGCGCGCCGAAGAGCCGTTCATGAAACCAATCGCTACGTTTTGACGCTCCCGCCTCGCTAACGGGTTGCGGCTCGTCATTGCATGTCCACGGCTACCGCGATTTTGATTGGAACGGCAACTGCGACCGCGACGGTGATTGCAGCACACCGAAATATTATTTTTAAGTGGGGGTCTCCGGGTGAGTGGAGAGGCGCCTCGCCGAGGCGAAGCCGATGGCTCCCACAGACTTGAACCGAAGCGGGTGGTTTCCCCTGCAGACCCGTCCGCGACGCACGCAGTGCGGAGTGGGAGCTGATGACACCTTTGTCACTAGCGCCGAATGTGCGAGAGCACGGATTCCAGATGCACCACTACCCGTAGCAGACCACGGTGCCCGCTTAGCATTAGCGGTTTGAGCTGCTTTCTCTTGCTTACTTCTCTTTGCAGCCGGCAAAGAGAAGTAAGTGCCGCCCCCGCACAGGGGCAACGCTAATAGACCACTAACAATTCAAGGAAAGGTCAAAGCGCCAAGAACACGAACAACAAGCGCCGCGAAGGCAAAAAACCTAAACACTACAAGCAGCCCCACCACCAGAAGCAGCAATCTCCCGCGCGGCCTTAGCGCCCTCAACCTGTAATAGAGTCGGCAACGAAACCCCATTCTTAGCCGCAGTAACCTCAGCAAGAATAGAAACAGCAATCTCAGGCGGCGTCCGGCTGCCAATATAAATCCCAACCGGCCCATGCAACCGGGCCAATTCAGTATCGTTCAGATCAAACTCCTTCAACCGCTCGCGCCGCGCCTGATTATTCCTTCTCGACCCCAAAGCGCCCACATAAAAAGCCGGCGTCTTCAACGCCTCCATCAGCGCGAGATCATCCAGCTTAGGATCATGCGTCAGTGCAATCACCGCACACCGCTCGTCGAGCTTCATCTCGATCACCGTATCGTCCGGCATCGTCCGCACGATCTTCGTGCCGGGAATACTCCACTCCTCGGTGTACTCCTCGCGCGGATCGCATACGGTCACCTGGTAATCGAGCCCAACCGCGATGTTGCACAGATACCGCGACAACTGCCCCGCACCGATCACCAGCATCCGGTAGCGCGGGCCGTGAATCGTCAGCAGACGCTCGCCGTCGAAATGCACGCCGTCGGTTGCCAGCGCCGCGTCGAGCCGTACCGCGCCCGTCACCATGTCGACTTCGCGCGCCACCAGGCGGCCGTCCTCCACCGCATGGCACAGATCGGCTATGCCGCTTTGCGGCGTCAAAGGCTCCAGCACCAACTGGATCGTGCCGCCGCAAGGCAGGCCGAAGCGGTGCGCTTCTTCCGCGGTAATGCCGTATTTCACCGCCTCCGGGCGGGTCTGCTCAATCCCCTTTTGCCGCACGCGGTCGATCAGGTCGTCTTCGATGCAACCACCCGAGACCGAACCCACCACAAGGCCGTCGTCACGCACCGCGAGCATCGCGCCCTCGGGACGCGGCGACGAACCCCACGTCTTCACCACCGTCACCAGTAGCGCGCGATGTCCCTCTTCCAGCCAACGTGCGCTGGACTTCAGGACTTCGAGATCCACGCTGTCCATGATTTCTTCCTTTTCGTTCCGTCGCCGCCGGACTCGGTGTCCGCGGCCTCATTCGATTCTGTATTCTGCACCGCCGCGTCGCCGGCTGCAGCGTCGCCGACATCCGGGGCCGTCGCGCCGTCAGCGTCGCCGCCGACCTGCGCGCCGAAGCGCTTGAAAAATTCGCCCGCGATTTTACGTGCAGCACCGTCGACCAGCCGTGAACCGATCTGCGCGAGCTTGCCGCCGACCTGTGCCGTCGCCGTGTACGAAAGCTTCGTCGCGGTGTCGCCCTCGGGTTCGAGCGTGACGTGCGTATTGCCCTTGCCGAAGCCCGCCGCACCACCTTGACCTTCGAAAACGATGGTGTAGCTGTTCGGCGCCTCGATATCGGTCAGCAGCATACGCCCTTTGAAGCGCGCCTTCACCGGACCGACCGATGCGCTCAACACCACCGCATACGCGTTTTCGCCATCCGGGTCGATGCTTTCGCAGCCGGGAATGCACGCGCGCAAGATTTCGGTATCGTTTAGCGCATCCCACGCGCGCTGCTGGGAAACCGGCAGCGTATGGGTTTCACTTAATTCCATGGCGTTGCTCCTGCAGGTGTCGTCGCGGAGACGGTCGAACGAGGCGCGCGTGTGAGTTGCGCGAGGTCGCGGCCGAACGCCGTGAGACTGTCCAGATTATGAACCGGGCGATGTGCGTCGACGTACGGCAGAATAGCCTGCACGCCGCGCGCTTTCGGTGAAAAACCGCTGAAACGCAACAGCGGATTGAGCCACACGATACGGTGTGCGAAGCGGCGCAAGCGGGCCATTTCGGTATCGAGCACGTCGATCGCTTCGTGATCGAGACCGTCGGTGACGAGCAGCACCGTGGCTCTGCCGGTCAGCACGCGACGTGCCCAGCGCCGGTTGAATTCGGCGAGCGCCGCGCCGATCCGTGTGCCACCCGACCAGTCGACCACCTGATCGGTGAGCGTCGCGATCGCCACGTCGGGATCGCGCTCGCGCAGCGCGCGCGTCGCGTTGGTCAGGCGCGTGCCAAAAAGGAACACCTGCAGGCGCTCACGCGATTGCAGAAGCGCGTGGCAGAAGTACAGGACCGCGCGCGAATAGCTGCTCATCGAGCCGGAGATATCCAGCAGCAGCACGAGCGGCGGTTTGCGTTCCACCACCGCGCGATACTTCCACACTGTCCAGTCGCCACCGGCGCGCACCGCTTGTCGTGCGCTCGCGCGCAAATCGGCATGTGTGCCGTGCGACGCGGCCTTCAGGCGGCGCGTCGGCTCGGTGGCAAGCGGCAGACGCTGGCCGCGAATCAGATGCCGCAACGTCCGCCATTCGTCAGCGGAAAGCGTTTCGAAATCGCGATGACGTAACCGCTCTTCCGCACTAAAGGTAACGTGCGCGCGTAGTTCGTGTTGTTCGGTTTCCTGTGGCGCCTTGCTGTGCGGCGAGGGCGGCGTGCGCACGGCAAGCGCGTCGGCGAGACGGTTGTTGCGTTTGGGGGGCGGCAAGCCATCGCGGACTTTTGGCAGCAGCAGCGCGCGCAGCTTGCCTTCCCAATCCGGGTCGCGCCAGAACAGATCGAAGGCGGCGTTGAAGAGGTCGCGTTCGTCCGGCGCGGAGACCAATAACGTGGCGAGCGCGGCGCGCACATCGTCGCGGCGGCCGAGGTCGATCCAGTGCAACGCAGCGAGTGTATCGACGGCTTGCGCCGGTGACATCGGCAAGCCCGCGCCGCGCAGCACGCGCACAAAGTGGACGACGTTGTGGGCGAGCGTGGGCGTATCGATCGGTGCGGCCGAGGCGCTCGAAGTATCGGCGAAGGTGGTCATCGCCGTTATCCCGGCGTCGCGAGACATTGCGCGATCTGCGCGGCGTCGATGCGCGCCAGATCGTCCTGATACTTGAGCAGCACACCAAGGGTGTTCTGTACCGATTGCGGATCGAGCTCCGTTACCGATAACGCTTCCAAAGCGCGGCACCAGTCGATCGTTTCGGCTATGCCGGGCGCCTTGAACAGATCCATGCCGCGCAGCCGATGCACGAAATCGACCGCACGGCGCTGCAATTCAACCGACGTCTGCGGCGCGCGCGCGGCGACGATCTCCAGTTCACGATCGCGCTCGGGATAGCCGATCCATTGATACAGGCACCGGCGTTTCAACGCGTCGTGCACTTCGCGTGTCCGATTCGACGTCATCACGACGAGCGGTGGCTGTTCCGCGCGCACCGTGCCGTATTCGGGAATCGATACCTGGAAGTCCGACAGTAGTTCCAGCAGAAACGCCTCGAACGGTTCGTCGGCGCGGTCGATCTCGTCGATCAGCAGCACGCGCCGCGCGCCCGGATGATTTTCGTCGGGCATCAGCGCTTGCAGCAGCGGACGCTTCAACAGGAATTCACTGCGATACAGCGTGTCGTTGCCGGGTCGTTCGCCGGCAGCTTCGGCCAGACGCAGCGCCATGATCTGGCGCGGGTAGTCCCACTCATAGAGCGCGCTGGCGGTGTCGAGTCCTTCGTAGCATTGCAGCCGCAGCATCGACGTGCCGAGCATCCCCGCCGCGGCTTTGGCGAGTTCGGTCTTGCCGACGCCCGGCTCGCCTTCGACGAACAACGGCCGCTCCATGCGCAGGGCGAGATACAACGCGGTCGCGAGTTCGCGACTGGCGAAGTAGTTTTGGGCGGCGAGTTGCGCGAGAGTGTCGTCGATGGAAGCAGGCTGCATGGTGTTCCTGACTCTGCATGGTGAAGAGCAAAACGGCGCGCTCGTCCGTGTCACTCATACCGTCGGCGGAACGGAGCGGATGAACGCGAGCGTCGCGCCACACCGCGTGCGTGATCGAACACGGCTGACGCGCTCCGCCGAGACACGCCAGCCGCAAACTGCAAGGATCGCTAACCGTTTGCCTTCGTCACCGCTCGCCCGGCTAACACAGGGATCAGATGCGCGCGATATTCGGCGCTCGCGTGCATATCGGTGTTCAGGTCGGCGTCGGATACGGTTACCCCTCGCGCGGCCTCGGGCGTGAAATTCGCCGTCAGTGCGCTTTCCAGTTCCGGCACGCGAAATACCGAAGACGCCGCTCCTGTCACTGCGACACGCACGCCGCTCGCGAACTTCGCGACGAACACGCCGACCATTGCAAAGTGCGACGCCGGGTTACGGAATTTCTCGTAAGCGGCGCGCTCGGGCACGGGAAACTCGACGGCCACGATCAACTCGTCGGGCGCCAGTGCGGTCTCATACATGCCGACGAAGAAGTCGCGTGATGAGATTCGTCGCCGATCGGTGACGATGGTCGCGTCCAAGGCCATCGCAGCAGCCGGATAGCAGGCGGCCGGATCGTTGTTCGCGAGCGAACCGCCGATGGTGCCGAGCGCGCGCACCTGGCGATCGCCGATGTGCCCGGCGAGGTCCGCGAGCGCCGGCAGCACGCGCCGAAGCTCCGCATGGTCCGCGACGTCCGCATGGCATACGGCTGCGCCGATCGTCACCTTGCCGGCATCGACGGTGATCGATTTGAGCGCGGGAATTCGCGTCACGTCGATCAGTTGCGACGGCTGCGCGAGCCGCAGACGCATGGTGGGTAACAGGCTTTGTCCGCCGGCGATGAACTTTGCGTCACTGTCGGCGGCGATGGCTGCGGCGGCCGCTTTCGGATCCGTCGCGCGTTGATACTCGAATGAATACATGTCGAATGCTCCGCTCAGGATCTTAGTGGGGTTTGGCTGCGTGGATCGCGGACCATACGCGATGCGGCGTTGCCGGCATTTGCAGATCGGTCACGCCGAGCGGTGCGAGTGCATCGAGGATCGCGTTGATCACGGCCGGCGGAGAGCCGATTGCGCCTGCCTCGCCGCAGCCTTTCACGCCGAGCGGATTGTGCGTGCACGGTGTGCCCTTCGCGGTTTCGACGGTGAAGTTCGGCAGATCGGACGCATGCGGCATCGCGTAGTCCATATAGGAGCCGGACAGCAACTGGCCGCTCTCGTTGTCGTACACGCAGCGCTCCAGCATCGCCTGCCCAATGCCCTGAGCGAGCCCGCCATGCACCTGGCCTTCGACGATCATCGGATTGATCACATTGCCGAAATCGTCGACCGCGGTGAACTGCTGGATACGGCAGACACCGGTCTCCGGATCGATCTCGATTTCGCAGATGTACGAGCCGGCCGGATACGTGAAGTTGGTCGGATCGTAGAACGCGCTTTCTTCGAGACCCGGTTCGAGCACGTTGAGCGGATAGTTGTGCGGCACGTAGGCGGCGAGCGATATCTCGGCAAACGCTTTGGTGCGATCGGTGCCCGCGACGCGAAACACGCCGTCCTTGAACTCGATGTCTTCGGCCGCGGCTTCGAGCAGGTGCGCGGCGATTTTCTTCGCCTTGGTTTCGATCTTGTCGAGCGCCTTCATGATCGCCGAGCCGCCGACTGCGATCGAGCGCGAGCCGTACGTGCCCATGCCGAACGGAATGCGGCCGGTGTCGCCGTGAACAATCTCCACGCTTTCCAGCGCGATGCCGAGCCGGTCCGCGACCACTTGCGCGAAGGTTGTCTCATGCCCCTGGCCATGGCTGTGAGAGCCGGTGAACACGGTGACCGAACCTGTCGGATGCACGCGAATCTGGCCGACTTCGAAGAGTCCGGCGCGTGCGCCCAATGCACCGGCAATGTTCGACGGCGCCAAACCGCAGGCTTCGATGTAGCACGAGTAGCCGAGGCCGCGCAGCTTGCCGTTCTTTTCGGATTCCTGCTTGCGCGCGGCGAAGCCCTTCACGTCCGCTAGTTCGAGCGCACGGCTCAGCGTGGCCTCGTAGTCGCCGGTATCGTAGGTGAGGCCGACCGGCGTCGCGTACGGAAACTCGCGGATGAAGTTGCGACGGCGGATTTCGGCCGGATCGATCTTCATCTCGCGTGCGGCGGTTTCGACCAGACGCTCGACCACGTACGTCGCTTCCGGACGGCCGGCACCGCGGTACGCGTCGACCGGGACGGTGTTGGTGAAGACCGCTTTCACCTCCGCGTAAATGGCGGGCGTCGCGTACTGACCGGCGAGCAGCGTCGCGTACAAAATGGTCGGCACGCTCGAGGCGAAGGTCGACAGATACGCGCCCATGTTGGCGATCGTGTGGATGCGCATCGCGAGGAACTTGCCGTCGGCGTCCATGGCCAGTTCGGCTTTGGTCACGTGATCGCGGCCATGCGCGTCGGACACGAAGGCTTCCGAGCGCTCGGCGGTCCATTTGACCGGACGGCGAATCTTCTTTGATGCCCACGTCAGCGCAACGTCTTCGGCGTACAGAAAGATCTTCGACCCGAAGCCGCCGCCGACATCCGGCGCGATCACGCGCAGTTTCGATTCCGGCAGCGACAGCACGAACGCGGCCATCAACAGGCGTTCCACGTGCGGATTCTGGTTCGCGACGTAGAGCGTGTAGCTGTCATCCTGCACTGAGTAGCTTGCGTTGACCGCGCGCGGTTCGATCGCGTTCGGGATCAGGCGGTTGTTGACGATGTCGAGCGTGGTGACGTGCGCGGCTTTGGCGAAGGCGGCGTCGGTCGCGGCTTTGTCGCCGTGGCCCCAGTTGTAGCAGACGTTGTCCGGCACGTCGTCGTGCACTGCGGCCTGGCCCGGATCGGACGCGTGCGCCGTGTCGACCACGGCCGGCAGCACGTCGTAATCGACCTCGATCAGTTCGGCGGCGTCTTTCGCGGCCTTGATCGAATCGGCGATGACGAGCGCGACCTGATCGCCGACGTGGCGTGCTTTCGTGTGCGCGATGATCGGATGCGGCGGCTCGTTCATCGGCTTGCCGTCGGTGCTGTGGATCAGCCAGCCGCACGGCAGTCCGCCGACGTTGTCCGCGGCCATGTCCGCGCCGGTGAAGATCGCGACGACGCCGGGCGATTGTTTGGCCGCGGTGGTGTCGATGCTGTTGATTTTTGCGTGTGCGTGCGGCGAGCGCAGGAAAATCGCGTAGGTTTGCTGCGGCAGGACGATGTCGTCGGTGTACTGACCGTTGCCGGTGAGGAAACGATAGTCTTCCTTACGTTCGACGGAAGTGCCGATGAGGTGGGTGTCGGGTGCGTTCATCGTCGGCTCCTCAGGCGGTGGCTGGCGCAGTGGCCGCGGCGGTGGCGTTGGCCGTGCCGGCGGACTTCATGCCTTCGGCGCCTTCGAGCACTGCTTTGACGATGTTGTGATAGCCCGTACAGCGGCAGAGATTTCCGTCGAGCTGGGCGCGCACGTCGTCGCCGGTGAGATTGGGTTGGCGCTCGACGAGCGAGACCGCGCTCATCACCATGCCGGGCGTACAGAAACCGCACTGCAGGCCGTGGCAGTGTTTGAAGGCGGCTTGCATCGGGTGCAGGGCGCCGTCTTTGGCGAGTCCTTCGATGGTGGTGATGGTTGCGCCTTCGGCCTGGACCGCGAGGATGTTGCAGGATTTGACTGCGCGGCCGTTCAGGTGGACCGTGCATGCGCCGCACTGGGCTGTGTCGCAGCCGATGTGCGTTCCTGTTAAGCGAAGTTGATCGCGCAGGAACTGGACAAGCAGGGTGTTCGGGTCGATTGAGGCGCTGATGGGCGCGCCGTTCACCGTCAGACTGATGCTGATCGCCATGAAGTTGTCTCCTTATGGGGTGAAACCGGACCTTTGTTTTTTCCTGCTTTCAGCTGCCTGCTCGTGGGGTCCGATTAGGGTGCTGCGGGTTTACTTTTTTTTATGGGTCTGCCGAAAAGTAAAGCACAAATCGGGTGGGGGCGCTATTGGGTTGTGTGCCTGCTCGGCGGGTTTTGGGGTGGTTTTTGCCCGTTTGAGCTGGGGGATTGCCTGCGCGGCGCTTGTTTGTCAGTGTTCCTGGGGCTTTGGCCTTTCCTTGTTTTGTTAGTGGTCTATTAGCGTTGCCCCTGTGCGGGGCGGCACTTACTTCTCTTTGCCGCCGCAAAGAGAAGTAAGCAAGAGAAAGCGGCTAGAAGCCCCTGCTAAGCGGGTCTCGTGCTTTGCCAGGGGTAGTGGTGCGACTGGAATCCGTGTTCTCGCACACTCCGCGTTAGTGACAAAGGAGTCATCAGCTCCCACTCCGCACTGCGTGCGTCGCGGACGGGTCTGCAGGGGAAACCACCGGCTTCGGTTGAGGTTTGGAGGCCGTCGGCTTCGCCTCGGCGAGGCGCCTCTGCACTCACCCGGAAACCCCACTTCAAATGATTTTTTGGTGTGCCGCAATCACCGCCGCAGTCGCAGCTGCGGTGGCGGCGGTGCAATGACGAGGCACGGTTCAGTGGCGAGACGCGAGCGCCAAAACGCAGCGATCGGTTTTATGAATTACTCTTCGGCGCGCGCAGCGCCGCCGGAAGTATGACGCCCTTGTCACTGACGCTTGAACGTGCACGAACACAGATTCCAGATGCACCACTACCGGTAGCAGACCACGGTGCCCACTTAGCATTAGCGGTTTGAGCCGCTTTCTCTTGCTTACTTCTCTTTGCGGCGGCCCCTCCATGTCAGGCTAGTTGTCGCCTCACCCGAACCGATTGATGTAAAGATGGGGGGCGGACAGCGAGTGGAAGATGAAACGCTATTCAGCGGAAACCCGGGAATGGGCA
>NZ_CAJNBO010000028.1:0-124933 GCF_905221015.1 Paraburkholderia nemoris | reverse complement strand
TAGCAGTTTCCACCTTGAGCCGTTGTTCGCCGCTTGACTTCCAATACGGTTGCTTTTCTTTGCGGCGGCAAAGAAAAGTAGGTGCCCCCCCGCACAGGGGGAACGCTAATAAACCACTAACAATTCAAGGAAAGGCCAAAGCCCCAGGAACACGGACAATGCCGCCGCAAAAGGCAACAAAAAAAATCAAACCCTAAGCACATCCCCAAACCCACCAACCCGAGCCCCCAAATACCGAATCGCCTCAGCAACCCGAGGCGACAAAAGCGCCTGCAACTCCTCGGCGTGCCGATAATCCCTCATTCCGTGACTCAAAACCCGATCCCCCGGAAACGCAGGATGACAATAAATCTCCCCCACCCCGTGAGGCAAATCGGCAAGCGCAGCAAGCCACGCACCTTCATCCATCCGCCCACTATTAGCAATCCCAACAACATAATCGTTGTGCCCAACCCCAGCCCGATCCAACCTCGCCCGCACCCATGAAATCCACGGCCGCAACCACAGCGGCGCACCCACCTCGAACGGCAAACGCATCGCCCGCATCCCGTACTCGCGGCCGATCTCCAGAATCAACTCAAGCACCGTCGGATGCAAATGAAAATGCTTGTGCGTGTTGACGTGGTCGAGCGTCAACCCCGTCCTCGCAAAAGCATCGAACTGCGCGCGAATCTCTCGCGCCAGCTGTTTGCGAACGTGCGGTAAAAAGAAAAACCGCACCCCATCCCGCACCATGTTGTCGCCAAAACGGCCATGCTCGTCGAGCAAGGCAGCAATCCCCGCGCGCGGCGTGACCGCGTCGCCGTCGGCCAGCACCAGGTGCAGACCGACCCGCAACCCCGGGAGTTCTCGAGCACGCGCCACCGCATCGGCCGCGGCAGGCGCGCCGATCATCAGGCTCGCGGCCGTCAGCACGCCGTGCCGGTGCGCCTGCTCGACCGCCAGATTCACCCGTGGATGCAGGCCGAAATCGTCGGCGGTGACGATCAGGCCGCGTGGCTCAGCCACCATCCGAAGTCTCCATGACATCCATCACACCCATTGCTTTCGCACGCGTCGTCGATGCGGAAGCCTCAACCGGCACGCGTGCGCCACGCCACACCACATGCGAGCCGAACGCGCTCGCGAGCCATTGCAGTGCCAGCAAGGTATCGCGCAATGGCACAAGCGGCAAGTCGCGCCAGAAAGTACGTTCGTGACGTGCGGAACGCAGATGCAGCACCATGCGCGCGGCAAAACCGGCCGCCGTGCTGGCGCCGCTCACCAGCGCCGCCCACAGATGCACGCCGTCGGACGCACCGCTCGCGAGACTGCCGGTGAGCCACGCGCCGGCTAGCAGCCACGGCGTCGGAAACGTGATGAACAGAAATGCAAAACCAGGCGTGTTCACCGAGCGGATCGTGCGCAGCCAACGCGTCTCACGCTGCCACAAGGCGGAAAAAGTCGGCTCGATGACGTCGGTGGCCACCATCACGCGCGAAAGCACCGTGCTAAGGCCGAGCGCGCGCACGTGCTCGGCCAGCCAGTAGTCATCCGCGAGGCAGTTTTTCAGCGCGTCGAAACCGCCAATGCGCTCGAGTGTCGCGCGGCGTAAGGCAAGCGTCGCGCCGAAACCGAAGCGGCGCGAGCCGGCCGCATGCGCGACCCGCACCGACGGCGCGAACCACTCGTTGATAAACAGCGCGCCGACCCGCGGCCAGAAACCGCCCACGCCTTGCGCCACGTAGAGACAGGTCACCACGCCCACGCGCGGATCGGCGAGCGGTGCCGCCACGGTGTCGAGATAGTCGGCTTCGACGGCGATGTCGCTATCGGCGATCACGATCACGTCATGGCGCGCCCGCTCCGCCATGTTGATCAAATTGCTGACCTTGAGATTGCTGCCGTGCACGCGCGTATCGATAGCGAGCTCGATGTCGTGCATCGGATAGGCGGCCTGCAAACGGCGCACCACGGCGATGGCGGGATCGTCCGGCGACGAGACCCCAAGCACGAGCTGGAAATGCCCATGGCGCTGGTCGCAGAAGGTTCTGAGATTTTCGTAGAGACGCGGCTCGGCGCCGCATAGCGGCTTGAGCACGCTGACGCCGACATTCGTAAAAGGAGTCAGTGGATGCGAAGCCCGGGCGGCGGCCGGGGCGCTAGCACCCCTCCCGCTCGCACCGCGGCGCACCGCGAAGAACGGCATCGCCACCGCTGCCAGCATCGCATAGAGCGAGGCCGAGACGCAGCCGGATAACAGGATCCACTGGCATGCTGTCAATGCGTGCGCCGCCATCGCCTGTAGCCGTCAGTGCCCGGCGAGCACGAACGGTTTGCCGGTAAAGCGTAGATGAAGAACGACGAACCAGCGCCGCGGACAGTCTGCCTCAATCAACACGGGCCGGCCGGCAGGCGTGGCGTAGTGGCCCTGAATGGCGAGGTCGAAAGCGGCCTGCGCGAATTGGCGCATCACGATGACGCCGCTCACGATCAGCGCAAGAGCAAGAGACTGAAACCCCGTGGAGCTGAAAACCTGCTGCGAAACCGGCAAGACCAGCAGTGCCAGCAAGGCGAGCGCTTCGGTACCCATTGCCGTGAGCGAAGCCGCCATCAAATGGGCTCGCAGCATGTCTGTCGTGACTGGCTTCATAGCGTGGTCTCGTGACCTGAAGGAACGCGCGGCATCATGCAGTGGCGCGATTCGCCGGCACCAGCACCGGTAAAACGCGCCGATAGAAGCGCCAACCGTACATTCCATCGATGTGCTTACGATTAAGTTGCGATGACCTGACAACATGACGTAGTTTCGCGCGCTCATATCGAGCCACGCGACAGTAACCTGCTGAGGGGCGATAGTAGCGATTCAAGCTGAAGGAAACCTTAAGCAAGAAAGAGGTATAAAGCGTCCAGTGAACATGATCGTTACACTTCGGGTGTGTAACTCGGCGCTTGTTTAAAAACTGTCGCCACCATGCAATAAACATAAAACGGAATTTCTCCCCCATGCGCGTACTCCTCGTAGAAGACGACGACCTGATCGGCTGCGGCATTGAAGCGGGACTGCGTCAAGCCGGTTTCACGGTCGATTGGGCCCGCGACGGCCACAAGGCCAGTCTCGCCCTCGACACCACCGCTTATGCGCTGGTCCTGCTCGATCTCGGCTTGCCCAGGGTGTCGGGTATGGAACTGCTGAGGCGGCTGCGCGACGCCGGCAAGGACGTCCCGGTGCTCGTGCTGACCGCCAAGGGCACAGTGGTGGACCGCGTCGGCGGCCTCGAAGCGGGCGCCGACGACTACCTCGGCAAGCCCTTCGACCTGACCGAACTGATCGCCCGTTGCCGGGCCCTGCTGCGCCGCGCGCAGGGGCGCAGCGTCGAGGTGATCCGCTATCAGGATCTGACGGTCAATCCCACCGCGCAAACCGTCGAAATCGGTAATACGCGCGTGCCCCTCACCTCGCGCGAATGGGCGATCCTGATGCAGCTGCTGACCAATCAGGGCATTCCCCAGTCGCGCTCGCGCCTCGAAGAGAGTTTGTATGGATGGCAGGAAGAAATCGAGAGCAATGCGATCGAGGTCCATGTGTCCAACCTGCGCAAAAAGCTCGGCGCCAAGCTGATCAGAACCGTGCGCAATATCGGCTACGTGGTGGAGAAAGCATAATGTCGGCATCGATACGCCGCCGTCTGATGATGCTGGTCCTGGCCAGCATCGTGCTGATCTGGGGCATCGCGCTGATCTCGAGCTATCGTCAGGCCACGCGCGAAGTCAGCGAATGGGAAGAAGCACGTCTTGCGGAACTCGCGCAAATCCTCGCACTGCTCGACGAGCGCAATCTGACCACGCTGGCCAACGCACGCATCGACGTGCGCGAAGAAGAAAAAGGCGGAGAACCCGGCGCGAACGATAGCGACGACGATGATTCCTTACCGCGCGACGCGCTATTTCAGGTGCGCAGCGCGAACGGCGACGTGCTGGCGGGCAGCCCGCAATTGCGCGTGCTGCAAGCTTGGGATTTGCCTGTGCCGCCCGCAAGCGGCGCGCAAAACATGACGCTGGGTGGCCAGATGTGGCACACGTTCACCTTGCGCGATACTGCGCTCGGCCACACGGTGCGCGTGTTCGAACCGGCCAATACCCGCAGCGATCTGGTGAGCGGCGTCGCGAGCCGGATTGCCCGCCCTACGCTGATCGCGCTGCCGGTGCTGGCGCTGCTGGTGTGGTTCAGCATCGGCTGGAGCCTGGTGCCGCTCAAGGTCCTCTCCGGCGCCATTCGCGCGCGCGATATCAACCGGCTGGAACCGGTCGATATTGGCCGCGCGCCGACCGAGGTGCTCCCGCTCGTCGACGCGATCAATCTGGTGCTGTCGCGCTTGCGGCACTCTATCGAACGCGAGCGCGCGTTTACCGCCGACGCGGCGCATGAACTGAAAACGCCGCTTGCCGCTATCAAGGTGCAGGCGCAGGTCGCACTGGCCGAACCGGACACGGCGCTACAGCGGGTGGCGATGGAACGCGTGGTGCAAGGCGTCGATCGCAGCGCGCGGCTCGCGGAGCAGTTGCTGCTGCTCGCGCGCCTGGATGCGCACGAAACGCTCGCCACGTCGCCGCTCAGACCTGCGGCCGTGGCGAAAGATGCACTGCTCGCCAACGAGCCCAATGCGCAGCAAAAGGACATTCGCGTAACGCTGACCGGCGACATGCGCGCCGAGATCAATGCGGAGCCCGTACTGATGGGCATCCTGCTCGACAATCTGCTCGATAACGCGATCAAGTATGGACGCACTGGCGGCAGCATCGAGGTCGCCGTACGGTATGACGCCGGCCGGGTGCAGCTCACCGTGCGCGATGACGGCCCCGGTGTCGCGCCCAGCGATCTCGCCCGCCTCACGAACCGGTTTTTCCGCGCTACCGGCAATCAGGCCACCGGTAGCGGACTGGGCCTCTCGATCGTCGCGCGGATCGCGGAGCATTTCGGTGCGAGCCTGCATCTCGGCGCGGGCGTCGGCGAGCACGGCCTCGCAGTGGAAGTGTCGTTTCCTGCTTATGCGGGCGTGGAAGAATGAAGGTGTTGTACTGACGCTGACTAGAGGTGACTAGCGCTGGCTGGCTTCGCCCACCACCGCCCGCCCCGCTGGTTCCGCCCGCTTCGGCTCGCGATTGCCGGACTCGGCAAACTGCCACGCAATGAGTCCGGGCACGAAGATCAGCAGATCGCGAATGCGCCGCGCACCGGCGAGCGCAAGGCAGATGGAAGGATCGAGACCCAGCGCGCCGCCGATCAGAATGAAACCGCCCTCCTGCACCCCGAGACCGCCCGGCACGAAGAAAGCCGCACTGCTGATCGCCTGGATCAGCGATTCGATCACCACCGCCTCGACCAGCGTGACGTGCACGCCGAGAAAGTACAGCGCGAGCCAGATTTCGAGCGACGTCAGGAAGCACTGCAGCGGTTGCCAGAAGAACAGATAGCGCAGCACCACGCCGCGCCGGCGCCAGATCAGCTTGATGGCCTGGTCGATCTGAGCGGATTGTCCGACGAGCGCGGCGAGCTTGCCGCTTGTCATACGATTGAGCACACGTGTGATGCGCTCAAACGGGCTGGCATGCTGCACGAGTGCGAACAGCACCAGTAGCGGCGTGAGCACGACCACGCCCCACGCCAGTTGCCCGGCGAGCCGCAGCGTGTCGGAGTGCGCATGCGCGAACAGAAAACCGATGCCGACCATCGTGAACAGCAACTGGCTGATCACCGTGAGCTGCATATCGACGATGATGCTGCCGACCGCCGTAGAGGGCCGCACGCCCCAGCGCTTGAGCATCCGGAACGACACCACCTCGCCGCCGATACGCGCCACCGGCAACATGCAATTGACGGATTCGCGCACCCAGACCAGATGCAGCATGTTGGCAATACTGGGCCGGTTCGCGCCGCGAATCAGCGAGCGCCAGTCGCAGGCATTGGCGATCATCGGCAGCACGTGCGCGAGCGCCGCGAGAACGAGGCCGGCGCCCGCCGCGCGCAGTGCGCCAAGCACGGCGCCGGGATTGTCCTGCCAGACCAGCCACAGCGACACCAGCAAGCCGGCAAGCGCGGCGAAGCGGCCGAGATGTTTCATCATGCGGCCACCCTTCGCACCTGCTTCAGGCACGCTGCATGGTCTTCGCTACGCCCTTCCGGATACCCGCGCATCATTGCTTACCCAACCTGCTGTTCATCCGTCATTCCGTCCTGCGCCGCCGACAACAGGCCGTCGCCATCCACCCTGAAACTGAAACCGCGCCAGATCACGCGCGAGGACCAGAAGCTCGCCACGAAAATCGAAAACGATACGATATCCCATAACGGTAACAGCCACAGGTCGCGATGCGCCTGCTGCAACGCGCGATCGGACAGCAGTTTCAAAACGAGTCGCGCGCAGATGGCGACCAGCGCAAGCGACCACGCCCACCATGCGCCATCCGAGAACGCGGTGGCGAGCAAAGCAAAGGCAAGCGGAAAAATCAGCACCGAGCCGAGATGGCCAAGCGGATCGATGCTGCGGATCGTGCGGCTCCAGCGCAGTTCATGCGCGATCAGTTTCGTCGCGCTGTTTTCAACGCAGGCATGCGAGATCGTGAACGGCGGGATCACCACTTTCTCGCCGATCATGCGCACGGCCTCGCCGATCGCATGGTCTTCGGCCAGGTGCTGCACGAACGGTGTGAAGCCGCCAATTTTTTCCAGCGTGTCGCGCCGCATCGCGATGCTCTGTCCAAAGCAGGGGCGCGCGAGACCGAGCGCAAGCCCCGTCACCACGCCGGGCAGGAACTGATAGTTGGTGGCCTTGGCCGACAGCCGCGGCCAGAAACCGGGATCCGGCGCACCGCGATACACGCAGGTGACAAGACCGACGCCAGGCTTCTGCAATTCGCCGACTACATTGCGCAGATAATCGGGCCCAACGCTCACGTCGCTGTCGGCGAACACCAGCACGTCATGCCGGGCCTGCGGCAGCATATTGAGGATGTTGCTGATCTTGCGGTTCGGGCCGTACAGGCGTGCATCGGCGACCACGGTGATATCCGCCTCCGGATGCAGCCGCCGCAGATCGTCGACGGCCTGCAATGCGGGGTCGGCGCAATCGTGCACGCCGAACAGGAATTGCACCGGGCCCGGATAGTCCTGCTGACAGAAGCTCGAGAGATTGGTGAGCAACGCCCACTCGTTGCCGTGCAGCGGCTTGACGATCGTGACCGGCGGAAAGCTGGTCGGCTCGGACACCGCTCGCGCGAAGAACCGGCCAATCAGGGCACCCGCCAACATCGTGTAGGCGATGCCGAAAACCGCCCCCGCCGCACACGCATAGGCCAGCGTGACGGCGAGCAGATGCACGGCGTTCACGCCTCGTGGGCGCGCAGGAAGCGGAAGAATTCGACGCCTTCACGCAGGCGCCGTTTCATCATGTCCCAGCTCGTGAGCATCTCGCGCAGAATTTCCCAGATCTTCGACGGACGGAAATAGAAGCGCTTATAGAAGTTTTCGAGCTGGTGGTAAATCTCGTCGCGCGACAGATGCGGATAACCGATCGCCGCGAGTTGCACGCCCGATTTGCTGACGAGGTTGATGACCTTGTTCTCTTCCAGCCAGCCGTTCTCGACCGCCTGGTTGTAGAGCGTCGTGCCGGGATACGGAGCCGCGAGCGATACCTGAATCGTATGCGGATTGATTTCCTTCGCATACTTGATGGTCTTCTGGATCGTGTCCTGCGTCTCGCCAGGCAGGCCAAGAATAAAGGTGCCGTGAATCTTGATGCCCAGCTTGCGGCAATCTTCGCTGAAGCGGCGCGCAATGTCGGTGCGCAGGCCCTTCTTGATGTTCAGCAGAATCTGGTCGTCGCCCGATTCATAGCCGACGAGCAGCAGGCGCAGGCCATTTTCCTTCATGATCTTCAGCGTCGCGTACGGCACGTTCGCCTTCGCGTTGCAGGACCACGTCACACCCAGCTTGCCGAGGCCGCGGGCGATTTCCTCGACGCGCGGCTTGAAGTCGGTGAAGGTGTCGTCGTCGAACATGATCTCCTTGACTTCAGGCATGTTGTCGCGAATCCACTTCACTTCTTCAAGCACGTTCTCGGTCGAACGCGTGCGGTAGCGATGCCCGCCCACCGTTTGCGGCCACAGGCAGAACGTGCATTTCGAACGGCAGCCGCGACCCGTGTAAATCGACACGTACGGGTGTTTCAGGTAGCCGATGAAATAGTTGTCGATCTTCAGATCGCGCTTGTAGACGGGCGCCACGAACGGCAGTTCGTCCATGTTCTCCAGGATCGGGCGTGCTTCGTTGTGCTCGATCGAACCGTCTGCCGCGCGATAGCTCAGACCTTTGATGCCGGCGAAGGGCTTGCCTTCGGCAACTTCCTGGCAGGTGAAGTCAAATTCTTCACGGCAGACGAAATCGATCGCCTCACTCGCGGTCAACGAATTGTGCGGATCCACCGCGACCTTCGCGCCGACCATGCCGATCAGCACCGAAGGCTTGCGCTTCTTCAGGTCTTCGGCGAACAGTGCGTCGGTGGGAAAGGACGGTGTGCTGGTGTGGATCACCACCAGGTCATATTGCTGTGCTATGTCGAGCGATGCTTCGACGGACAAGCCGTCGGCGGGGGCGTCGAGTACACGGCTATCGGGCACGAGCGCGGCGGGCTGCGCGAGCCACGTCGGATACCAGAACGAGCGCACTTCACGCTTGGCCTGATAGCGCGAACCCGCGCCACCATCGAAGCCGTCATACGACGGCGCTTGCAAGAAGAGGGTTTTCATGAATGCTCCAGCAAGCCTTAGATCGGCGCTTTCAGTTTTCTGTCGGAAAACTATCGGAACTATTGCCCGCGGGGATACGGGTGATCGCGCAGATACTACGGAGCAAAGCTGAAGGAAACCTTAAGAACAATACTCCCGGCCCGCCCGCCCACGTCCGCCATAGCGCCCAATCTGCTTTGATTGTGAGTTTTTATTCGTTCAGTTCAGCATGCGCATTGACTACATTGATCGGTCACAACTAAACGACCATCACAGGACCAGTCAATGAAAATCCCGCGGGGCACGGCGCGCTTTTCGCTTTCTACGATTTCCTCACGCCCGCGGCATGCGCGACGGCTGCAAGCCGGTCTGAGCGCGTTGCTGATGGCGGCAACGGCCACGCTCGCCCTCCTTGCACCGGGTATCGTACGCGCCGCGCCGCCTGCCGAACTGAAACTCGACTACGCCTACTATTCACCGGAAAGCCTCGTCATCAAGCGCAACGGCTGGCTCGAGCAGGAACTCGCGCCGCAGCACACCGAGGTCAAATGGGTGCTGAGCCTCGGCAGCAATCGCGCGCTCGAGTATCTGAACAGCGGTGCGATCGACATTGGCTCGACGGCGGGTCTGGCCGCCGTGCTCGCCAAAGCCAACGGCAATCCGATTCGCGCCGTGTACGTTTTCTCGCGCCCCGAATGGACCGCGCTCGTGGTGCGCAAGGACTCGCCGATCAAAACCCTCGCGGACCTGAAGGGCAAGAAGATCGCCGCCACCAAGGGCACGGACCCGTTCCTCTTCACACTGCGCGCGCTGCACACCGCGGGCCTCTCGCGCGACGACGTGGAGATCGTCAACCTTCAGCATCCGGACGGGCGCACCGCACTCGCCAACGGCCAGGTGGACGCGTGGGCCGGCCTCGATCCGCACATGGCCGCCGCGCAGATCGACGACGGCGCGAAGCTGCTGTATCGCAACGTCGACTTCAATACGTGGGGTCTGCTCGACGCCCGCGAGGATTTCATTCGCGATCATCCCGAGACGCTCGCGCAGGTGCTCAAGGTGTACGAGAAAGCGCGCCTGTGGATCGCCGCGCATCCGGACGAAACCGCGAAGATCATCTCGGAAGAATCGAAGCTGTCGCTGCCGGTCGCCAGACTGCAACTGAGCCGCAACGATTTCAGCCATCCGCAGCCGGGCACGCAGCAACTTGCCGCGCTCAAAGCAGCCGCGCCGATTCTCACGCAGGAACAACTGGTGAAACCGGGCACGGATCTGAATCAGGTCATCGACGCCTTGATCGACGTGAAGACGGCGCAGCCTGTTATCGCCGCGAACAGCGGGCAGTGAGCCGGCGCGCCCATTGCTCTCGAGGACCCTCCGACCGACTCCCATGGCTACCGACGAATCGCTCGGACTTCAGCACCGATCGCACACAACGGATGAACGTGCGAGACATCGCGCGCCGCAAGCCGCCGACGCAACGCGGGTCGCACCGCGGCCGCGCGACCCGCTCAAGCGCTGGCGCATTGCCGGATTGATCCTGCCGCTTGCCTTTCTTGCCGTGATCGAAGTGCTGGTGCGTGCGTCGGTGTTGCCGGCGCACCTCGTACCGGCGCCCAGCACGATTGCTGAAACGCTGTGGCAACTGGGCGGTGAGCGTCTGGCCCGCCACATCGGCGCCAGCTCGATACGCGTACTCGCGGGTTTCGGCATCAGCTCCGCACTCGCTCTTCTGCTCGGTGGGGCAATGGGTTTGAGCCGCCGCCTCGACGCCCTGCTCGACCCTGCGTTTCAGGCACTGCGCGCGATTCCCTCGCTCGCCTGGGTGCCAATTCTGCTGCTGTGGATGGGCATCGACGAAGCGCCGAAAATCACGCTCGTCGCCATCGGCGCGTTTTTTCCGGTGCAATTGAGCGTCGTGGCCGGCATTCGTGGCGTCGACAGAAAGCTGATCGAACTCGGCGAAGTCAACCGATTGAGTCCGCGGGCGCTATTCACGCGCATCCTGTTGCCCGCGTCATTGCCGCAGATCTTCACCGGACTGCGCACGGGCTTGAGTCTCGCGTGGATGTTCATGGTCGCCGCCGAACTGATTGCCGCCACCCGCGGCCTCGGTTATCTGCTGAGCGATGGCCGGGAAACCGGCCGGGCCGATCTCGTGTTCGGCGTAATTCTGTTGCTCGCACTGCTCGGCAAGCTCAGCGACAGCATCCTTAAAACGATCGAAGCGCGCGTGCTGTCATGGCGCGATACCGCGAACGACCCGTCTTCCTCGCGAGGTGCGCGTTGAACGCGAGAGATCTTTCAAGTCAGGCGCCGCTGCTCCAGGTTCGTGCCGTGAGCAAGCGCTACGAAGCGCGCGCAGTGCTTGACCGCGTGACGTTCGGTATCCGGCGCGGAGAGATCGTGAGCCTGGTCGGCCCGAGCGGGTGCGGAAAGAGCACATTGCTGCGCGTGCTGGCCGGCCTCGATCGCGACTTCGAGGGAGAGATTTTGCTCGACGAACTGGCGCAACATGGGCCGTCGCCGCGCGTCGGCGTGATCTTTCAGGAGCCCCGCCTGCTGCCATGGCTGAGCGTGGCCGACAACATCGCGTTTTCCGCGGGTCCACGGCGAGGCGCGGACCCACGTGTGGGCCAACTGCTCGATGAGGTCGGTTTGGCCGGCACCGGCGCGGCGTTGCCCAAGCAGCTTTCAGGCGGCATGGCGCAACGCGTGGCGCTCGCGCGTGGCCTCTTCTCCCAACCCGACCTGTTGCTGCTCGACGAGCCGTTCAGCGCCGTCGACGCGATGACTCGCATGCGTCTGCAGGACCTCTTGTTGTCTCTGACGCGTGCGCACGGCACGGCGGCGCTGATCGTCACGCATGATCTGGATGAGGCGTTGTATCTGTCCGATCGCGTCCTGCTGCTCAACAGGGCGGGCCAGCGTGGCGCTCGGCTGGTGCGCGACATCGACGTTGCCGGACCGTATCCGCGTGACCGGCGCGACACGGCGCTCGCCGGCGTGCGAAGCGAATTGCTCGATGGGATGGGCGAGGCGCGCAACGCCTACGCGTAGTAACCCGACTCGGGTTGTGCGTTAGAAGCGCGAGCGAATCGCTCTTGGGCGCGAAAAACCACTACAGCCGGTCCGCCCGCCTGCGCGCGCGGACCGGTCACTGCTTTCACACCGGCTTGATGTCCGCCGCCTGCTTGCCCTTCGGTCCCTGCTTGATTTCGAAGCTGACCTTCTGGTTTTCCTGCAGCGATTTGAACCCTTCGCTGCGAATTTCCGAGAAATGGGCAAACAGATCCTCGCCACCGTCGTCCGGTGTGATAAAGCCAAAGCCCTTTGCGTCATTGAACCACTTCACTGTACCGGTTGGCATGTCGATCCCTCGTTTGCACCTTGGTTGATTGGGTTGCATTCGCCGGCTCCCGCCGGTTCCTGCTACTGCTGCTTGACTTTACGCCTGTTTGCGCGGCGCCGCTCACGTAACCCTCAGCTACCCGTTTGTCCACCGCGGCAATCGGAGTAGCAAAGCCCGTGCCGACCGCCGCCCGTGGGCGCTGCGCCGATGCAATCGCGCGCAATCAGATAAGATGATTGGTATCGGCAGTCCATTCTTGGTCGCGCAGCGTCAGCCCAATGCATCACGACCGCGCGACCTATCGTTCTCCCCATTTACAGGAACCCAGCATGGCCACCTCGATCTATACCGACACCCGTCTTCTGATCAACGGCGAATGGTGCGACGCAGCCAGCGGCAAAACCCTCGACGTCATCAACCCCGCCACCGGCAAGCCCATCGGCAAGGTGGCTCACGCCGGCATCCCTGATCTGGATCGCGCGCTGGCCGCCGCACAGCGCGGTTTCGAAGCCTGGCGCAAGATTCCAGCCAACGAACGCGCTACCACCATGCGCAAGGCCGCGGCGCTCGTGCGCGAGCGTGCTTCCGACATCGCCCGCCTGATGGTGCAGGAACAGGGCAAGCCGTTCGCCGAGGCGCGCATCGAAATGCTGTCCGCGGCGGACATCATCGAATGGTTCGCCGACGAAGGCCGCCGCGTCTACGGCCGGGTCGTGCCGCCGCGCAATCTCGCGGTACAGCAAACCGTGCTCAAGGAGCCGATCGGCCCGGTGGCGGCCTTCACGCCGTGGAATTTCCCGGTCAACCAGGTCGTGCGCAAGCTGAGCGCGGCGCTCGCGAGCGGCTGCTCATTCCTCGTCAAGGCACCGGAAGAAACCCCGGCGTCGCCGGCGGCGCTGCTGCAGGCGTTCGTTGAAGCCGGTGTGCCGGCCGGTACGGTCGGCCTCGTGTTCGGCGATCCGGCGGAGATTTCCAGCTACCTGATTCCGCATCCGGTGATCCGCAAGGTCACGTTCACCGGCTCGACGCCGGTCGGCAAACAACTGGCCGCGCTGGCCGGCTCCCACATGAAGCGCGCGACGATGGAGCTGGGCGGTCATGCGCCTGTCATCGTGGCAGAAGACGCCGACGTAGCACTCGCCATCAAGGCCGCAGGCGCCGCGAAGTTCCGCAATGCCGGCCAGGTCTGCATCTCGCCGACGCGCTTTCTGGTGCACAACAGCATCCGCGAAGAATTCGCCGCGGCGCTCGTCAAGCATGCTGAAGGCCTCAAGCTCGGCGACGGTCTGGCGGAAGGCACAACCATCGGACCGCTCGCCAATGCGCGCCGTCTCACCGCGATGAGCAAGGTGCTCGACGACGCGCGCAAAACCGGCGCGAAGGTCGAGACCGGTGGTGAGCGCGTGGGCTCGGAAGGCAACTTCTTCGCGCCGACCGTGCTGACCAACGTGTCGCTCGACTCGGACGTGTTCAACAACGAGCCGTTCGGCCCGATCGCCGCGATCCGTGGTTTCGACACGCTCGAAGAAGCGATTGCCGAAGCGAACCGTCTGCCGTTTGGTCTCGCCGGTTATGCGTTCACGAAGTCGTTCCGCAACGTGCATCTGCTGTCGCAACAGATGGAAGTCGGCATGCTGTGGATCAACCAGCCTGCTACGCCCTGGCCGGAAATGCCGTTTGGCGGCGTGAAGGATTCGGGCTATGGCTCTGAAGGCGGCCCGGAAGCGATGGAAGCCTATCTGGTCACGAAGTCGGTTTCTGTGACCGCGGCATAAGACGCCGCAGGCCATCGTCAGGCTTTAGGTTCAGGGCGAGGTTTCTGACTTCGCCCATCTGATTGATTGCTGTGCCAGGTCCGCGAGCGCTCGTTCGCGGACTTTTTATTTATTGCAACTTCTCCCTCACGTTCCTCACATTCCTCACGTCATGCAGCCCACACTGATCGGACAGGCCGTCGAACTCAGGCCACTTCTACCGGAACACGCCCAGGCATTGCTCGATGCCGCCGCGGACGGGCAATTGTGGAATATGAAGCTGACTGTCGTGCCGGGTCCTGAAACCGTCGGCAGCTATATTGCAACCGCGCTCGACGGGCGCGCGGCCGGCACCGTGATGCCGTTTGTGATCGTGAGGCGCGATACCGGGGCGATTGTCGGCAGCACGCGGTTCTGGAAAATCGACCGCGTGAACCGGAAGCTGGAAATCGGCCACACATGGCTGGGCGAATCGGTGCAGCGCTCGGCGGTGAACACCGAGGCGAAATACCTACTGCTGAGTCATGCCTTCGAAGCGATGCAGTGCGTGCGCGTGCAGTTCACGACCGACGAGCTCAACGAGAAATCAAGAGCGGCGATTCTGCGGATCGGCGCGAAACAGGAAGGGATTGTCCGGCACGAGCGGATCATGCCGGATGGACGCAAGCGCAACTCGGTGCGCTTTAGCATCATCGATGAAGAGTGGGCGGAGGTGAAGGCGATGTTGGAGCGGAAGCTGGGGCGGTGAAGCCCCGCCCTATCTCACGTGACTCGCTGCACTTCGTCGCGTTGAGGCGCAAACCAGCCGCCCCACTCCTTCAAACGTGCACGTCCCGCTCGTTGAGCGGCTGCGGCGGCGTCGTCGCAGCCGCAAACTCCTCACGCAGCGCATCGCGTGCATGATGCCGGCGCACCCATAGCGCGGTCAGAATCGGCACCAGAATCGCGGTCACGAGACATGCCGTCGCGACCATCGCCGTCGCCGCCGGCACCAGCGGCTTGAAGCGCGGAATCATCTCGCCGATGATCGCCGGATTTGCCACCGCAGCCCCCGCTGTCGACGAAGCCGCTAACCCCGCCGCCCCATTGCCGCCCGCGATCCAGCGGTCCGCGAGGATCAGCGGAATGCCCGTCACGACGATCACCCCGAGGCCGAGCACGATACCCGGCAAGCCGCTCGTGACGATCACATTCAGGTCGATACCGTTGCCGAGCGCGAAGCCGAAAAACGGAATCAGCGGATGCACGCAGCGGCCAAAGAACTCGCGCAGCTCGCTGTCCAGGTTACCCAGCGCGAAGCCGATCAGGAACGGCAGCACCGCGCCGACAAACAACCGCGGCTCGAAGAACGCAACGCCCGTCGCGCCGAGGATGATCATGCTGACGAGCGGCCCCGATTCGATCGACATCAGGACGAACGCGCCCGCCTCTTCCTTGCTGCCGTATTGCTGCATCACGGCTGCATAGAGACCGCCGTTGGTCATGTCCATCGACGTCGTGATCGCGAGCACCGAGAGGCCGGCGAACAGGCCCGCCTTGACGCCGTCGATCGGAATGAAGTGCGACGCAACGATCGTTGCAATCCACGCCACCAGCATTTTGGTCACGAGCAGCGTGCCCGACTTGCGCAGCACGACGCCGGTTGCTCGCAGGTCGATCGTCGCGCCCATGCAGAAGAACCACACTGCGAGAATCGGCACGGTGCCGGTAATCAAGCCATTGGTGAACGACCCGAGGTACTTCCCGCCGCCCGGCGCAAACGTGTGGACACAGGCGCCGAGCAGCAGCGGCACCAGCATCAGGCCGCCTGGAATGCGGTCGATGGCCTTCTTGAGCTTCATGCCTCCTCCATGGACTTTGCGTCCAGTTGCCGGGTGGATTACCCGATTAATGTCCCGTTCTTGCGCCGGGCGTCTCCCCTTTCGGCGCAATATAGCACCGCGATAGGAACAACGTTCCGATTTTGATAGACTTCCTGATCATCGTTTACCCGCGTGTCATTCAGAAGTCTTGCCACGCTTGATGTGGCGGCGCAATATTTTCGGACCGATGTTCCATATTTAAAATTCTGCGCTACAGTCGAGAACAGAACGCCGTCGTAAAACGGCACGGCTAGACACCCCATCCGATCGGAGGCAAGAGCAATGGAAGTGAGACAGAGCATCAACAGCGAGCACGCGAAGACGCTGGATACCGCCGGGCTGCGCAAGCAGTTCCTCGTCGAAGACGTGTTCGAACGCGACGCGCTGCGGCTCACGTACAGCCACATCGATCGCATCATCGTGGGCGGCGTTTGGCCGGCTACGCGCGCGGCCGAGGTGCCTGGTTCGCTCGGCAAGGCAATTGGCGTCGGCTATCTGCTGGAGCGCCGCGAGCTCGGCGCGATCAATATCGGCGGCGATGGCTGGGTCGACGTGGACGGCACGCGCTATACGGTGCGCAACGAAGAGGCGATCTACATCGGCAAGGGCAAACAGGCCGTCGCGTTCGGCAGCGACGATGCGGCGCGCCCCGCGAAGTTCTACCTGAACTGCGCACCCGCGCACGAGTCGCATCCCACCCGCACGATCTCGCTCGCACAAGCGTCACCTGAAACGCTCGGCGACCCCGCTACGAGCAATCGCCGCACCATCTACAAGTTCATCGTTCCCGAGGTGCTGCCCACCTGCCAGCTCTCGATGGGCATGACCAAGCTCGAACCGGGCAACCTCTGGAACACGATGCCGTGCCACACGCACGAGCGCCGCATGGAGGTGTACTTCTATTTCAACGTGGCTGACGACGCGGCCGTCTTCCACATGATGGGCGAACCGAACCAAACGCGGCACATCCTCGTGCATAACGAGCAAGCCGTGATCTCGCCGAGCTGGTCGATTCACTCGGGCGTCGGCACGCGCGCGTACACGTTCATCTGGGGCATGGTCGGCGAGAACCAGGTGTTCAGCGACATGGATCACATTGCGGTGCGCGATCTGCGTTGACGGCTCGCATGTTTCCATCCTGGACAGCAGATACCCCAACGTCGCCGAGGACCTACGCACAGTGAACAGCTTCGATCTGACCAGTAAGGTCGCCATCGTCACCGGCAGCAATACGGGCCTCGGTGCGGGCATGGCCATCGCGCTCGCCACGGCCGGCTGCGACATCGTCGGCGTGAGCCGCGCGGACGCCGGCGATACGGCCGCGCAAGTCGCAGCGACGGGACGCCGCTTCGCGGATGTGCGCGCCGACCTCACCTCGATCGCTCCGGTCGACGACATCGTGCGCGCCGCAGTCGAAGCGTTCGGCCGCGTCGACGTGCTCGTGAACAACGCGGGCATCATCCGCCGCGAGGACGCGCTCGACTTCAGCGAAGACGACTGGGACGCCGTCATGGACGTCAATCTGAAGAGCGTCTTCTTTCTTTCGCAGGCCGTGGCGCGGCAGTTCGTGAAGCAGGCAAGCGGCGGCAAGATCATCAACGTCGCGTCGATGCTGTCGTTTCAGGGCGGCATCCGCGTGGCGTCGTACACAGCGTCGAAAAGCGGCGTGCTCGGTCTCACGCGGTTACTCGCGAACGAGTGGGCCGCGCAGGGCATCAATGTGAACGCGATCGCACCTGGCTACATGGCCACCGCGAACACGGCGGCGCTGCGCGGAGACGCGCAGCGTAACGATGAAATCGTCGGACGTATTCCGGCGGGCCGCTGGGGCACGCCGGCGGATCTCGCAGGACCGGTCGTGTTCCTCGCGTCGTCCGCATCGGACTATGTGCACGGCCATACGCTTGCAGTAGACGGCGGCTGGCTTGCGCGCTAGCGTGATGGCAGCAGAGAGGTCACGCAGCCCGCGCGACGCGGTATGCTCTCGGCACTGAGAGCGATCGGCATCCGGCAGTAAGCGGACTTTGATCGGTTTGGCATCAACAGGGAATGACGGACATGGCAGCAATGGGCAAGCAGCGCAAAGACGATGACGACGCAAACATGCAGGAAGCGGACAGCGCGGGCGGCATGGCTAACGACAGAGGCGAATCGGCCTCGTCGATCGGCAGGGTCTTCGCGATTCTTGGCGCGATTGGCGACAGCGGGCAGATCGGCATCAGCGAATTGTCGCAGCGGCTCGGCATGTCGAAGACCACCGTGCACCGCGTGATCCAGACGCTGAAAGCGCTCGGCTATGTGACGCAGGAAATCGAAACCGAGCGCTACCGCTTGACGATCCGCCTGTTCGAACTCGGCGCGAAGGCGCTGGAAAGCGTCGATCTCGTACGCGAGGCCGATGTCGAGATGCGCCGCATCGGCCAGGTGACGCGCGAGGCGGTCCACCTCGGCGCCTTCGACGAAGACGCGATCATCTACATCCATAAGATCGACGCCGATTACGGGCTGCGCATGCAGTCGCGCATTGGCCGCCGCAATCCCCTGCACAGCACGGCGATAGGCAAGGTGCTGCTTGCGTGGATGGACCCGGCCGAAGCGCGCGAAGTCCTCTCGCACGTGGAATTTCGCAAGTCGACGCAAAAGTCGCTCGCCTGTGCCGACGCCGTGTTGAGCATCCTGCCGCGCGTTCGCGAGCAAGGCTACGGCGAGGACAACGAGGAACAGGAAGAAGGACTGCAGTGTCTCGCGGTGCCAGTGTTCGACCGCTTCGGCCGCGTGATCGCCGGCCTGTCGATTTCGTTTCCGACAATGCGCTGCGGCGCCGATACGAAATCGCACTACGTTGCGCTACTCAAGGAATCAGGGCTCGCGATCTCGACGCGGCTCGGGTATCGTGAAGCCACGGCGTCGGAACATGTAGTTACCGAAGGATTGGGCTGAAAACGCAGGCACCCCGCAGAAATTCGTCGAATTTTTGCGGGGCGCATTCATCACGTATGCAAGCGGTGTGAGCGGCATGCGCAGTGTGCGCATGCATAAGCGGCCCGCGACGTTCAGGCAGCCTTCACAGCAGGATTCGGTTCAACGCTGCGCGTAAAGCTGCGGCGACCATCGACGCTCACCGGCACGTCACCCTTCAGCGTCACGCGACGCACCACGCGGTGAGCATCGCCGTAATCGTTGACCGCATAGTGCTGGGTCGCACGGTTGTCCCAGATCGCGACGTCGCCCGTCTGCCAGCGCCAGCGCACGATGTTCTCGAGACGCGTCACATAGCCCTGCAGCAGTTCCAGCACATGCGCCGATGCGCTCGGCGTGAGGCCGACAAAGCTCTTCACGAAATGACCGAGAATCAGCGTCTTTTCGCCGGATTCCGGATGCACGCGCACGACCGGATGTTCGGTCTCATAGCGTGTCGACAGGAACACCTCGCGATAGCGTTTGAGCGCTTCGGCGTCACGCCCGCGCTCGCCGACGTTGCCGTAGTTCGCGTAGTCGTATTCGTTGCTGTGCACGGCCCACAGTTGCTCGGCGAGCGCTTTGAGCGGCGGCGGCAGATCGTCGTAGGCGGTGGCGGTGTTGGCCCAGACGGTGTCGCCGCCCACTTCCGGAATCGTCACGCCGCGCAGGATCGATGCTTGCGGATACGCGTCGACGAAAGTCACGTCCGTATGCCACGAATTCGCGCGGCCACCGCGATGTGAATCGAGTTCGAGCAGATAGTCGCTGCCGTCCACCACCGGCACCGTGGGATGCGAGACCGGTTCGCCGAGCAGCTTGGCGAAGGCTTCCTGATCGGCATCCTGCAGATGCGTCTGGCCGCGGAAAAAGATCACCTTGTGGCGTATCAGCGCGGCGCGAATCGCTTCTATCGTCGCCGATTCGAGCTGCCCCGACAGGCGCACGCCGCGAATTTCCGCGCCAATGCGGCCGGTGACGGGATGAATGTCCAATGCGTTGGACGTCGCGAGACTGAGATTCGACATGCGATGCAACTCCTGGGTTTGAGGACGAGACAGGTCAGCGCACCGGTTGAATCAACACTTGAGTGGCTCTGCCCGCTGAATCGATAAACCATTATCGGCAGGGTGAGCGCCGCGAATCTATCGCGCTTTGGACACTTGATAGAAGCGCTTTTTATATCGTTATGAGTTTTCTCACGCGGCGTCGCTCACTTCCCGCAATGCGTCCATATCGATCACGGTGATCCGGCTATAGCGCACGTCCACGATGCCCTGCTGCACGAGCCAGCGCAGTTCCTTGTTGATGCTTTGCCGGGAAGCCGCCAATAACGCGGCGAGATCCTCCTGCGAGAGCTTGATCGTCAACTCCACGCCCCGCTCCGTTTTCTTGCCGTGCCATTCGGCAAGCCCGAGTAACTGATCAGCGAGGCGCGCGCGGAATCCGGCCAGCGCCGTCTTGCCCATCCGGCTGTGCAGCGCCCGGCTTCGCAGGCAGATCAGATCGAGCACGTTGCGTAACAACGCCGGCTCGCGAGCGAACAGTTCGAACAGTGCGTTGCCGGGAATGTGGAACAGCGTCGTCGAGCCGTGCGCGCGCTGGTCGTGCATCGAGCCGCGCCGGTCCATCACCGGAATGAAGTTGATGACTTCGTTCGCCCACATGTACACCGCTACCGCACGCACGCCGGCCGAGTTGGTCCAGCTCATCTCGATCGCGCCGGAGAGGACGACCTGGATGTCGTCGCACGCTTCATCGCGCGCGAAGATCAACTCGCCGTTGGTCCAGGTGCGCAATTGGCCGGCGTCGCATAACGCGTCGATTGCGTGCGCGGGCCAACTTTTCAGGCACGGGTTGGCGGTGAACGCCGCGTGAATTGCAGCACGAACACTGACGTCGAGCGAGCGGCCGTCACGCCGCGACGCGAACAACGGCACGGGCCACGCAGGCGGAGGGACTACGGAAAGCGCTGCAGAGGGCGGCCCTGCGGAGCGCACGACGGACGAGCGCGCCGTGGAGGGCCGCCCCGCGGATGGCCGCCCCACGGATGGCCGCCCCACGGAATCCGGGTTGAATGCTTCGCTAAGTGTGCTCGTGGCTGACCGGCAAGAGAAGCGGTGGACCTGAATGACTGACAGACAGTCGATCCTCCGATCTAACCAGTGTTAGCGGCGCGCGTAAAAGACTTGTTTTTTATGTGCTTATCACGCACACGGGAGTGCGATCCCACGCCGATGCAATGACGTCGAAACCGCCACGATCCAGGCATCGGGAAGGATATCGGTGGACCCTGCTAGCCGCGGACGGAACCTGGCACACACACGAATGACAAGCCGCTAACGCACGCTAACGAATCACGGCAGCATCCGCTGCAAGGTCTGATCCTTGAGCACGAAACGATGAAACAACGCCGCCACGATGTGCAGCGCGATTAGCGCAAACAACACCCAGGCCAGATAGCCATGAATGTCGCCCATTTCATGCCCCACTGGCGAGCCGACCGCCGAGATGCTGGGATACGGCAGCACGCCAAGCAGCTTGACGGACCATCCGCGCGAAGACGCATTGGCCCATCCCAACAAAGGCACGGCCACCAGCGCGAGATAAAGAAGACCATGTGTGATGTGCGAAACGACGCGGAAGAAAGGTGACAGCGTTGCAGGCGCGGGCGTGTGCGTGAGACGCCAGACGATTCTCACCACCACGGCGGCAATCAGCGTTGCACCCACGCCGAGATGCCACGCGATCAACCCATCGGGCCGCGTGCCCTTATGAATATCCGGCATAGTCCAACCGATCACGAACTGCGCAGCGATCAACAGGACCACCAGCCAGTGAAGAAACCTGGCTACACCGTCATAGCCTGCTGCATAGCGTGAAAAACTGGCCGGGTCCGTTCGCATGGTCATGAGAATGTGTTAGCGGCAGTGAAGCCATTGGATGGAGAGAGCGTATTTGCGCCGAGCATACACCCATGCTGGGCGCGCTCACGCAGGATGCTACGGATCAAACCTTAAGAGAAGCTGATGCCGCGTTTGACGATCTTTTTCATGCGTATGAGGCTTTGACGTATCAACAACGCATCAGCGACCGCATAGAAAGTGCAAACAGCAACACATCGCGTCAACCCACATCCCTAGTCTGCAACTGAATGTATCCGTCCGGCATACACATGCCGACCTGCCACGCCCTGCCTGCTCCAGTCGTTCATACGCATGCACTTCCATCTGCCCGAACACCGCGGATGCATGAGGGCCCGACCTTTTTCATAGCGCGCTCAACGGGTTGCCCACCAATTTCTCGCTAGCGGAACGACTCATTGCAGCGCTGCAACGCGTCCCGATACCGTGTCACATGCGTGGCCAAAACGCGAATGAATCGACACGTCCTGTTACACACGAACACACCGGTAATCCAGCCGCTCAGTAGAGTTCGATCACACCTAAAAGGGAAGGCAACGTCATGAAACGAATTTTCGCGCTGGTGCTGTTGGCTGTCACTCTCGGGAGTGCATTGGGCGGTTGTATCGTCGTGCCAGAAGGCGGCTATCACGACCACTACCACGATCACGACCATTACTAATCGCTAAGCGCTGCCCGTGCGGCGCACTCCACTCTCAATCGTAAAACCCGAGAATAAAACATGAGCAATTCACGAAACCGCTGGCTGTCCATGGCGATCGTTGCAGGCCTGGGGATCGGTGCATCATCTGTCGCACTGGCGCACGTCGATGTGGGTGTGAACATCGGCATTCCTGGCGTGGCCTATGCGCCTGAGCCGGTCTATGCTCCGCCTCCGCCTGTCTACGCACCCGCTCCGCCGGTGGTGATAGTGAGTCCAGGCTGGTACGGCGAGCGCTATTACGACGGCCACCGCTACTGGGAACGACGCGAATGGGAAGAACGCCATCATGAGCGCGAGTGGCATGACGCGCGCGGCTATCGCGACGGCCCGCACGGCGACTGGCACGGGCACGGGCACGACGGCGACCATGGCGATTGGCACGGCCACGGCGATGACCACGGCCGGGGCGACCACTAATGCATGGGCCGGAGCAGCGTCGCTGACACCGGCACGCGCAGGCATTCGCGCCACACCTTTTTAGGAGCGACGATTTGCAACGCAGCGATCCACGGCGTGTAAGCGCACAAATCGACGGCACGCTGATTTCCGCCGAATACAGCGAACAAACCGGCCAATTGTGTTTGCGTCAGGACGGCGCCGTGCTCCGCGAATGGTTTCCCCCTCATTCGTGGATCGCGATTGCATCGGTAGCCGGCGCGCGGCACTGGGGTACGCGGCCCACCGACGATGACCTTCACGCTCTGCTGCGCAATGAGATGACCTTGTTGCGCACGCCGTAACAGGGTGACGGCCATGAAAAAAGGCCGGTCATCGGACTTGTTCCGATGACCGGCCTCTTATTTTCAACTCGCAGATTCTGAACGAGCCTGATAGCGCCGCAATGATCCGCGTGTTCTGTTGTGCCCTATCGTTGAGCCCTTAACGCGCGTTATAGATCGGCGGCGAATACGAGCTTACCGACATGTCATTGCCGTGACCTGCTTGCCACGTACCACGGCTGGCCGAACCATAACCGCTGGTATCGGCTTGAGCGGTGCCCTGCTGCGCGGAAACTTGCGCTTGCGTGCCCTGCGCGTCTTGCGGGGCCGGCTGATTCGATTGCGCAAACGAAGCGATCGGGGCGCCAAGAACAACTGCAATAGCAACAGCTTTGATGAGCGATTTCATGAAACCACCTCTAGAGAATGTCTTATACGCGCTGCAGACGTCACATATCGTGCAGTCGGTGGAAGCAGTCTAGAGGTCCATCAGGCGCGGATAAATCCTCCATTCCTGAATTCAGTGTTGCTTTTGAGACGACAATCGCGGAAGCCCGCCCATCAAGGGTTTGCAGGAGTGCGCGGGTCCCGCCGGGGTTCGCCCGAGCGAAAATTTCCCGCGCGCATTCTATAAACGCTGGCGACACAAAAGCTGCGCGCGCAGATCGCCGCCCCTCTTATACCGCAGCGATGCCCACGTAGTTCTCCGCCATCGAGGTAGCAGCCGCACGCGACGTGGTCACGTATTCGAGTTCGGCCACCTGCAACTGCTGTTCGAACGGCGATGCACCTTCAATGCGGTGCATCATGCTCGTCATCCAGTACGAGAAATGCTCCGCGCGCCAGATACGCTTGAGCGCGGTTGCACTGTAACTGTCGAGCAGATCGGTGCGATTTTCGACGTAGAACGCGTTCAGCGCCTGGGTCAGCACACGCACGTCGGCAACGGCGAGATTCATGCCCTTCGCGCCGGTGGGCGGCACGATATGCGCGGCGTCGCCGGCGAGAAAGAGCCGGCCATGTTGCATCGTCGCCGACACGAAACTGCGCATGCCGACAATGTTCTTCTGGAAGATCTTGCCGTCCACGATGTGCTGACCGTCGTGCGAATCGACGCGCGCGTGCAGCTCGGCCCAGATGCGATCGTCGGACCAGTTGTCGACGGAATCCTTGGGATCGCATTGGAAATACATGCGCTGCACATTCGCCGAGCGCGTGCTGACCAACGCAAAACCGCGATCGTGACGCGCGTAGATCAATTCTTCCGACGAAGGCGGTCCTTCGCACAAAATTCCGAACCAGCCGAACGGATAGACGCGTTCGAAATCCTTGCGCAATGCCTGCGGAATCGATGCACGCGACACACCTTGCGAGCCGTCGCAGCCGATCACAAAGTCGCATTGCAGTTCGCACGCTTCGCCTTCGTGGCGATAGCGGATCGACGGCTGATCGGTATCGATGCCGCGCAGCGACGTCTCCGTCACGCCGAAACGCAAGGCCCCATCGGCGGCGAGACGCGCGGCGACTAGATCCTTGATGACTTCGTGCTGCGCGTAGACCGTGATCGAATGGCCGGTGAGTCCGGTCAGATCGATGCGGCGCCGCTTGCCTTCGAAAGCCAGTTCAAAGCCGTGATGCAGCGCCCCTTCGGCCTTCATGCGCGCGCCGACGCCTGCCTCGGTGAGCAGGTCCATCGTGCCCTGTTCGAGGACGCCGGCGCGGATGGTGGATTCGATCTGTTCGCGAGTGCGCGATTCGAGCACGACCGAGTCGATGCCGCGCAGGTGAAGAAGATGGGAAAGAAGCAGGCCTGCAGGCCCGGCACCGATGATGCCAACTTGGGTGCGCATGAGTTGTCTCCTGAATGCGGCGTTTGATATGCACGCAGTTTGACGATCATGCGCTGTATCGCGCAACGCGATATCGAGGATATGCAGTATCTAGTTTTGAGATAACGGAGGTGCCGTTTCGAGCGGCCTGGGCACAGCTAAATACGCCATCCCGTTGCCCAGACGGCGCTTGCGCCTACTCGACCGATAGTTGAGCGTCCGCGTCGCTTTCCGCAGCCTCAAGGTAAACCCTGGTCAATTTCCTGATCTCGGCAAGCAATCTCCGGCGCACTGCGGGCTTCTCGTCGTTCGCCCCTGCGACTGCTTTGAGGACATGCAGCAGCACCACCGCCTTCGTCTCGGACTGCGCCTTCGTCAGATGCGGAATCGCGTTACGCAAAATCGTGGCGATGCTGCCGCGCGTCGTTTCGCGAAAACGTGCGCGCCGCTCGTCGCTGCCACCGCGCGCATCGACTAATGCAACAGCCAGACTGCGCTGCGATTGCAGCGACAGCATGAAATCGACGAATGCATCGGCGAGCTGTCCTGGAGTCATTGTCGACGCCTGATCGGCGAGCGCGGTAAAGCTGCTCGTCGTGTCCTCGACATAGCGCGAAAGCAATGCATCCGCCAACGATTCTTTGGACGGGAAAAACCGGTACAGCGAGCCAATCGCGGTGTTCGAGCGCGCGGCGATCTCGGTCATCGTGGCCGCGTCGTAGCCCTTCTCGGTAAACACCGCTACGCCCGCTTCCATGATTGCCGCGACCCGCAGATGCCCCCGTTGTCGTTTCGGCTCCTGCGCGCCGCTGGAAAGTGTCGTTGCCATATCGGTGAGTTTTAACTGCTGTTTGCTTGCGAGCCTGGCTTCGCGTCGTGATGTGGATTCCAGCGTGCATGTTAACCCCGCGGCTGGAGACGGCCAAGGCTAATTGCGCAGCGCGTGCGCCGTTGTTCACCGTCCGTAGTCGGGTCCGGTCAGGTTTGACATATGCGAGGGCATCCTCTACTATCTTTTGCGAGGATACCCTCGCATAACTGCGGCGCAGCCCTTGCCACCCGATCATGTTTTTCGCTAACCAGACAAACCATCCCATGAGCTATCTCGCCCTGTTTTTCTCCGGCGCGTTTCTGTGCAATTGCGTCCCGCACCTCGCTAGCGGCCTGCGCGGCGAGCCGTTTCCGACACCTTTCGCGAAACCGCGGGGTGTCGGCGATTCGTCGCCGTTGGTCAACGTGCTGTGGGGATATTTCAATCTGCTGGCCGGCCTCTATCTGCTCACGCGGCAGCCTGTCACGATCGGTGTGAATGCAAACTGCCTCGCGGTGTTCGCAGGTGCGCTGCTGTTAGGCGTGTTTATGTCCGTGCATTTCGGCAAAGTCTGGCAGGGTAAGCACGCTCGCTAACAAGCGAAGCAACGGCGCCTGTTGTCTTTTGCCAGGCGCCGTCTCCTGCCAAGCTGCAACTCGCCTTTCTATGCGAGGAACAAGCGGTACACCGGGTTCTGCGTCTCTTCCCAGCACGGGTAACCAAGCGTCGTGATAAAGCGGTCGAACTCGCTGTTCTCGCTCTCCGGCACCTGAATGCCGACCAGAATCGAACTGTAGTCCGCGCCCTGGTTGCGGTAGTGGAACAGGCTGATATTCCAGTTCGGCGCCATCGACGACAAAAACTTCATCAGCGCGCCCGGACGCTCCGGAAACTCGAAACGGAACAGACGTTCGTCATGCGCCAGCGGCGAGCGACCGCCGACCATATAGCGGATGTGCTGCTTCGACAGTTCATCGAACGTCAGATCGACGGTGGCAAAACCATGCGCTTCAAATGCGCCCGCGATCTGCGCGGATTCGCTGCGATTGCGGATCTGCACGCCGACGAAGATATGGGCTGAATTCGCGTCCGCAATCCGGTAGTTGAACTCGGTGACGCTGCGCGTGCCCACCAGTTCGCAGAAGCGGCGGAAACTGCCGCGCTCTTCCGGAATCGTTACGGCGAACACCGCTTCACGCGCTTCACCCACCTCGGCACGCTCCGCCACGAAACGCATGCGGTCGAAGTTCATGTTCGCGCCGGACGTGATCGCAATCAGCGTCTGGTCCTCGATGCCTTCTCGCTCGGCATACTGTTTGGCGCCGGCCACGGCCAGTGCGCCGGCCGGCTCCAGCACGCTGCGGGTGTCCTGGAACACGTCCTTGATCGCGGCGCATAGCGCATCGGTGTTCACGAGCAGCACGTCGTCGAGATATTCGCGGCACAGGCGGAAGGTTTCTTCGCCCACGAGCTTTACCGCGGTGCCGTCCGAGAACAGACCCACTTCATTCAACGTCACCCGTTCGCCGGCTTTCAAGGAAGCAGCCATCGCGCACGAGTCGTCGGTCTGTACGCCGATCACCTTGATCTCCGGGCGCACCGATTTCACGTACGCGGCCACACCTGCCGCAAGTCCTCCGCCGCCGATCGGCACGAAGATCGCATGGATCGGGCCCTGATGCTGGCTGAGAATCTCCATCGCGACCGTGCCCTGGCCGGCGATCACGTACGGATCGTCGAACGGGTGGACAAACGTCAGGCCGCGTTCTTCCTGCAGTTTCACCGCATGTCCATACGCATCGCTATACGACTCGCCGAACTGCACGACTTCGACGGTCGCCCCGCCATGTGCGCGTACTGCATCGACCTTCACCTGCGGGGTCGTCACCGGCACCACGATGATCGCCTTCACGCCCATGCGGGCCGCCGACAACGCCACGCCCTGCGCGTGATTGCCCGCTGACGCAGTAATGACACCCCTTTCAAGCGCGTCCGCCGGAATATGCGCCATCTTGTTGTACGCGCCGCGCACCTTGAACGAGAACACCGGCTGGTTGTCCTCACGCTTCAGATAAACCGGATTACGCAGCCGTGCCGACAGATTCGGCGCGCGTTCGAGTTCGGTCTCGCGAGCCACGTCGTAGACGCGCGCGGTCAGGGTTTTCTTCAGGTAGTCGTGGCGCAACGCGACGCTATCAGCGGCTTCGACGACCTGTTTGAGTTCGTGTAACGGCAAGGCAAGCTCCTGTGCGGCAAGGACAAATCATCAAAGAAATCACCAGGAGGCAGGCAGAAAGCGGACATAAAAAAACCCGCCTCGTGGGGCGGGTTTTTGTCACTGCGTATCAGACTATCAGACGCGCGCTAACCCACCATTCGATGAATGGTGCTAATAATCAGCGCAATACGGATGTCGAGGCAGTTCATGCGATCGATCTTCGTTGACTTGACGGGCTTTGTCAATCCCTGTTCGCTACATCGGGCAGCGTGGTCTAGAGGCCGCGCGAGGGCGGCCGCGCCGCGCAGCATCCTTAGTTACGCACGCCGCTTTGCTTGCGGAAAGCGTCCAGAATGCGCCGCTCCAGCGCGTTGTAGTCGCGGCCGAAGTGATGGTCGCCCGACGTACGAATCACCTCGACGCCGGTGTTGGCCAACGCCGGACACAAGGTGTCCTTCTCGTCTTCACCGTAGAAGCACTGCACGATCGTAGGCGGTACGCGTGCAAATTCCGGCTGCACCTTCAAGGCTTTGTCGCTCGCCGGCATACCGAGCCAACCGCCCACGCGAATCTGGAAATCGGCGTCGGGCGCGAAACCGAGCAACGCAATCAGCGACACTTTCGCGCGCAGCGCTTCAGGCAGGCGGTTATAGGCGAACGGCATCACGTCGGCGCCGAACGAATAGCCGACGAGCGCAATATGCTCCGCGTGCCAGCGCGCGCCATAGGTCTGCATCACGCGCGCGAGATCGCGGCTCGTCTGCGCCGGGGTCTTTTCGCTCCAGAAGTAACGCAGGCTGTCGATACCGATCACCGACACACCGTCTTTCTGCAAGGCGAGGGAGATGGTCTTGTCGAGGTCGCGCCAGCCGCCGTCGCCGGAAATCACGATCGCCATGAGGCCGTTCGGATGCGCTGCGGGCAATTCGATCAGCGGCAGATCGGAGACGTCGTCATCGTTCGTCGACGCTGTCTGCAAATGCGGCGTGACCATCGCCACGAGCCGCGTGCGATCGCCGTTGCCAGGGGTCGCCTTTTCGACGAAGCCCGGCACCTTGTCGCGGATGATCGTCGGGTCCGGCGGGCACGGTTGGAAGCGCGAATCCAGCGTGCGCTCCGCATCGACCGAGACCGCGCCGGCAACCGTATTCGACGGTGCCTGTTCGAGCACATGCATCGCCAGCGTCGCGCCCTGCCCCGTACCCGCGACGATCGGCGCGAAATAACGGCTCGATTGCGATTGCCGCTCGAGTTGATGGCTCAAGGCTTCAGCGTCGCCCACCAGTTGATGGCAGGCTTCCTTTTTCGCGCTCAGATTGGCCGCATAGCGCGCCGTATCTACGCCGACGGTCAACGCGCCGGCCTTTGCGAGCGCGTCGGCGGTTTGCTGGTCGGCAGCACTCCAGCCGCTAGCTGCGGAGTAAAGCACCACGAAGCCCCGCATGGGACCGGCCGGCTGCGTCACCGTCACGTCGCCATAACGGCCGCCGGACACGGTGGTGGTTGCTGCCAAAGCGGCCGCGCTGCCAACAACAAGGCCCGCCGCGACGGCGAGCCTGAAAAACGGATGCAATGTCATGAACGCCGGCCTCCTGCCAGCAATGACAGGTCCGCGAGCGTGAAGAACACGCCCATCGAACCTGACGCCGCGAGATAACGCGGCTCCCAATGCGGCTGGAACTTGCTCTTGAAAGCACGCAGTCCGCGGAAGTTATAGAAGCGGCCGCCGAAGCGCCACACGATGCCCGCCAGCCGATGCCAGCGCGACGCGAGCGGTGTCGGCTGCATGCCGGAGAGCGGCGCGATGCCGAGACTGAGCGAGCGGAACCCCGCCTGCTTCAGATGCAGCGCCAGTTGGGTGAACAGATATTCCATCGCATACGGCGACGCGCTTTCCACGTGCCGCATCACGCCGACCGTCGCTTCGGTGTTCATATCGGTCGTCATGAAGGTCACGAAAGCGGCCGGCTCGCCGTTCTGGCGCACCAGCATCACGGATTGCGCCGCGAGGTATTCGTCGGTAAACGCCGCCACCGAGAAACTCTTTTCGCGCGCGTCGCGGCTATCGAGCCAGCCGTCGGAAATCTCCCGCAGCGTCTCGAGCGATGCAGGCACATCGGCCTGATCGATCACTTCAACGGTAAAGCCGTCGCGTTCGCCACGCTTGAGCGCATAGCGCAGATGCGCGCGGTGCGAGCCCTTCAGGTCGAAATCGTCGAGCACCACGTGGGCCTCTTCGCCGAGTTTCATCAGCGTGAGGCCGGCGTCGAGGTAAAGCGGCAAGGCATTGGCGCGTACTTGATAAAACGCCGCGCGGCCGCCGTGCGCATGCGCGAGCGCGACGAACTTGCTGATCAAGCCGGCCCACTCCTCGCGCGGTCCAACCGGATCGTGAAGCGCGGCCCACGTGCGGCCATTTTTTGCGTACATCAGGAAGGCTTCGCGCGATTCGGAAAAGAGGAAGCTCTTGTCGCCCATCAGCGCGAGGCCGGCGTCGCTACGCTCCTGGGCGCGCACAATGCGCGCCGCGTCCTGCAGATCCTGCGGAGCGGGCATGACAAAACGGCCCGCCGCTGGGCGCAGCAACTGCCAGAAAGAGAACGTGGCGGCAAACAGGCTGGCGGCCAGGGTTGCGCGGAGCGCACGCGGTGCGCGTTCGTCGAAAGCGAATTGCCACCACAGGTCGCGCGTGTACGGCACGTCGCGGAACGCAAACAGCATCACCCACACAGCAAGCGCGAGCACCATCGCCACCGAAACCAGCCAGCCCGCCGTAAAGCGCTCGGCAAACAGCGACGAATGACGGTTGAAACGGCGGCGCGTGGACAACAGCAGCGCGATCAGCATGCCAAGCACACTCGCTTCCACGAACGCGAGACCTTTGGTGAGCGAGAGCGCGAGGCTCAGCACCGCCAGCAGCAAGGTCATCCACCAGGCGGCATCAAGACGCCGCAGCAAACCGCGCGCGACGAACAGCAGCAGCACGCCGAGCACGCTGCACAGCATCTGCGAGCTTTCGAGCACCCACAGCGGCAGCACGTCGCGCAAAATCCGGATGCGTTGCCAGAACGCGGGGGTCGCGCTGGAAATCACCAGCATGCCGCCCACGACGAAAGTCACGAGGCTCAGGAACAGCGGCGCGAGTTTGTACGCACCTGCCGCGTGTCGCAGCGGTAAGCGGCTTTTCAACGCGCGGCCTTCAAACCCCGCGAGCAACGCCGCCGAGACGATCAGCGGCACGCCGAAGTAAATCGCGCGATATGCGAGCAGCGCCGCGACCATCTGATGCGTTTGCACGCTGCCGTTCAGCGTGAACACCATCGCGGCTTCGAACACGCCGACGCCGCCAGGCGTGTGGCCGATCATGCCGAGCAGCATCGCGGCGGCATAGACGGTGATAAAGGTCACGAAGCTGACGTCCGCATGCGGCAGCAGCGCCCACAGCGCGAGACCCGCGGCCACCACGTCGAGTACGGCGAGCGCCACTTGCGCGAGCAGATCGCGGCGCGCCGGGATATCGAACGACAGCCACTGCCAGCGCGTACGAATCGGGCGTGTGTCGCGCCGGCAGGCCGCGGCCCCGAGTGCCAGCACGACTAGCAGCGCCGCGCCGCTCCAGCGCAGCGTGAGCGGCGGGAGATGCAGCATCGCCGCGAGCGAATCGGCGAGGCACACCATGCCGAGCGCCGTCATCAGCACCAGCGCGAGCGCCAGCGAGACGCTCGTGAACACCGTCATGCGGCCGATCTGTGCGGGCGTGACGTTCGACACCCCGTAGACGCGCACGCGCACGGCGCCGCCCGTCAACGCGCCGAAGCCGGTCGCATTGCCGAGCGCGGAGCCCGCGATCGCGCCGATCCACAGTGCCGCGCGCGGCACCGCCACACCCAGGTAGCGCAAGCCGACTGCGTCCCGCCCGACCAGCGCGATATAACTGAGCGTGGTCGCACCGAGCGCCGCGGCCCACTCACCCGCCGTCAGGTGACGCAGTTGGCGCATGATCGAGCGATAGTCGACCGCTTGTGAAAGATGTTGCAAGACGAGCAGCAACAGCCCGCAAATAACGAGTGCGAGCAGGGGCGAGAGGATGCTCCGTTTGCCAAGCGTCTTCGATATACGGTCGAACATCGCGCCTGACTGGTCGAATTTGTAGTTATACCGGTGGAACATGGTCAATGCGGACCTTCGAGAGCTGTCGTGGCGACGGGTCGTCTGTCACGGCGTCGCCTTACTTTGGCGATTACAAATGGATAACGGCAAAGTGTTGAAAAGGTTGACAGTGTCAGCCAATGTCAGTGAATTCGTCGGGTTTTAACCTGGGCCGGTCGTTGAAACTGAACGCGCTTCGCGGCGTGACGAGGCGCTTGGCTGCGCAATATGGCCGATAAAACGGTCGATATTGCCGATTGGCTTGGCGTGCTGAACGTGCTGACGAGGCCCGCTGCGCTCGACAAGGGGCTGAATTTTAAACGCTTATTGAAGATCGCGAGACAAAGATTCGACATGAGGTCGATATCGCTCGATCGTGCACCGTTTTAAAGGCTGATTCGCTCCATCAAGATTTTCGCTTCGCGTGCCGTAATCGAGATCAAGAGCACGGCGCAATGTTGGGTTTTCGCGGCGGGAATGTTGGCAATTGAAGGAGAACGATGATGGCAGATCAGGATTGGGTGATGGCCGGTGTGTATCTGGTCGGGTTGGTGTCGATTGCGCTTCTGATGAGCGCACTGTCCGCGCGAGCGACCAAAGTGCAGCGCGTGGTTGCATCGCGTATCAGGAAGTAACGCACGGGCTCTGCGCGTGCCGGCAATCCAGAGGTGGCCCTCCAGCGCCCTGATGCGGTTTGGTGCTCTAATCGATGACGATGCATCGATTCCGAAGCACGCTTCCCTCAGGACAGGAGACACGGATTGACGAACGAACAACAGCTGGAACGCTGGCTCGCACGCGAGCAGGAAGTATTGGCGAAGCTTAACGCCGGCCCGGGCCCGGGCGTCGCAAGCCCCGAACAGGTGGCGGGCAAGACCGGCCTGGAAGTCATGCAGGCGATGATGAACGCGGAGCTGCCCTACGCCCCGATTGCGCGCACGCTCGACTTTACGATCGTCGAAGCCAGTGCCGGGCAAGCGGTCTTCCAGGGCACGCCGCTCGCGCAGCATCTGAATCCACTGGGCACCGTGCACGGCGGCTGGATCGCCACCTTGCTCGATTCCGCGCTAGGCTGCTCGGTGCACACGATGATGCCGCCGGGCCGCGGCTACACGACCGCGGAGCTGAGCGTGAATTACGTCAAAGCCGTCTCGCCGCGCGTGCAACGCGTGCGCGCCGAAGGCAAGGTGATTCATTGCGGACGGCAACTGGCCACGGCGGAAGCTCGCCTCGTCGGCCCCGACGGCACGCTCTACGCGCATGCCACGACGACCTGTCTGGTGTTCGAGATCCCGAGCCGCTAAACGATACGGTTACGGTCGAAACCGCCGGTTGCTTGCCACGGCGGTGACCCTGGCGGCAGTCCGGCTATGCAAGCGTCCGTGCTGACACTGGCGCGTCGCGATGCTTACTGCGGACGGCGATGCGCTTCGGCGATCACAGCGCAGTTTTGCAAATGCAGGTTCAGCGCGTGCAGAGCCAGTGCGCGGAGCTTGCCCAGAAACGTGTTAGCGGCGGGTGCAGTGCGGACAGCGGCGTTGGAAGCGGTGTTCATGGTGGACTCCTGTATAGGGTTTATACCTAGGCAATAACCCGATTATAGTCCTCTCGTGCCGCACCGCAACAAATATCAATAATCTCGCCGGCATGTTGTGCGACGGTCACATCCGCGATCCTCGCAATCTCGAAAAGGGTCGGCATCAGGCGCTCCACTATTAACCATCCGCACCGTACAGGTGCAATAATGTCGCCTTTGCCTGCGGCCTTCCGCCGCAGATCGCCCGCCCCTCCATGACCGTCGTTCAGAAAGCCCTGATTGCGCCCCTTATCGTCGCATGTGCGATGTTCATGGAAAGCGTCGATGCGAATGTGATCGTCACCGCGTTGCCGGTCATGGCGCGCGACTTCGGGCGCGATCCGGTCACGCTGAAAATCGCGGTAACGAGCTACGTGCTCGGTCTCGGTGTGTTTATCCCGGTGTGCGGCTGGCTTGCGGACCGTTTCGGTGCGCGCACGATTTTCCGCACCGCGATCGGCATCTTCGTGACTGGCTCGCTGCTGTGCGCCGCGTCGAACTCGCTGGCCACCTTCACCCTCGCCCGCTTCGTGCAAGGCGTCGGCGGCGCGATGATGGTGCCGGTCGGGCGGATCATCATCTTCCGCGTGGTACACAAGTCCGACTTCATCCGCGCGATGAACTATCTGAGCGTCCCGGCGCTGCTCGGACCGGCCGCCGGACCGCTGCTCGGCGGCTTCATCACCACCTATCTGCACTGGCGCCTGATTTTCTTCATCAATGTGCCGATCGGCATTCTCGGCATCTATCTGACCAACCGGTATATCGCCAACACGCGTGAACCGGATCCGGGACCGCTAGACTGGATCGGTTTTTTTCTGTCGGCGGCCGGCGCGGTGCTGCTTCTGCTCGGACTGTCGCTGGTCGGCGGCGAACTCATGTCGAACCGGGACGCGTTCGGCATGTGCGCAAGCGGCGCGGCTCTGCTGGTGGTCTACGTCGCGTACGCCCAGCGCGTGAAATTGCCGTTGCTCGATCTGCGCTTCTTCAAGGTGCCGACTTTCCAGGCGAGCGTGCTCGGCGGCTCACTGTTTCGCATCGGCCTCGGTGCGCTGCCCTTTCTGTTGCCGTTGATGCTGCAGGAAGGACACGGCATGAGCGCGTTCGAGTCCGGCCTGATTACCTGCGCGTCCGCGTTCGGCGGCATGTTCATGCGTACGTTCGCCTCGCGCGTGCTGCATCGCTACGGCTTCCGTTCGGTGCTGGTGGTCAACGCGGCGTTGTCAGGGATTGCGATCGCGGCGTGCGGATTGTTTTTCCCCGGCACGCCGACCTGGATCATCTGGTTTGTGGTGTTGCTCGGCGGCTTCTTCCCTGCGCTGCAATTCACGAGTCTCAACTCGCTGACTTACGCGGAAATCGCCAGCCGCGACGTGGGCCGCGCGACAAGTCTCGGCAGCGTCGTGCAGCAGATGTCGCTCGGCCTGGGCGTGACGGTGGGCGGTATCGTGCTACAGATTTCGCGCGTGCTGCACGGACATCCAGGCATCATGTGGTCGGATTTCTGGCCCGCGTTTCTGGTGGTGGGCCTGTGCTCGTTCGCGTCGATTCCGGTCACGCTGCGCATGCCGCATCGCGCGGGTGAAGAGATCTCGCGAGGCGGTCGAGGCTAGCGCGCGCGTTTATCCCGTCCCGGTCGCCCACGCGAGAAGCGTATCGCCGAAACCATCGCGTGCGCGCGTCACCGTGCGCGCGCTCGTGATCACGCGCGGCGCGGCGCTCCATGCGATGCTGGCGCCCGTTTCGATCAAGCGGTCGACAAGCGCGACGTCTTCGCGGCATGTGAGCGGTGGAAATCCACCGGCTCGTCGATATGCCTCGGCTGAGACGCCGAGGTTCGCGCCATGCACGTGGCGATGACCGTCCGCGTCCACATAGGTCTTGCGAAAATATTCGCGCACACTGTGCGGATGGGCGGTCCAGTCGTCGACGGCAATCGAGCCGCACACCGCGTCCGTGCCCAGCGACAACTGCGCGACCAGCCAACCTGGCGACACGCGGCTGTCGGCATCGGTGAAGGCAAGCCAGCGAGCGCCATCCGCCAGCAGGTAGTCGGCCCCCGTCGCACGCGCGATACCGACATTGCGCGCCTTCAGCGTCAAAATCTCGACACCGTAAGCACGCACGATCGCCTCGGAAAAATCGCTGCAGGCGTCGAGCACGACGACGAGCCGCACGACCTCGCCGGCCAGATCGGCATGTCGCGCTGCTTCGATCAATGCGGCAAGACAAGGCGCCAGCAACGCCTCTTCGTTATGCGCCGGAACGATCACACCGATCATAGAAGCCCCTCGCGCTGCGCGACCGAACGCGCATCGCGCGACCAGACGTCGATCAGCAGATCGGCTTCGTCGTGATGCGCGAGACGCGTCAAACCGCAGCGCGCATCGAATAACGCGTGCGCGGTATCGGCATTCTCCAGCGCCTCCGTAAACGGACGGCGCCAGTGACAAGCGAGCAGCGTGCCGTCCGGCGTGAGCGATCCAGCGATTCGCGCGGCCAGCGTTTCAAGGTCGGCGGCATCAAGGTAATAGGCAAACTCGCTGATGACGATCAGGTCGAACGGTGCCGTTGCGGTCGGCCATTCGTGCGGCACCGTGCACTGCTCGACGCGAACCTGCCGCATACCGGCAACACGTTCGCGTGCAAGACGCACCGCTGTTTCGTGCAGATCGACGGCGAGTAACCCATCACAGCGGGTCGCGAGTTCAGCCGTCAGTTCCCCGTTCGCACAGCCCGGCTCGAACGCGTTGCGATACCGCGGACGCGGCAACAGCGCCAGCGTGAGCGAACGCTTGCGGTGCTCGTACCAGCCCTGGCGCAACTTCCACGGGTCGTCGCTGCCTTTGTAGAGTTCATCGAAGTACGCCGCGGTAGAGCTCATGTCAGCAGCCCTCCATGTATCGCGTCAGAGCGTCCACGGTGCACCTCCGGCTGCGGCGTTGAAGTCGAACGTTGCCTTGACGGTCAACTCGCCGAGCGCGGCAAGATCGCGTTCGGCGTGGCTTTGCCTCAGAAACACCGGCAGGTCCGCCAGCGCGCGAGCGAAGCGCCCATCGCGGCACAAGGGACCGGCGCCGAGCGTGCGCGTTGCGTGACACATCACGGCCGCCGCCGCTTCTTCAACGACGAGGCGTGCGCGCATGACCTCACGCTGCGAGTCGGCTTGCGGGTTCGCGTCGATATGGGCAGCGGTTTCGCGCAGCACTGCGGCGGCTCCCGCCAACGCGACATCGACCGCGCCGAGGTGGGCGAGCCGATGTGCGTCGGCACGTTGCGTGGACGCTTCGCGCAACGTCCGGCCGATCTGCGTGGCGGCGCCATACCAGCACGCGGCAATGCCGGCGCCGCCGTGCCAGAAGCCCGGCCGGCGCACGTAGGCATGGGCTGCGCCCACGCGTGTGGCGGGTGTCTGGTCGAAGCTGACGTCAGCGCTAGCGGTTGCCTGCATGCCTATCGCCTGCCACTTCGATGTGTCGATCGAAATCGACGCGTGATCCATCGCGACGGCCGCCAGCACGGGTTCGTCGTCGAGCCACGCAGTGACGAGCGCATGACTGACTACGCCCGCGCCCGAACACCAGGCTTTTGTGCCGCTCAGATACAGTTGCCCGGCATCCTCTGTTTCCGTACGAGTCACGCACTTGCTGGCCCGCACGCGCGTGTCAGGCGGCTCCGCGGCCCACACGCCCCAGCGGCTACCCAAAGACGGCGTGGGTCCGTGCAGCTCGGCGAGAATCGCCAGCGCATCGGTGTGCCCTTCGAACAGTTTGACCAGACCGAGATCGCACGCCGCGACCGCGGCGAGGGTACGCCAGCGCACCAGTGTCTGCCCGTGCCCGGGCAGCGGTGCGAAGGGCAAACGATCATAGCCTCGCCGGATCAATGCACGCAAAACATCGCCTAACGCGGCGGGGTCACTCGCGTCGAAATGCCTGTCATGCAGAAAATCTTCAAGCGGCTCGGCAGAACGCATAGCGTCCTCTCCGGCGAGTGCCTGATGAGAATCGCGAGTGCGAGTTCTGCTGATTTTTTCCGGTGGCCGCGCACTCACGCCGGCCGCACGATCACGCGTATCGAGCATCGCGTCTCCCTGAATCTGTTCGATCTGTGCGCACGGACTTTTGCTAGCCGCAGCGCGTGCAGACCGACAGCAAGCGGCGTGCCGCAGGTGCCTGACACCTGGGACACGCCGCAATATTTCAGGGCTTATAGCGCGCTGAGGACAACGCGCCGCGCACTCGTATGAAGGAAGCGCGCGTTGACGGCTAGCCGGGACTGCGCGGACGGCGCCGCGTTTCCGCCTGCTCCAGCACCGCTTCGAACAGCGCGAGTTCCACCGGTTTGACCAGATGGGCGTGAAATCCCGCCGATTGGGTCCGTTCGCGATCGCTTGCGTGACCGAAGCCGGTCATGGCGGCGAACACCGTGTCGGAGAGCGCGGGCATCGCGCGCAACGCCTCGAGCGTCGCGTAACCATCCATTTTTGGCATCGCAAGGTCGATCAAGGCAAGGTGGGGTGCGAGGCGCGGCGCAACGGCGAGCGCCTGCGGGCCGTCGTAGGCGATGCGGACTTCGTGGCCTTTGAGTTCGAGCAGCATGGCAAGGCTGTCGGCGGAGTCGCGATTGTCGTCCACCAGCAGAATACGCAGCGGTGACACCTCGTTTTCCGCCATGCCGGCCTGATTGGCCTGCTCCGCGGGGAGCACTGAGGCAAACGGCAAACTGAGCGTGAACGAGCTGCCGCGCCCCGCGCCCTCGCTGCTCGCGATGATGCTTCCGCCATGCAATTCGACCAGCGATTTGCACAGTGTGAGGCCGATGCCGAGGCCACCTTCGCCGAGGCTTTGCCCTTCCTTTTCCTGCGCGAACAGCTCGAAGATCGCATCGAGCGAACGTGCCGGAATGCCGCGGCCATGATCGCGCACCTCCAGCACGGCCATCTGATGATCGACCCGTCCGAAGATCTCGATGCGGCTACCAGGCGGCGAAAACTTCGACGCGTTATGCAGCAGGTTTTGCAGCACCTGCACGAGCCGCGTTGTATCACCGTGCACGATCAGCGGCTCGACCGGCATATGCGTCCCCACACTCTGCTCCCGTGAGTCGGTAAACGGCCGTGCCGCTTCGATCGCACGTGCCACCACCTCGGCCAGATCGACGCGCGCGAGGCGCAACTCGACCTTGTCCGACATGATGCGGCCGACGTCGAGCAGATCGTCGACGAGACGCGTGAGGTGCGTGACCTGGCGGTCGATGAGATCGCGCGAGCGTGCCAGCGTTGGACTCACGCCCGCTTCGAGTTGCATCACGCCGATCGCGTTACGCACCGGCGCAAGCGGATTGCGCAATTCGTGCGCGAGGGTCGCGAGAAACTTGCGCATGCGCTCGCTGGAGCGCGCCAGTTCTTCGCGCTCACGGCGCTCGGTCAGATCGCGTGTGACTTTCGCGAAACCACGCAGCCGGTTCGATTCGTCATACACCGCCGTAATATTGACGTTGGCCCAGAAGGTTGTGCCGTCCTTGCGCACGCGCCAGCCTTCGTCTTCGACCTTGCCGAGCTGCCTCGCGATCGCCAGTTCGCGCGCGGGCTTGCCGGCCGCGGCTTCTTCGCGCGTGTAGAAGTTCGAGAAATGCTGGCCGACGATTTCTTCGCGTGTATAGCCTTTGATGCGGGCGGCGCCTGCGTTCCAGCTGACCACATAGCCGTCCGGATCGAGCATGAAAATCGCGTAGTCTTTCACGTTGTCGACCAACAGACGGAAACGCTCCTCGCTCTGCCGCAACGCCTCCACAAACGCGCGCTGGCTGGTCAGATCGCGAGTAATCTTGGCGAAGCCGGTCAGCACACCCGCCTCGTTGCGCACCGCCGTAATGACCACGTTGCACCAGAAGGTCGTACCGTCTTTGCGAACCCGCCAGCCTTCGTCCTCGAAGCGGCCAGTCAGCGCGGCTTGCTGCAACTCGTACGCGGGCCAGCCGCGCGCCACGGCTTCGGCAGGGTAGAAACGCGAGAAGTGTTCGCCGATGATTTCGTGCGCCGCGTAACCCTTCAGTTTTTGCGCGCCGGCATTCCAGCTGACGATATATCCCTTCGGATCCAGCAGGAAGATTGCGTAGTCTTCGATCGATTGGACCAGCGACCAGTAATCGACCTCGGCTGGCGCGTCCGCACGGAGCACGGGTGGCTCGTCAGCGGCCTCGCGGTTGTCTCCTGCGGGGTGGACGTCGGTCTTGTTCATGATGAAAAGCGTCTATTGGTATGTTCAGGCAGCATACACTGGCTCACCTCCATGTTTGGGGTATTGCCCACTCATTGTCCAACGTCGTTGACCAACGTTAGTGGGCTGAATCAGACGACGACCACGCAGCGGACCTCCGACCCTCAATGCCCCCCGGCGCCAGCCGCCGCGGCCGCGCTCGCCTTGTCCGGCTTCGTCAACCAGATCAACGGAATGATCACCACGAAAATCACGGCTGAAAGCCAGAAAATATCGTTCAGACCGAGCATCGCAGCCTGTGCGTTCATCGACTGTTCGAAGAACGCCATCGCCTGAGAAGCGCTTCCGCCCAGCGCCGCTTGTGCGGCGTCCAGAGCGGAAGTGAACGTCGGATTGTTCACACTCGTTTGCTCGGCAAGCTGCGCATGATGCAAGATCGTGCGGTCATTCCAACCCGTAGTAGCAAGCGACGTTCCCGCTGCCCCCGCAAACACCCGCGCAAAGTTCGACAATCCCGCGGCGGCCGGAATCTTGTCGGGGGTGAGGCCGGAAAGAATGATCGCCGTCAGCGGCACAAAGAACAATGCGGTCGGAATACCTTGCAGCAGAGTCGGCAAAACCAGGGTCCACGTATCCACGCCCGTCGTGTAATGCGAGCGCATGAAAAACACGCTGGCAAACCCGAGAAATGCCAGCGTCGCCAACACTCGCGCATCCGACTTCGGCATGATCTTCGCCATTACCGGAGCAAGAATTACAGCAAAAACGCCAAGCGGCGCGGTAGCCAGACCGGCGTCCACCGACCGGTAGCTCAGATACTCCTGCATCCACTGCGGCAACAGAACAAGGTTGGAGAAGAACACCGCGTACGCCACCGAAATCGCAATCGTGCCGCCCAGAAAATTACGCCCTCCGAACAATCGCAAGTCGATGATCGGATTCTTCTCGGTCAGCTCCCAGATCAGAAAGAACACAAAGCTGATCGCTGCGAATACGGTCAGCGCGACAATCACGGGCGAGTTGAACCAGTCGAGGTCCTTGCCCTTGTCGAGCATGATCTGCAGCGAGCCCACCCATGCGATCAGCGAGAGCAGCCCTATCTTGTCGATCGGCAGGCGCTTCGTCGGGGTTTCGCGTGTGCGGTAGATCGCCCACGTCACGCCTGCTGCAAAGAGGCCAACCGGAATATTGATGTAGAAGATCCATGACCACGAGTAGCTATCGGTGATCCAGCCGCCGAGCGCCGGGCCGGCGATGGGGCCGACCGTTGCCGTCATGGCCCACAACGCCAAAGCGTGCGAGCTTTTTTCCCGCGGATACGAGCCGAGCAGAATCGCCTGCGACAGCGGAATCAACGGACCCGCCACCGCACCCTGCACGATCCGCGCCGCGAGCAGTACCGGCAGCGTCGGCGCAATGCCGCACAACCACGACGAGAGGACGAACAACAGAATTGCCCACACGAACAGTTTGATTTGCCCGACGCGCTGGGTGAGCCAACCCGTCAACGGAATCGCAATCGCGTTGGCCGCTGCGAACAGCGTAATCACCCACGTCCCCTCGTCCACCGACACACCAAGATTGCCCGCAATGGTCGGAATCGCGACGTTCGCGATCGACGAATCAAGCACGTTCATAAACGTGGCCAATGCCACGGCAAGCGTCGCCAGCACGAGCTTGCCGCCGGTCAGAGGCGGGAGCGCTGCGGCGTTGGGCGATCCATTCATTTCGTCACCTATTGAAGAAGGCTAATGTCTGACTTGTCAGCTAATTGCTTAAAAAAACGGGCGTCGGGAGAGCGCCCGTTCAACCTGCTATCCGTGCTGCGTTCTTTGGTGTCGCGCTTGCCGCTACAGCACGTGCCGACGGCATGTTCTGCGCGATGATCCTGGCGATTTCGGCATCGGCGTCGGCGCCGTACTGGGCGAACACGTCCGTGTGATAAGTGGTGTTGATTGCCGCGCCCAGTTGGGTGCCCGACTCGTCGCGCGTTTCGACATCGACTTGCATCGACAGGCCGATCCGCAGCGGATGAGCGTTCAGTTCGCTCTGGTCGAGCTGGATTCGCGCCGGGAGGCGCTGGACGACCTTGATCCAGTTGCCGGTCGCGTTCTGCGCGGGCAACACGGCGAATGCCGCGCCCGTACCCGCCGAGAAGCCGACCACGTGGCCGTGATACTTGACGCTCGACCCATACACATCGGCCGTCAGCGTGACCGGCTGACCAATGCGCATGTGTTTCAACTGGCCTTCCTTGAAGTTCGCATCGACCCACACACCGTCGAGCGGCACGATCGCCATCAGCGGCGTGCCCGGCGCAACGCGTTGGCCAACCTGCACTGAGCGACGGGCCACATAGCCCGTCACCGGCGCGGGCAAGGTGTTGCGCGCGTAACTTAGGTACGCGTCGCGCACTTTCGAGGCGGCGGCCTGTACGTTCGGATGCTGTTCGACCGACGTGCGGTCGGTCAGCGCATGGTTGGCTGCGGCCTGCTGGCGAGCGGCGTCGAGCGCGGCTTGCGCGGAGCTGACCGCGTCGTGTGCATGGGCGATGTCCTCGCCGGATACCGCGCCAGTTTCGGCAACGGCCTGGCGGCGCTTGAGGTCGTCTTCGGCGCGCGCGAGATCGGACTGACGTTGGGCAACGGTCGCGGCGTAGAAATCGTTGTTCACGTAGAGGCCGCTGACCTGTCTCACGGTCTGGCCGAGTGTCGCTTCGGCGTTCGAGAGCGCGACTTTCGCATCGGCGTTATCGAGCGTGACGACCGGTGCGCCCTGCTTGACGATCTGCGTGTCGTCGGCGTTCACCGCCACCACGGTGCCGCTCACTTGCGGCGTTAGCTGCACGAGATTGCCGTTGACGTAGGCATCGTCGGTCGACTGATGGTACTGGCCGTTCGTGATGTAGTAGGCGCCGTAGCCCGCGCCGGCCAACACCACGGTGGCGGCCAGCAAGGAGAGCAGCAGCTTGCGCTTCGCAGGGGCCCGCACTTGCTGGGGTTGGTCAGCGTCCGCCGTCTCGCGGGTGGTGGTGATCGTATCGCTCATTTTGTGGGTCCTGACAGAAAGTGAAAGCGTCGCGATGGCGTCTTAGCGGGTGGCGACGACGGGGTTGGTTTGTACTGCCGAACTGGCCGAAGTAGCCGAAGTAGCCGAAGTAGCCGAAGTAGCCGAAGTAGCCGAAGTAGCCGAGGTTGTCGACGCGGCCACGCTGCCCTGTGCGCCCGAATCGGCGTTGTCCGTATAGCCGCCGCCCAATGCAGCAGCCAGCGCAATCTGCTGATCGCGGCGGTTCATCTTCAGATTCGCGACCTGCTGGTCGGCAGCGAGCGCCGTGGTGTCGGCATTCAGTACCGTCAGCTGATTCGTAAGACCGGCCTTGTACTGCGTGAGCGCCAATTGATCGGCGCCGCGGGCGGCTTCCTGAGCGGCTTGCGCATCGCCGAGTTGCTCTTCGGTGGAACGGATTTGCGCGAGTTGCGTCGCGACTTCCGAGAGCGCGGTGACGAGCGTCTGGTTATACGCCGCGACGGCGTAATCGAAGTCGGCATACCGGCCCTTTAGTTGCGCGCGCAACTGACCGCCGTCGAAGATCGGCAGATGGATCGCGGGACCCGCCGATGCCGTGCGGCTCGCTGCGCTCAGAAAGCGGCCGAAGCCGAACGCATCGAGACCGATCGCGGCGCTCAGGTTGATGTCGGGATAGAACTCGGCTTTGGCTTCCTTCACGTCATGCGTAAGCGCGTCGACGCGCCATCTGGCAGCGACCAGGTCCGGGCGGCGGCTCACCAGGTCGGCAGGCAGGTTCTCCGGCAGACTTACTTCGTCGCCGATTCCGAGCGTTGGGCGCGCAATCGCGAGGCCACGGTCCGGGCCGGCGCCAAGCAAAGCGGCCAGCTGATAACGGGTGGTGAGGATGCTGCCGTCGAGCGACGCCAACGTCGCGCGACTCGTGGCGAGGTTCGCTTGCGCCGTCTTGCGCTCGACCTGGGTGTCGAGCCCTGTTGCAATGCGGCCGGCGGTGATGCGGTCGATCTGCTCGCGTTGCGTAACCTCCTGCTGCGCGATGTCGCGTAACGCGTACAGACGGGCCAACTGGTTATAGGCCCGTGCCGTTGCGGACGTCAGCGACAATCTGACGACTTCGGCATCCGCTTCGCTCGCCTGCAGTTGAGACAGCGAGGCCTTGAGCGCTTCGCGATTCTTGCCCCACAAGTCGAGATCGTAGGAAGCGGATAACAGGCCCTGGTTCTCCGATTGCCATGAACCGCCATACGGCGGCGGCACCAGCGCCGTGCCCGAATACTGCTGGCGCGTGAACGAATACGTGGCACCGACTTGCGGCATCGTGCTGGCCTTCGCCGTGTCGCTATACGCAGCGGCCGCGGCAACGCGTGCCCGGGCCTGTTCGATCGACGGATTGCCCTTCAGCGCTTCCACAAGCAAGGCCTTCAGTTGCGCGTCGCCGAACTGATCCGCCCAATCGGCGGCGGGCCAGTGGCCGTGATCCGCGGGGAGGCCTTGTTGCGTCGCGTAGGTCTGCGGCTGCGCCATCTGTTTGTCGCTCGAGATGCCAGCGTAGTTCGCGCAAGCCGACAGTACGGCCGCGAAGATCACCGTCACGCCCGCCTTCGCGATGTGTGACCTGGCTGCCTGCCTATTTAGCTGCAATATCATTTGCTGACCTGTCAGATATTAAGGTGAAAAAATGGCTGCGATCGTTCGCAGCGCTGTTTGCCTCGTCGCTTGCTAGTCTTCGAGAAACTTGTTCAGCAGGCGGCGCAATTCCTCGAATTCGGTTTTGGTGAATTTCCTCAAACGCCCGTTGAGCACCGCCGGCGCAATCTGCGGAAGTTGCGCCGCGATGCCCTCCCCGGCCTTCGTCAACTTCAGATTGACGACGCGCCGATCCTCGATACTGCGCGAGCGCTCCAGCAGCCCCTTGGTCTCGAGCTTGTCGAGCATGCGTGTCATCAAACCCGTGTCGATACCGAGATGTTTGGACAACTCGAACGGCGTGGTCGCAATGTCCTGACGCAACGACAGCAGGATGCCCATTTGCTGGCTGGTGACATCCAGATCCTTGAGCGCAGCGTCCATTTCCGTAATCAGCACGTTGCGCGCCTTGTTGATGGCGAATCCCACGCTGTTTGTCAGACCGAAACTCTCCGGCGTGTAGTGCTCCATGCGCAGCTCCTTCTTGGTTGGGAGCAATATATCTGCAAAGTCAGATATTGTCAAATTTAAATTCGCAGAAGTCAGATTTCTCAACAAAGGGGGGACGGCAAGTATGGTCAGACGAATACACGGCACGTGGCCGACGTTCGCGGGGAGGACCGCGGAGCATGGCCTCCCGTGCCCGCTGAACGGTTGTCCCCCGGTCAGCCCGCCGCGCCGACCTTTTCCGCCAGCTTCGCGTCGTAACTGGAATGGACGTGCACCCGCTTCTTCTCCGGATAGGCGTACGTGTACGCCTTGCGCAGCGCCAGCGACGCCTCGTGAAACCCGGACAGAATCAGCTTCTGCTTGTTCGGATAGTTGGCGATGTCGCCGACCGCGAAGATGCCGGGCCGCGAGCTCTCGTAGTTGGACGTATCCACATCGACGCGGCCGCCGTGGATCGACAGATTCCACTGCGCGATCGGCCCGAGATCGGCGACCAGGCCGTACAGCACGACGAGGTGCTCGGTGACGAGTTGCGTTTCGCCTTCGATATGCCGCAGCGCGATCGATTTCAGCGTATCGCCTTCTACATTGAGCCCCGAAATCGCACCGACGATGAAGTCCATCTCCCCTGCCTCGACCGCGCGCCGCATCGACTCGACACTCGAATCCGCCGCGCTGAAGCCGTTGCGACGATGCACCAGCGTCACACGCCCCGCGACCTTGCGCAGGGCCAGCGCCCAGTCGAGCGCGGAATCGCCGCCGCCGGCCACCACCACCGTCTTGCCGGCGAAATCGGCGAGACGTTGCACGCTGTAGTGCACGTGACGCGATTCCAGCGGCACGGCCTCGGCGAGCGCCAGTTTTTGCGGCACGAACGCGCCATTGCCGGCGGCGAGCAGAATCGCGGCCACGTCGAATACGAGGCCGCGGTCGGTGCGCACGGTCCAGCGCCCGTCGTCGCGCTGCTCGACCGACTCGACCCGTTGCTCGAGATGGATGGGCACATCGAACGGCTTGCATTGCGCCATCAAACGCTCGACCAGTTCGCGCGCGGTACATGAGGGAATCGCGGGGATGTCGTAGATCGGCTTGTCCGGATAGAGCTCGATGCACTGCCCGCCTACCTTGTCGAGGCCATCGACGATCTGGCATGACAGGCCGATTACACCGGCTTCGAAAGCGGCGAAAAGGCCGACAGGCCCGGCTCCGACAATCAGGACATCGGAGCGAATCGGTTGCAAAAGCGGTTGCAAAAGCGGGTCTGTTGCGGACGTCATTCGGAGTCTCATGGGGTAGATCGATGACCCACCATACAGAATCGCCCGAAGCCCGGCAACGATGCCATTACAGGTGATAAGGACGCTTGGGCTCAGCAGGCATCGGACCGACGGCGCGCCGACGGTGGCCAGCGGAGACCTCATTGAATAGATTAAATTTATAGAACTATAAGAAAACAACATTATTTTTATAGACGACGGCTTCGTATAGTCGAGCCCAGTTCGAATGCGCCCTCCGCTCGGCGCCCTCCTTTCCCGCTACTGGACCACGATGAAACTACTCAAGTTCGCCCCTCTCGCGATCGCCGGCGCGCTCTCCAGCGCCGCCCATGCGCAAAGCAGCGTGACGCTGTATGGCCTGATTTCGGCGGGCGTCGGCTATGCGACGAATCAGGGCGGCAAGAACGCGTGGCAGGCACTTTCGGGGACCAACCAGAACCCGCGCTGGGGTTTGAAGGGCGTCGAAGATCTGGGCGGCGGCACGACCGCGATCTTCCAGCTGGAAAACGGCTTTAACGTGATGACCGGCACCGCGTCGCAAAACGGCCGCGAATTCGGCCGGCAGGCGTTCGTCGGGCTCGCCAGCAAGACGTACGGTACGTTGACCTTCGGCCGTCAGTACGACACGGTGCACGACTACGTCGGCCCGGTGATCATTGCCAGTAACGGCGTGAACATCGGCGACAACGACAACGGCTATAACGACATCCGCGTGCAGAATGCGGTGAAGTACGTGACGCCCGACTACCACGGCCTGAAGGCCACCGCCGAATACGGCTTCAGCAACGCCACCGGTTTCGCCAACAACAATGCATACAGTTTCGGCGCCGGTTACGAGAATGGCCCGCTGAAGTGGAGCGTGGTCTACGCGCAGTACAACAACCCGTTTAGCGCGACCAATCCGGACGGCGCGATTTCGAACGACTATGCGTCGTCGCTGCTGATCTTCGCGAAGAGCGCGCTGCATCCGGCTGCGTATGCGAGCAAGCAACGCATCTTCGGCACGGGTGGCTTCTATACGGTCGGCCCCGCGCAATTTGCAGCGCTTTTCACCGATGTCCGCTACGATTATCTCGACGGTTCGCATCTGCATTTGCAGAACTACAACCTGAACCTGAATTACCACGTGACGCCCGCGCTCGTTCTCGGCGCAGCGTATGCCTTCACTGACGGCAAATACGATGTGATCAACACGAGCCCCAAATGGCATCAGGTCAATCTGCAAGCCGACTATTTCCTGTCGAAACGCACCGACGTCGCGCTGACGGTGATCGCGCAGCAAGCGGCTGGCGACGCGCAACACGCGCAGATTTTTGCTTATGCGCAATCCACCGGCATCCGTCAGATGATCACGACGGTCGGCATGCGCCACGTGTTCTGACGATGATGAATGCCTTCGATCCAACGCAGAACCGTCGCGCGTTTTTGCGCACGGCCATGGGACTGGCAGCGGGTGCATCGGCGTGGCCGATGCTCGCCGCCGCTGCAGGTGGTGCCGGAACAGCAGACGCGGCCAGTGGCACGTCCGCTTCGAGCGCCGCCGCTTTGCAAAGTGGCGCGCGCCGCAGCGTGATCATCGATTGCGATCCCGGTCAGGACGACGCGATCGCGATCCTGTTCGCCCTCGGTGCAAGCGATCGGCTCGACGTGCGCGCGATCACGACGGTCGCGGGCAACGTGCCGCTCAACCTCACCGAACGCAACGCGCGTATCGTGCGTGACTGGGCCGAGCAAACGCAATCGCTGCCGGTCTATGCCGGCTGCCCGCGCCCGCTCACGCGCGAACTGATCACGGCCGCCAACGTGCACGGCAAGACCGGTCTCGAAGGCGTGCCGCTGCATGAACCGCTCGCGCCTCTCGCGTCGCAGCACGCGGTTGCTTTTCTGATCGACACCTTGCGCGCGGCGCCGCCGCATAGCATGACGCTGTGCGCGCTCGGGCCGCTGACCAACCTCGCCACCGCGTTCACCGAAGCACCGGAGATTCGCAACGGCATCCGCGAAATCGTGCTGATGGGCGGCGCCTTCTTCGAGCGCGGCAACATCACGCCCGCGGCCGAGTTCAACATCTACGTCGACCCGCAGGCCGCGCAAGTGGTGTTTGCGAGCGGTGTGCCGATCGTCGTGCTGCCGCGCGACGTCGCCGTGAAAGCGCCGATCACGCCGGCCCGGATCGCGCCGATTCGCGCGCTCGGCAATCGCTGCGGCACCATGGCGGCCGATATCATGGCCGCGGAAGTCGCGTATCAGAAGGGACGCCGGGGCGTTGAAGAAGCGCCGATGTATGACCCCTGCGCGACGGGCTATCTGATCGAGCCGTCCCTGTTCAAGGGGCGCGAGGTCAACGTGATGATCGAGACAGTCGGCGAATGGACGCTCGGTGAAACCGTGGTGGACTGGAGCGGACACAGCGGCCGCAAGCCGAACGCGACCTGGATCACCGAAGTCGATGCGGATGGTTTTTATGCCGCCTTGCGCGCGCGGCTCGCCACGCTGCCGTGATCCGGCGCACGCGCGAACCCGTGAATGGCTCGGCAACGGTCGTGCCTAGCGCACACGTTGCGTCAGATATGCGCGGCAAGCCATTCGCGGCAAGCACGCACGTGCGGGCCGCGATCGTCGCCGGCAAGCGAAATCAGTGCGATCGAACGGGTGACGCGCGGCTTGTCGAGACGCAACGCGACCAGTTCCGTGTCGTGCAGATGCATGGTGTAGAGACTGGGCAGTACCGCAATCGCCAGGCGGTTGCGCACGAGTTCGTACAAGGGCTCGGTGTACTCGACGCGGTAAGCGACTGTCAGTTGCAAACCTTCGGCCCCGCCGGTGCGCTGCAACGCGTCGCTGACACTGCCGCGCACGAACACCGCGAGATCGCGGCCCACCAGCTTCGCCCACGCAAGGGTCTTTTTCTGCGCGAGCGGATCGTCGCGCCGCACCACCACCACGATCTGATCCTCGAACAGGTCCTGGTAGCGCAACGCGGCTTCGCCATCGTTGTCCGCCGCGGCCGCATCGGGCTCGTGCACCCCCACGCCAAAATCGACTGCCCCTTGCCGCACGGCATCGATCAAGGCGGTGTTCGGCATGTCGTTCAGCGTAAAACGCAGCGACGCCTGCTTTGCGCGCAACAAGGTGAGCGCGGGCAACAGACGCGCCGCAGCGGACGGAATCAGTCCGATGCGCACCGTCTGCACGCGTTCGGCGAAGGTGCTCGCCATATCGTCGAAGGTGCCGCGCGCCTGATTGAGCAGACGCTCCGCGAGCGGCAACACGCTGGCGCCCGCATGCGTGAGCGTCAACCGATGCGCGGAGCGCGCGAACAACGGGCCGCCGAGCAGGAACTCGATCTGCCGGATCGCCGCGGTCAGCGCAGGCTGCGTCAAGGCGAGCGACTGCGCGGCCTGCGTGAAACTGCGTGCATGCGCAAGCGTCACGAAGTACTGGATTTGCCGCAGCGTGAGCGCGGGCAAGAGGGACGAACGGTCGGTCATGGAGAGCAATGCATCGACGCAATGCGCAGCAGTATAAATGGCGTGGTAACAGGATGAATCAATTGATCAATAACGAATCTTCAATGCCGACAGCAAACAACATTGCAGCCGCCGCGCGCGGCGGCTGGCTCGAACGGCGCTTCGCACTCGCCGAGCGCAAGACCAGCGTGCGTATCGAAACGATTGCCGGCATCACGTCGTTTCTGGCGGCCGCCTATCTGCTGGTAGTGATTCCGTCGCTGCTGTCGGCGGGCGGCATGGATCGTGGCGCGGCGACGACCGCAACGATTCTGGTGTTCGTGCTGAGCACGGTGCTGATGGCGCTGTACGCGAATCTGCCGTTTCTTGTGGGACCCGGCATCGGCGGCTCGGTGATTCTCGGCATTACGCTCGCAGGCGAGCATGTCGCGTGGCAAACGGGCCTCGGCATCGCCTTCGTGTCCGGCGTGCTGTTTCTGATCCTGACGCTGGTGGGCGCGCGTAGTCTCGTGGTGCAGCTAATTCCGGCGCAAATCAAACTCGGGCTCGGCGCCTCGATCGGTTTGTTCATCGCGGTGCTCGGCTTCCGTAACGCCGGGATGGTAGTCGCCAACGCGAAAACCAATGCGCTCGCGCTCGGCGACTTCTCGCGCCCGGGCACCCTGGTCGCTTTGATCGGCCTCGGCGCGGCAGTGGTGCTGCAAGGCCGCCGCGTGCCCGGCGCGATCTTGTGGGCGATCCTGATTGCGGCCGCCGCCGGTGTGCCGCTCGGCGTCACGCATATGCCCGCGTCGTTTCTGTCGTGGCCGCATAGCATCGCGCCGATCGCGTTCAAGCTCGACATTGCGAGCGCCTTGAGCGTGGCCGCGATTCCGTATCTGTTCGTGTTCTTCGCGGCGGAGTTTTTCTCGACGCTCGGCACCACACTCGCGGTCGGCGCCAAAGCGGATCTGCTCGACGAAAACGCGAATCTGCCGAACATCAACCGCCCGTTTCTGGTCGATTCGATTGCGGCGACGCTCGGTCCGGTGTTCGGCATCCCGGCGCTCACAGCGCTGGTGGAATCCGCGGCAGGTGTTGAAGCGGGTGGACGTACGGGCTTTTCTTCGCTCGCGGCCGCCGCGATGTTCGCACTGATGCTGTTGTTCGTGCCGGTCGCGCTGGCCATTCCGAAGGAAGCCACCGCGCCCGCGTTGATCCTGATCGGACTATCGATGTTCAGCACGATTCGCCACACGCATTTCGACGACTTCAGCGACTCGCTGCCCGTTCTCTCGATGGTGTTGCTCACATTGATGTCGAACAGTTTCGGCACCGGTATTGCGGGCGGCCTGCTCTGCTATGTGCTAGTCAAGCTGCTCGCCGGACGTTTCCGTGAAGTACCGTGGGGCCTCTATGTGCTGGCCGTGCCGCTCGGCTATTACTTCTATACCGTGGTGAAGCCGCATTGAGATTTGCACCGTGGCAGCCTGGTTACCCGGCTTTGCCGCACATTGTTATCCTGCATTCGCACTAAACTGAATTAGCGTCGAGTTTTACGCACTACCGAAAACCATACCGACATGAAAGAGACATTGGGCAACGTGCCCGCATCGCGCCGTGGCATTACGCTCACCGATGCCCATCGCGCCTTCTTCACCGCCCTGCCGAAGGTCGAATTGCATTGCCATCTGCTGGGCGCGGTGCGTCACGAGACCTTTATCGCGCTCGCTGAAAAGAGCAACGCGCCGATCGACCGCGAAGAAATCGACGCGTTCTATACCCGCGGCGAAAAACCGGTCGGCGTGCTGCGTGTGCTGCGCGCGCTCGACGAGCATCTGCTCACGCATGCGGACGACCTGCATCGCATCGCCTACGAATATCTCGCCGATGCCGCCGCGCACCAGGTGCGTCATAGCGAATTCTTCTGGAATCCTACCGGCACGGTGCGCGTCTCTAAGATTCCCTATGCGGATGCGCAAGCGGCCATCGTCACCGCGATTCGCGACGCCGCGCGCGACTTCGGCATCAGCGCGCGCCTGATCCCGAGCATCGACCGCGAAGCCGATCCCGACGAAGCGGTCGCGTTAGTCGACTGGATGTGCGCGCATCGCGCGGACGAAGTGGCGGGTCTCGGGATCGATTACCGCGAGAACGACCGGCCGCCTGAGTTGTTCTGGAAGGCGTACCGTAATGCGCGCAACGCCGGCTTCAAAACCACCGCGCATGCGGGCGAATTCGGCATGCCGTGGCGCAATGTCGAGACGGCCGTCGACCTGCTGCATTGCGACCGGATCGATCACGGCTATACGATCGTCGATAACCCTCAATTGGCGGCCCAATACGCGGAACGCGGCATCGTGTTCACCGTGGTGCCGACCAACTCCTACTATTTGCGCACGCTCGCCCCGGAAGTCTGGGCCGAACAGCATCCCATGCGGCGCATGCCGGGTCTGGGCCTGAAAATTCACCCGAACACCGACGACCCGACGCTGCACAAAGTGACGCCAAGCGAAGCATGGCAATTGATGTATAGCCACTTCGGCTTCAGCATTGCCGAGTTGCGCGAGTTCATGCTCAACGGCATCGACGGCGCATGGGTCGACGAAGCGACGCGCCACGCATGGCGCGCGGCGTGGGGTGCGGAGTTTGACGTGTTGGCGACGGCCTTGCCCGCTTAAGTGCGGACTGCGCTTCGGCTCAGGCTAGCCACTCCCGCGCGGCTTCATTCACCAATCCACGAACCGCGCAAATCGCTGTCGTGCAGCAATTGCAGCAACGTGCCCGCCGGACGGCTCAGCCGTTTGGCGGCCAGCGCGATAAATTCCACCGAGGGCAGCGTCGGCAGACTGGCTGCGTTGAGCGGCGGTGTCAGGCCTCGCGCGGCCAGATACTGCGGACGAACCGTGATACCGAGCCCGCCGCGCGCGGCCGCAATACAGCCCGAGTGACTGCTGCTCGTACACACCACCTGCCAGCTAAAACCGGCTTCGGCGAGCGCGTCGAGCACCACCGCCCGCGTCACGCTCGGCTCGGCGACCAGAATCAGCGGCAGCGGCTGGCTAAGATCGACCAGGGTGCCGGTGCGCGCCAGCCACTCCAGCCGCCCCGTGAATAGCGGCACGCCGCGCCGGTCACCCAGACGCCGCTTGCCGACCAGCAGGTCGATCGAACCGGCATCCAGCAATTCATAGAGCTTGCCGGTCATACCGATCGTAATTTCCAGCTCGACATCGGGATGCGCGTCGCGAAACGCCGCCAGCACCGTGGGCAGCGGCCCGAGCGCGACGTCGTCCGATGAACCGAGCCGCACACGCCCTTTCAGGCGCGGCGCGCGAAACTGCGATTCGGCCCGCGCGAGCGCCTGCAGGATCACGCTGGCGTGCGCGAGCATGGCCTCGCCGTCCGGGGTCATCGCGAGCGAATGGGTGTCGCGCACGAACAGGCGCCGCCCGACGCTCTGTTCGAGCCGGCGGATATGTTCGCTGACGCTCGACTGCGTGAGATCGAGTTGCCGCCCCGCCTCGGTGAAGCTATGGCAGGCCGCGACTGTCGAGAAGGTCTTAAGCCAGATGGGATTGAGCATGCGTCATTGTGGTCCTGGTCATCGACAAAGTCGATAACAGTCAACAACTCTAGTGGGGTTCCCGATTGACGTCGATGTCAATATCATGACGGAATCCCCCCAACGATCGCTCCGAGCTCGGCCCGCCGGTCCGTCCGCCCCGCCGCCCCCGCAGCTCAATTGAACATGAACAAGGATTCCGCCCAGACCGCACTGCTCTGGATCGTCGCCGCCGGTTTTTTCATGCAGTCGCTCGACACCACGATCGTCAACACCGCGTTGCCGTCGATTGCGAACAGCCTGCACGTCGCGCCCCTCGCCATGCAGCCGATCGTGGTTGCCTACACGCTGACCATGGCGATGCTCACTCCCGCATCGGGCTGGCTCGCCGACCGCTTCGGCACGCGGCGCGTCTATTTCGTGGCGATTCTTGTGTTCGTGCTCGGTTCGATCTGCTGTGCGAGCGCGCACACGCTCGGCCAACTGGTGATGGCGCGGGTCCTGCAAGGCCTGGGTGGCTCGATGCTGCTGCCAATTGGGCGGCTCGCCGTCCTGCGCAGCGTCTCGAGCGAGCAATACGTGTCGGCGCTCGCGTTCATTTCGATTGCCGGCCAGTTGGGGCCGATCGCCGGTCCGACGCTCGGCGGCTGGTTCGTCGAGGCCATCACCTGGCACTGGATCTTTCTGATCAATGTGCCGATCGGCGCGATCGGTCTCTACGCGGTGCAGCGGTATTTGCCCGCGCATGGCGAAACCCAGGCGCCGCCGTTCGACTTTGTCGGTTGTGGGCTGCTGTCGCTGTGCATGATCGCGTTTTCGCTCGCCGTCGAGGCGCCGGTCGCAACGCATCGCGCGGCATGGTCGGCGGGTCTCTTCGCGCTCGCGGTGGTCAGCGCGCTTGCCTACATTCCGCACGCAAAGCGCCGCGACAATCCGCTCTTCAAACTCTCGCTCTTTAGCGAACCGAATTTCAGCGTCGGCCTGATCGGCAACCTGGTGTGCCGCATCGGCTCGAGCGCCGTGCCGTTTCTCGTGCCGTTGCTGCTGCAATTGCAACTCGGCTACACACCGCTGCATTCCGGCCTGATGATGCTGCCTGCCGCACTTGCCGGCACTCTCACCAAGCGCTGGATTGCGCCGCTCGTGCGCCGCTATGGCTATGACACGTTCCTGCTCGTCAACACGATAATCGTGGGGTCGGCGATCGTTGCGTTCGCATTGATTACGCGGGGTACGCCGCTCATCGTCGAGATCGTGATTCTGGCGGTGTTCGGCGGCGCCAACTCCATGCAATTCGCGGCGATGAACAGCGTCACGCTCAAAGGCCTCACGCATGAAGATGCCGGCAGCGGCAACAGCCTCTTTTCGATGGTGCAGATGCTGGCGATCGGCTTGGGTGTCTCAATCGGCGGCGGGCTGGTGAATCTGTTCTCGGCGCAATGGGGATCGGCGGCGCTCGGGTTCCGCCTGAGCTTCGTGTGCGTTGGCGTCATCACGCTGGTGTCCGCATGGGTGTTTCGCCATCTCGACGAAGCGCCCGTCGCGCGCGGCGTGCGTGGCCAGGCGACCCAGGGCGCGGGGCGCTGAATTTCAGTCCGGCAAACGGATACCGGAAAATCCCTCGCACGCTTCGATCAAACGCTCTTGCACCGCGACGTCGCGGACCGCCGGGTGCGTCTCGCGCGGCTTCTTATGATAGAAGTACGCGCCGCTGACGGTGGCCGATGGTTCATCGCTGACAGCAAGCCACACCTGGGTTTTCGGCGCCGCTTGCAGATCGTCCGGCGCGCCTGCTCCACCCATTTTCGTCGCTACCCAACCAGGTTCCAGTGCGTTCGACAGTACCGCCGGCCAACGGCGCGCCATTGCGAACGCCAGCAGCGCGTCATGCAGCTTCGAGTCGGAATAGGCAGCCGTGCCCTGCCACGGCCGCCGGTCCCATGCCAGATCGACGAGGCTCGCGTCGCCGCTTCGATGCAAGCCCGAGCTGAGATACACGAGCCGCTTCGGCTTGCTGATCAGCGCGGTCAGGATGTAGGGGGCCAGCGTGTTGATCGCGAACACATGCGGCAGACCGTCCACGGTGGCAATCCGGCGCGGCTCCTGGTATCCAACCGCCGCGTTATGGATCACCGCGTCGAAGCGGCCAAGTGTGTTGACCTGCTCGGCCAGTGCGACTGTCGCTGCAATGCTCGACAGATCGCCTGCTAAAGCAGTTTCCGCTTCCGGCACGGCCTTCAACGCTTCTTCGGCGCGCGCCGCATTGCGCGCGTGCAAAACCACTTGATGACCGGCGTCGATAAGCAGACGCGCGGCCATCTGGCCAAGGCCGTCGGCGGAACCGGTGATAAAAACTCGCGACATGATGGTGCACTCCGTTGATCAGTCATATATGCCTGACGCATGGTGAGAACCGTGTTCCATCGTGCAGCAGGCGAACCTGTGCAGATTAGCGCCAAACGAACGCCTGACGCGATAGCGTGGCTGTCATTCCACTCATGATGCGGTGTCATTAATTGGCTCGGACAGGTGGCGTTTCCCGGCGTCGTCGCATGAATTCAAACAGTATTTCGCGTTAGCATGTCATGCATTAATGCATAACAAAGGAATATCACATGCCATTTGACGAGCGCATGCTGAACGGCATGGGCGTGCTGACGGCGATTGTCGACTGCGGCAGTTTTGCAGCGGCGGGCGAAGCACTCGACATGTCGCAATCCGGCGTCAGCCGTTCGGTTGCACGGCTCGAAGCACGCCTCGGCATCCGGCTATTCGACCGCACCACTCGCTCGGTCACGCTGACCGACGAAGGCCGGCGCTTCTACGAACAGATCGTGCCGCTGCTCGGCGGACTCGAAGAAGCGGCGGCTTCGGCGGCGCAGGGCGCCACGGCGGTTCGTGGACGTCTGCGCGTGAACATGGACCCGTTCTTTTCGCGTCTCGTGCTGGGGCCGAGGCTCGGCGGTTTCGTCGATAAGCATGCCGATCTGCAGCTCGAGTTGATCACGCGTGACCAGTTGGGCGATATGGTTGCCGACGGTTTCGATCTTGCGATCCGTTTCGGTGACCCGCCGGTTTCGTCGCTCATTGCACGCAAGCTGCTCGATACTCGGGTTCTGACCGTCGCCGCGCCCTCGTATCTGAAGAAACATGGCCATCCGGCGAGCCCGGCCGAACTCGAAAGCGGCAAGCACGTGTGCATCAAGTTTCGTGATCCGCTAACGGGCTATCCGTTCAGCTGGGAGTTTCACCGCGGACGCAAGAAGACGACGATTACGCCGCAAGGCCGCCTGACCGTGAACGACGTCGGTACCTTGCATAGCGTGTGCGCCGCCGGCCAGGGCGTCGCGCAGATTCTCGCGTTCGGCGCCGAGTCGTTGCTCGCCAACGGCAAACTGGTCGAACTGTTTCCCGACTGGCGCGACGAGGTTTATCCGCTGTATGCGCTCTATCCTTCGCGACATCATCCGCCGGCCAAGGTGCGGGCATTCTTCGACTTCATCGTTTCGCTGACTGGCGGCCCGACACGCGAAACGGCCGCTTGAATGGCGGCCAGGCGAGCGTGACATCTCGCCGGCAGCCATCGAGCGGCATCCGTGCGTTTATCGGCGTGGAGTTTGTCGGCGCAGAAAGCGCAACTTCGCATCCTGTACGGTAGCGGGCAGACACAATCCCGCGATACGCGCGGGCTATGTGAAGGCACTCACTGCGCGTACGGAAAAACTATGTCGAACTACCCATTTGAGAGCGAGCTCGCCCATCTCGAACAGATTATTCCCTTTCTCATGACTGCTCCGCCCTTGGGCTTGCCCTACTGGCGGCGCCGGATTCTCGCCTTGTCTCCGCCTGAAGGACGCCTGCCGGCTAGCAGCGTCAAACGTATCGGCAGGTTAATGGACGTGTTCGAGGAGATCGAACGCAAGGCTTCACCGGACACGGCGCCCAGAGCAACGACAACGACACGCTAGCGTGCTGGACGGCGAGCCGGATCAGCAAGCAGTGCTCGTGCTCGCCCTCGCTTCGCCGCGGGGCGTTCGCTAGATCGCCTGCAACGCCGGCAACAACCGGTCGAATTCTCGCTTGACCACCGCGTAGCATTCACACACGTGGGTTTCCAGACCGGGCCGGTCCAGCACGGTGATATGGCCGTGGCTATAGCGGATCAAGCCGGCGTTCTGCAGTTTCAGCGCCGCCGCGGTAACACCGGAGCGGCGCACGCCGAGCATATTGGCAATGAGCTCCTGAGTCATGCGCAATTCGTTCGACGGCAAGCGGTCGATGCTGAGCAGTAGCCAGCGGCACAATTGTTGATCGATCGAGTGATGGCGGTTGCAAACCGCGGTCTGCGCCATCTGGGTAATGAGTGCCTGCGTATAGCGCAACAGAAGGCGCTGCATCGGGCCGCCGCGATTAAATTCGTCTTTCAGCATGCGCGCATTCAAGCGCCAGGCGCGGCCCGCGCTTTGCGCGATCGCGCGGCTCGGCGTGGTCTCGTCGCCCATGAACAGCGACACGCCGACCATGCCTTCATGTCCCACGATGGCGATTTCCGCCGAGGCGCCGTCTTCCATCACATAGAGCAACGAAATAATCGACGTGGTGGGGAAAAAGACATGTTCGAGCTGACCGCCGGACTCGTAGATCACCTCACCCAACGGCAAATCGACTTCGACCAGATGCGGCTCGATGCGCGCCCACTCCATTTCGGGCAACACCGCCAACAGCTGATTCGCTTTTGGGTCACCCTTGAGCATCGGTGGCTCCTTGCTGGGTTCCGGACGCGCCAGCGGCGCGGCTTACGCATTGATCTGCGGAAACGGCGCAAGCACACGTTCCGCCACAACGGTGATTATGAACCGCGCGCAGGACACGCGGAATCGGATAAAGCGACCGCTTCACTGCCGCCGTGAGCTTCAACCGGCACGGCACAAATAGAAAAACCGGCTTGACGCCGGTTATTTTCGTTCCGCATGCCTACAGAGCGACGGGTTTCTTTTTGAGCATCAAGGGTCGGCGCGTTTCCATCAGCGTGCGTTTCGCACCGAGCCACTTCGTCACGTGCTTGACCCATTGCTTCGGCGCGGTTTCAATGCCCTCGGCCTGCTGCGGCCCGTTTGCCGTGGGTGCGGCCGTTTTTTCGCTTTCGGCAAGGCGCTCTGCTTCGCGCCGGCGTTTGCTGTCGGCAATTTCTTCTAGATTGACCTGGTCATCATCCATGCTGTAACTCCCGCGACAAAGCACGACGAGGCGCCGGTGGGCGCCACATTGCTTCGGCTGTGGAACAAGGCGGCGCACGGCAGGTCCGGTTGGATCTACCGCGCCGCGCTCGCTGTATCAAGAAATCGTGTAGCGGTTTTGCGGACCGCCGACATACAGACCGCGAGCGAGCGTGAGGATTTGCTCGCGATGACGGTCGAAGGCTGCCAGCACAGCCGGCTCGTCTGAGCCTGCGCTCGGACTCAGATTCGAAATGACCGAATTGTCGACAGTGAAGGCGATCTCGCGCGCATTGTCATAGCCCCAGAAATTGACACAATGACGGAAGGCGTCATAGCTGCGGCTTGGGTTCGGGAAGTTGAGGGACATTTCACGCTCCCGTGGTGTTTTCCTTCTTCACGGTGCGCTGAATATGGGGCGCGGTCAAGGTGTTGTTTGTAAGTGTGAGTGTTGATCGGGTCCATGCCTTGCTGTTCTGTAGGTGTTCTCACACCAGGAGCATGCAATGAGCGAAACCAAAGAACGCAAAGGCGCAAAGCCGGCCGACATCGAACATCCGCAGCCCGCCACCCATAGCGACAACGAAAAGAGCAAGCTGCCCGAACGCCACGACGAAGGGCGCGATCAGTCGCCAGCGGACCGTCCAGGAAAAAAACCCGGCGAAGGTGAACCGTCAGTGAGTTGAATTATTACGCGCTAGCCCAACGCCTAGCCCAAGCGGCTTTGCTACGTTTTTTGCATCAAAGCCGCATAAATTCTCCCCTTCGAACCGCTTTCACAGCGCGGACATTTCTTCCTATTTATTACGGATTATTTTTCCCCTGCGATGGACTATTTTGCTGCATGCAGCAATGTGTGCGCGAAGCGAACCGGCTGCCGCCCCTTAACAGATAAGAACGGAGACGCCCGTGTTTACCTTCTCCACGCCCCCGTCCGGCCCTTCCCGTCCCTCTTCCAAGGTTTCCATTTGCCTGCCCACCTGCAATCGGCCTGAGTTGATCGCCGAGTGCATCGATTCTTGCCTCGCGCAGACGTATGGGAATCTGGAGATTGTGATCGGCGACGATTCAAAGGACAAACGCACCCAGCAGTTGATCGCGCAACGCTACGCGAACGAGGCGCGCGTCCGCTATGTGAAGAACCAGCCGGCACTCGGCCAGGCTCGCAACGTTGCGAGCCTGTTCGCGCGCGCACGCGGCGACAAGATCCTGCTGATTCACGACGACGACCTGCTCACCACCGACGGCGTCGAAAAACTGGTGTCGCTATGGAAGCTTCATCCGCAGCTCGAAGTGGCCTTCGCCGATCAGTATGAGGCCGACCACACCGGCGCCATCGACTTTGAAGGCAGTGCACGCCTGAACACCGCGTTTCGACGCACTCGGGAAGCTGAAGGCTTGCAGACTTTGCCGGGTAGAACCGGGCTGATCCAGATGTTCCCGAACAACGGCTGGATGGCGAACGCGGACCTCGTCAAGCGGATCGGCTACAGCGATCAGTACGGCATGTGCTGCGATTTCGTGTTCGGCACCGAACTCTGTCTCGCGGCGCGCGAGGTGTTTTATCTGCACGAATACGTGTCGGTGTACCGGAAGACCGCGACCTCGATCTCGCATAGCACGCGCGGCACGACGGTTGCCGCGACCGTCAGTGCGTATGCGTTCGTCAAGGCGCTGAAACTGCCGGCGCAACTGGAACCGTCACGCAAGCTGGCGTTGCGCCGTCTCGCGCCGATCGTCGTCTCGGTTCATGCGAAGAATCGCCAGGTGATGCCGGGGTTGAAGATCGCGTTCACGCATCTCTTCGCCTATAACTATGGTTTCAGTACGCGGCTCTATTACCACCTGCTCATGCTCTCGCGCGCGGCCGTGAGCATGCGGCAGCGCGCAGCGGTGGCCGCGGTGGTCGCGGCAGCGCCGACTGTTGTCGCCGAGCCAGCCGCCGCTGTGACGGAACTCGTCACTGACCTCGTGACCGATCGATCCGAACTGGTCTGACGCTGCCGTAGCTGGACGCGACTGTCCGTTCTTTCGCCACAGCGCGTCCCGTCAGCCCGATCACCGGACAAACATCGCTGTGGGTTATAAGGCTTTACGGCTAGCCATTCAGTCGCCAGACAATGCCTGCGCGGCGGCCGGTGCGCGTGGCCGCACGATGCGCTTGCGCCGCGTCAACGCATAAGTGGCGACGCGGTCAAGCGCCGTGCACAACACCAGATAGATGAAACCGACGAACAAAAAGATCTGCGCGGGATACACCATCAGCCGATTGCTGACCTGCGTCGCGACGAACGACAACTCGCCGACGCCCACGATATACGCGAGCGAGGTGTCCTTCACCAGCGACACCCATTGATTCACGAACGACGGCGCCATGATGCGCATCGCCTGCGGCAGCGATACATAGCGCAGTGTTTGCATCCGCGTGAGACCGAGCGAGAGCCCGGCTTGCCACTGACCGTCGCCGACCGCACGAATGCCTGCGTGCACCGAGTGCGCGAGGTACGCACCGCCGATCAGCGAGAGCGCGCAGACGACCGTTGCGAGTCCGGGCACATCGACATGGAAGACCATCGGCAGCAGGAAATACGTCCAGAAAATCAGCATCAGCACCGGAATCGCGCGGAAGAAACCGATCACGAGCAGCAAGGGCACACGGACGGTGCGCCCCGCCAACGCCAACGCAATTCCACCCGCGATGCCGAGCACGGCCGATGCAAGCGCGGAACACAAAGCCAGCACCAGCGTGAGCGCCGCGCCGCCGAGCGGTCCTTGCGGAAATGCGCCGACCAGCAGATACGGCAGGTTATGGGCGAACAGTGTCCACGTCATGCTCAGCGCCTCGCGAATGAACGGTCGCGCGCATGCGCCACTGTATGCGAGACGGCTTCGATCAACGCGATAGCGACGATATACAGCACGGTTGCCACACCGAACGCCTCGAACGTTTTAAAGCTCTCCGTCTCGACCTGACGCGACGCGTACGATAGTTCGGCCAGACCAATCGCCATGGTCAGCGATGAATTTTTCACGAGGTTCATGTATTGGCCGAAGAGCGGCGGCAGCGAAATGCGCACGGCTTGCGGCAAAACGACGTAGCGGAACGCCTGCAATGGTGTGAGCCCAAGCGCCGCGGCCGCGGCGTGCTGACCACCCGGCACGCCGCGCAAACCCGCCTGGAACTCCTCGGCGATGAAAGCCGCCGTATAGCACGTAAGCCCGAGCCATCCGGCGATAAACTCGAACGACGGCCAGCGCAACACGTACGTGCCGAGCTGCACGCCATGCGGCGCGTTCAGCCAGTGCATCAACGCGTCAGGCATCAGCGTGGCCGCGCCGAAGTACCAGAAGAACAGTTGCACCAGCAACGGCGTGTTGCGAAACACCAGCACATACATGGCCGTTGCGCGACGCAGCCAGCCATATCGCGCATGACGCGCGATCGCCAGCACGAAGCCGGATACGGTGGCCGCAAGCGCCACCGTCAATGCGAGACCGACAGTGACACCGAAGCCTTGCCACAGCCACATCAGATACTTTGGAGCGAGCCACGCTTGCATCTTTGAACCTGCTTCCTGAAACCTGCTTCTTTAAATCCGCTCTTGCGAAAACGCCGACGGGCACGTTGCCAACGTGCCCGTTCATTGCCGGGTGCCTGGGTGCTACAGCGACACGGCGATCAGGTCTTGTCGCCGATCTTGAAGATGCGCGCGAGCGGAGTCTTCGTTTGCGGACCGAACCAGCGGTTGTAGATCTTGGCGGCCGAGCCGTCGGCTTCCAGCCCCTTCAGCGTGTCGTTCACGAAGCCGACGAGGCGCGTCTCGCCCTTCGGGATCCCGACACCCATGTAGTCGTTCGAAATCGTGAACGCCGGAATCTCGTAGTTCTGCTTGTCCGGCACGTTCGCGAGCAGACCGACCAACTTCGGACCATCCTGCGTGATCGCCTGCACGTTGCCCGCACGCAAAGCCGCGAACGCGAACGGCGTGTCGTCGTACGCGACGATCGTGGCTTGCGGGAATTTCTCGCGCAGCGTGATTTCGTTGGTGGTGCCCTTGTCCGCGCCCACCCGTAGGCTGTTGATCTGATCCGTCGACTTCAGCACGCCCTTCTTCGCCAGGAACTGCTGGCCCGACGAGAAATACGGAATGCTGAAATCGACCTGTTTGGCGCGCTCGTCGGTGATCGTGAAGTTGGCGAGCACCAGGTCCACTTTCTTCGACGTCAGGAACGGAATGCGGTTGGCCGGGTTGGTCGGTTGCAGTTCGAGTTTCACGCCGAGTTTGTCGGCGAGCGCCTTCGCGTAGTCGACGTCGAGACCGACAATCTGGTTGCTGCTTGCGTCGACGTAACCGAACGGCGGATTGCTGTCGAAGGTCGCGACGCGCAGTACGCCGGCCTTCCTGATGTCGTCGAGACGGTCGGCATAGGCGAGCCCTGGCGCCGTCAGCGAGAGTCCCGTCAGTGTCATTAACCAGGCAGCGAGTATTTTCGATTTCATTTTTATGGATCTCTTGGTTTGTGCGTGATGCTTGTTCAATATGCGTGCGATGTTTCTAAAAACGGATGCGTGGCGGCGATATCCGTCGTCAATCCGTCGCAACCGCGAGGTGCAACCGATGGCCACGCATGGGCGTCACATTAGCAGCGACGCCGCACGCTCCGAACCAAGAAATGCTCCTGTAGTAAGCGCGTTTTCTGCTAAGCATCCACTCATTAGCAAACGTGTATTTGTCGCTTGGGCTTGCACGTGCGGCTGATTAGGATGGACCTCGAACCGTCATCAGCCCGGAGTTAATCGCCATGTCCGACAGTGCCTGTTTCAAGCCGCGTGTGATCGAGCCGGTCGTCGTCAATCAGCCGGAAGGATTGGGGCTTGCCGTGGAGTTGTGGCTTGCGCATCCCGTCGACGGGATTGCGGGGCGCGCCGTGCAGATTCATCTGCGCAGCGATGCGAAGATGGCGCAAGCGGAGTCGCTGCGCGACCTGCTTCATGCGCTGGGAACGGAGATCGTGGTGGCGTGAGCGTGCGCTTCGCGCCGGGTTTGCCGTGCTTGCCGGCGGGATAAAAAAACGGCGGCCGGGTTGCCCTGGCCGCCGTTTTCAAAGAGCGCTCATGTGCGCTGTTCGAGCCTATCGTTCAAGCTCAAGCTCAAGGCTCGTTACGCAGATACCCTTCTTTCGAAGGATCGCGCATGCGCAGCGACACGAGACCTGCGATCGCGCACAGCGCGGTCACATACCAGTAGAACGTCGACTCGCTGCCCACCGATTTCAGCCACAGTGCGACGTATTCCGCCGATCCGCCGAAGATCGCATTGGCCACCGCATACGACAACCCTACGCCCAGCGCGCGCACTTCCGGTGGGAACATTTCGGCCTTGATCAGGCCGCTAATCGACGTATAGAAGCTGACGATCGCGAGCGCCACGACGACAAGGCCGAAGGCCGCATACGGGCTCGTCACGTCTTTCAACGCATGCAGCAACGGCACCGTGCCGATAGTCGCAAAGAAACCGAAGAACAGCATCGAACGACGGCGGCCGATGCGATCCGACAACGCGCCGAACGCCGGCTGCATGATCATGTAGACGAACAGCGCCGCGGTCATCACGTTGCTGGCCGTCTTGGCGTGCATACCGGCCGTGTTGACCAGGTACTTCTGCATGTACGTGGTGAACGTATAAAAAATCAGCGAGCCGCCGGCCGTGAAGCCGAGCACCGTTGCGAATGCACCCTTGTGCTGCCACAAGCCGCGCAGCGTGCCGGCTTCCTTGCGTTGACGCGTTTCAGCCGTGGTCGTTTCTTCGAGCGATTTACGCAGATACAACGCGACCAGCGCCGCCAGCGCACCGATCACGAACGGCACGCGCCAGCCCCACGCTTTCAGTTCTTCGGTGGAGAGGGTTTGTTGCAGGATCACCAGCACGAGCAGCGCGCACAACTGGCCGCCGATCAGCGTAACGTACTGGAACGATGCGAAGAACCCGCGACGGCCCTTGAGCGCGACTTCACTCATATAGGTGGCGCTGGTGCCGTATTCACCGCCCACCGACAGGCCCTGGAACAGCCGCGCGACCAGCAGCAGCGCCGGCGCCAATGCGCCGATCTGCGCATACGTGGGCAACACGGCGATGACGAGCGAGCCGCCGCACATCATGAACACCGACACCATCATCGCGGTCTTGCGGCCGTGCTTGTCGGCGAGCCGGCCGAAGAACCAGCCGCCGATCGGGCGCATCAGGAAGCCCGCGGCGAAGACGCCGGCGGTGTTGAGCAACTGCGTGGTGGTGTTGCCGCTCGGGAAGAAAGCCGGTGCGAAGTACAGCGCGCAGAACGAGTACACGTAGAAGTCGAACCACTCGACTAGATTGCCCGATGAAGCGCCAACGATCGCGAAGATGCGGCGCCGGGTGTCGTGTGCGTCGTAAGTCGTGGCCACGGTTTGGTCGGTCAGGTCGGTCATGCTGTTGTCTTTCCTTGTCTTTTAACGGAGGTAGCGGTCGTGGCGCCGCCTTCACAACACGCGCATCGAGGTGCCGCGCTGGCACCTATAGCGCGCGTGCGCGAATTTTACAGAATTGCAAGGGAGAGATGGGGACTTGTTAGGGGCAACGAGGCACTGGCCGGCATGATGCTGCAGCGCGGCAGCGGTTATGACTTGTCGGCTTTCAGCGCGTACCAGCTTGCCCATTGCTGCTTGATCAGTGCCTTGACGTTGCCAACGCTCGCGATCAGGTCTTCGACAGCCTTAACCGATGGCGGCGGCGCAGGTGATTCATAGATTTTCTCGTTGCGTTGCCGCGCGGCGTATTCAATCTCCGAACGGTCGTCGAGATCGAGATCCGGTTTGACGTGATCGAGCAAGGTTCCGATTACCTTGATACGGTGGCCATCGCCGCCACCTGGCGCCAGGCCATGGATGTAAATAAATCCAACCGCCAACGCGTGTACCGCTTCATAGGCATTGGCATAGCGCACGATGGGCGAATGTCTGTCGTCCTTTGCCGCCTGGAAAAACGACGCGGCGTTGCGGCGAAACTGCACGGCGTTCGCCGCGGTGAACGGCGTCTTACGCGCGTACCCGGCGTTGAGCATGCCGGTTAGCTTTTCAGTCAGTTGAAGTGGAAACATCGAGCATGATTTTCGGGCCTTGATCGATCGACTCTAGCACGGGATCCGAGCGGCGCTTTTGCTCCCACTCATGCTCCGGGTACACGCTCACGTGGATTTCCCTGCCAAGCGCGTCACCTGCCGCGTCGAGTTCACGTTGCACGCGGCCGAGGCGCGCGTCGCCGATCACCATGACGTCAATGTCACTAGCGGACCTGGCCGTTCCAGCAGCCATCGAGCCGAAGATGAACGCATACTTTATTTTGTCGCTGATGTTGGCCAGCGCGCGCTCGATCGGCTCCTTCAGGCCAAAACTCTTGACCGCGATTTGTTGTAGTTCTGGGTAAAGCGGATGCTGCGTGTTCGCCTGGTAAAGCGCACGTCCGCCGGACTGCTGAAGGACCACGTCACCGCCAAGCAATTTCGCGACAAAGTCCTGAGTGGAGCTTCGGCCGCCGCCGCTCAACTCGAACAATTCAGAAAGCGAATAAGCGCGCTCCGGGTTCAGAACAAACGCACCCAGAATGCGCTGCTGTTTAGGCGTGAGAAGAAAGTCCGCGAGCATCAAATACCCTTTTTCGGTACTTTGTTACCGGAAATCGGTATTTGAAGTTAAATACCGGAAACCGGTAAAATAGTACCGCTTTCCGGTAAAAGTCGCAATACGACAGCAGCGGCATGGGCAAAAAAGCCAGTTCGGGGAATCACTTGCGGCCCGCCTCCGTCGGCGATTCGCAGATCCGGCGGATGTCGCTCATCCCGAGAGGCTCGTTGAAAGCTCCTCGAGTGCTGCTTCGTGCGCGTCGCGCATCAGCGCTTCGACTTCAGGCAAGGTGCGGCGCACAAGGGCACGCGCCGATCGCGGAAGTTCAGCGCAGGCGTCTTCGATGTCGCCGGTGCGATGTTCGCCGAGCATGGCCAGCAATACCGACGCCTGGTGCACATCCTTTTGCGACTTGACGAGCGTGTTCGTTCGCAGCCGCGACACGAGTAGCTTATGGATGGCAAAGCGGGCCGCGTCAGGCACGCGCACGGGCACGGCGCCATGCCGTGACACGAGCGTTCCGGCCTGGGACCGGCCTAGCAGGTAGGCCAGATACGGCAAGCCCGTGGCATGCGCATTGAGCTCAGCCACAGGCACTGTGGGAAACGAGTCGTCATGCGAGGGAACCAGCAAATCGACATGGAAGCGCGACTTCCCCGCTTCTGTAAACGATGTGGACGCCTCGCCGCGTTTCATGGCAGGGACCGGCACGAAGTTAATGCCGGTCTCCTTGAGCATCGCAAGCAGTCCGCCTTCGGGGAGGTTGACGAGCGCGAGCTGATGCCGGCGCGCGATATCGATGTCCTCAGTCTCGTATGAGACGGCCTTGATACCGAGCGAGTTGAGAATCACGGCGTAAGCGTGCGAGCCGACCAGCACAGCGCCGGCCTCGAAAAGGCCGTAATTGTAAAGAACGCCGACGGTAGCATAGGTTTTGTTGTCTGCCAGTTGAAAACCTAGTTTGCCGAGGTCGCGGATCCGCGAGATCAGATCCTTGCTCAGATCGATGCGTTGCCGCACCTCCTCTACCCGGCTATCCACCTCTGGATCACCCTGTGGACCGCCAAGGCTCTCCTCCTGCTTCTTGCCTTCCGGCCCCATGTACTGGCGGGCGTAGTAGATGGCCCCGCCCCGTTTATGTTCGATAACCGTTCCGGGCGCGCCCATCAGGACCTTGTCCTGAGTGGCGGCGGCCTGTTCGATATTGGCGAACTGGGAGCAGTAGGCTTGTTCTTGCTGCTCGTAGAGAGGAAAAAGCGGCATGGGATTTTTCAGTAATTTTTTATATTTTACTGAAAAATGCCCGCTGGTGGGTTTTTCAGTACTTTTCCACAAATTACTGAAAAATGGAGGTGAGCCAACCCGCCAGACTCCGAATGACAAAAGCCCCTGTTCGTCATAGACAAACAGGGGCTTCGGACAGATCGAAAAACCAGCCTCCACGCAACAAGGCCGGGCGAACTCAAACCCTTATCGCCGGCGGCACATACTTACACTCATACCGCTTCCTCACCGTGCCGTTCTCATCGACGCTTTCCAGGTAGACGTCGAACTGCCACAAGCGCGCCATGTGCTTGAGCACTTCATCGCTATCGCCGGACAGATGCCGGTTGTCGCTCATGAAATGCCGCAGCGTCAGGCTCCGGTCACCCCGCGTATTCACCGCCCACACCTGAATATTGGGCTCCCGATGGTGCATGTCGTACTGCCGCGACAACGCCTGGCGCACGTATTGATAGCCGCTATCGTCATGAATCGCCGACACTTCGAGCGCATCGCGCATATCGTCGTCGAGCACCGAGAACAGACGCATCTCGCGAATCAGATGCGGCGACAGATACTGCGCGACGAAACTCTCGTCCTTGAAGTTGCGCATCGCATAGTGCATTGCCTGCAGCCACGGACTGCCCGCCAACTCGGGGAACCACTTGCGATCCTCCTCCGTTGGCGACTCACAGATCCGGCGGATATCGCTCATCATCGAAAAGCCGAGCGCATACGGGTTGATGCCGCTGTAGTACGGTTTCGTGACCGGCGGCTGGTAGACCACATTGCTGTGTGAATGGAGAAATTCCATCATGAAGCCGTCTTCCAGCTTGCCCTGGGCATACATCGTATTGAGCAAGGTGTAGTGCCAGAACGTCGCCCAGCCTTCGTTCATGACCTGGGTTTGCCGCTGCGGATAGAAATACTGGCCGACCTTGCGGACGATGCGGATCACTTCCCGCTCCCACGGCTCGAGCAGCGGTGCGTTCTTCTCCGCGAAATACAGCAGGTTTTCCTGCGGCTCGGGAGGATAGCGCTCCTCGATTTCCTCCGGCAACGGCGTATGCCGCGTCGGCAAGGTGCGCCACAGTTCGTTGACCTGCGATTGCAGATAAGCCTCACGTTCGCGGCGCGCCGCAAACTCCTTTTCCAGCGACAGTTTCTGCGGACGTTTGTAACGGTCCACGCCGTAATTCATCAACGCATGGCACGAGTCGAGCAGTTCCTCCACCCGGTCGAGCCCGAAGCGCTCCTCGCACTCCGCAATGTAATTCTTCGCGTAGACGAGGTAATCGATGATCGCGTGCGCATCCGTCCACAGCCTGAACAGATAGTTGCCCTTGAAGAAAGAATTGTGGCCATAGGCCGCGTGCGCGATGACGAGCGCCTGCATCGTCATCGTGTTCTCTTCCATCAGGTACGCGATGCAAGGGTTCGAATTGATGACGATCTCATACGCCAGCCCCATCTGCCCGCGACGGTAGCTTTTTTCGGTGGAGAGAAAGTGTTTGCCGAACGACCAGTGACGGTAGTTCACCGGCATGCCGACGGACGCGTAAGCGTCCATCATCTGTTCGGCGCTGATGAGTTCGAGCTGGATCGGATATACGTCGAGTTCATATTGCTCTGCAACACGGGCAATATGCGAGTCGTACTCTTCGATCAATTCGAAGGTCCAGTCGGACGGGCACGGCAGAGGCCGTCTATCGGCTACGTTCATACGGACTTCCCTTTGCCCCTCAGTGGGCGTTCCGGTGTGTCCCCGTGCTGCAGCGGCGTCGACTGCTCCGGCTGCGGCGGCTCCCGTATCGTCCGCCTTCGCCTCGGCATGCCCCGACTGTTGCTGCTGCGGCACGCCTTTCCCGCGCGCCGGCTGATCGCCGGCCGCTTCGTTGTGCAGGTGCTTTGCCGTCATGAAGACGCCACCTGCTTTTCAAACAACTCCCGAAACACCGGATAAATGTCAGCCGCGGTTTCGACCTTCTTCATCGCCATGTGCGGCTGGCTCAGCGCCAACTGTGCATATTCGAGCCACAAGTTCTGCTCTTCCGGCGTCACCTGGATATACGCAAAATAGCGCACCTTCTCCAGGATGTCATCCGAAAGTATCTTGCGGCACTTGGGCGAATCGTCGGTCCAATTGTCGCCGTCAGACGCCTGAGCGCCGTAAATATTCCATTCAGTCGGCGAATAGCGCTCGTCCATCACCTTCTGCATCAGTTCCAGCGCGCTCGACACCACCGTGCCGCCGCTTTCCGTCGAATGAAAGAATGTGTCTTCGTCGACTTCTTCGGCGCGGGTGTGGTGGCGAATGAACACCACCTCGATCTTTTCGTAGTTACGCTTGAGGAACAGATACAGCAGGATGAAAAAGCGCTTGGCGAGATCCTTGCGCTGCTCGTCCATGGACCCGGACACATCCATCAGACAGAACATCACCGCCTGGCTGGACGGCGTGGGCTGCTTCACCCGGTTCACGTAGCGCAGATCGAACGGATCGATAAACGGAATGCGCCAGATGCGCCCGCGCAAATGGTGAATTTCCTCTTCGAGCAGTTTGATCTCGTCGCGACGGTCGTCCGGATCGGCCTTCATCACTTCGAGTTGCCGTTCCATCTCATGCAACTGATTGACGAGCGGCGCACCAAGCGCAATCCGGCGCCCGAGCGCGCTGCGCAGCGAACGGACCACGTCGATATTGTTTGGCGTGCCTTCGGCCGCCCAGCCGGCGCGGATGCTTTTCCACGTGGGCACGGCCATCAGATGGGTTTTGACGAGACGCGGCAGTTCAAGGTCGTCGAAGAAATACTGCATGAATTCTTCGCGGCTCAGCTCGAACACGAAGTCGTCCTGACCCTCGCCCTCGTTGCTCGCCTGGTTGCCCCCGCCTCCGCCGCCGCCCCCTTGCGGGCGCTGGATCTTGTCGCCGCGGATGTAGTCGGAATTGCCCGGATGCACCATTTCCCGCTTGCCGCCGGGACCATGCCGGAACGACGGTTCCGCGATGTCCTTGCGTGGGATGGTAATGCTCTGGGTGTTCTGAATATCCTTGATGCTGCGATCGCGAACCGCTTCCGAGACGGCGCGACGAATGTAGTTTTTAACGCGACGCAAAAAACGCTCGCGGTTTGCAATGCTCTTGTTCTTACCAGCTAACCTGCGGTCGATGATTTGATGAAGCACGCCCGGTCTCCAGTATCGACCGGAGTTGGCGCTTCAGCGCTTACTCCGGTCCTATGCAGTCGCAATTTCCGCTGCGCGAGACGCACATTGCAATAGGCATGTCTGCAAATGCAACGCTATGTCCATGCGACATGCGCCTCGCAAGGTGCCCGCGCGGTCGGACCGCGCGGGCGGCACGCAGTGCGTATCATGACGACTTGCGCACGCGCAGATACCAATCACACAGCAAGCGCACCTGCTTCGGCGTATAGCCCTTCGTCACCATGCGATTGACGAAGTCTTCGTGCTTGCGTTGCTCTTCCGCCGAACCCTTGGCGTTGAACGAGATCACCGGCAACAGCTCTTCCGTGTTCGAGAACATCTTCTTTTCGATCACGACGCGCAGCTTCTCGTAACTGATCCACGCGGGATTCTTCCCCGCATTCGCAGCCCGCGCACGCAGCACGAAGTTCACGATCTCGTTGCGGAAGTCCTTCGGGTTGCTGATGCCCGCAGGTTTCTCGATCTTCTCCAGTTCGGCGTTCAGCGCCGCGCGGTCGAAACTCTCGCCGGTGTCGTGGTCGCGGAACTCCTGATCCTGAATCCAGAAGTCCGCATACGTCACGTAGCGATCGAAAATATTCTGACCATACTCGGAATACGACTCCAGGTACGCGGTCTGAATCTCCTTGCCGATGAACTCGGCATAGCGCGATGCCAGCACGTCCTTGATGAACGACAGATACTTCTGCTCGGTTTCCGGTGGGAACTGCTCGCGCTCGATCTGCTGTTCGAGCACGTACATCAGGTGCACCGGATTTGCCGCGACTTCCGTCGAATCGAAGTTGAATACGCGTGACAGGATCTTGAACGCGAAGCGGGTCGACACGCCGGTCATCCCTTCATCCACGCCCGCGAAATCACGGTACTCCTGATACGATTTCGCCTTCGGATCGGTGTCCTTGAGATTCTCACCGTCGTACACCTGCATCTTCGAGAACAGGCTGGAATTTTCCGGCTCCTGCAAGCGCGTGAGCACCGACATCTGCGCCATCATCTTCAACGTACCCGGCGCGCATATCGCACTGGCCAGCGACGAATTGCGCAGCAGCTTCTCGTAGATCTTGACCTCTTCGCCATAGCGCAGGCAGTACGGCACCTTCACGACGAAGATCCGGTCGAGCAGTGCTTCGTTGTTGCGGTTGTTACGGAACGCCTTCCATTCCGACTCGTTCGAGTGAGCGAGGATCACGCCGTCGAACGGGATTGCACCGAAGCCTTCCGTGCCCTTGAAGTTGCCTTCCTGAGTTGCGGTAAGCAGCGGGTGCAAGACCTTGATCGGCGCCTTGAACATTTCGACGAACTCGAGCAAGCCCTGGTTCGCGAGGCACAAGCCACCGGAGTAGCTATATGCGTCCGCATCGTCCTGGGCGTACTGTTCGAGCTTGCGGATGTCGACCTTGCCGACCAGCGACGAAATGTCCTGATTGTTTTCGTCACCCGGCTCGGTCTTGGCAATACCGATCTGGCGAAGGATCGACGGGTAGCGGCGCACCACGCGGAATTTGCGGATGTCGCCGTTGTATTCGTGCAGGCGTTTCACCGCCCACGGGCTCAGAATATTTTTCAGGTAGCGGCGTGGAATACCGTATTGCTCTTCGAGGATCGGACCGTCCTCGTCGTAATCGAACAGACCGAGAGGCGACTCGTTCACGGGCGAGCCCTTGATCGAGTAGAACGGCACGCGTTCCATGAGTTGCTTCAGACGTTCCGCGATCGACGATTTACCGCCGCCGACCGGTCCCAGCAGATACAGAATCTGTTTCTTTTCTTCGAGCCCCTGGGCCGAGTGCCGGAAGTAGGCGACCACCTGCTCGATCACCTCTTCCATTCCGTAGAACTCACGGAATGCGGGGTATACCTTGATGACCTTGTTCGCGAAGATACGCGACATGCGCGGATCGTTGCGAGTGTCGATCTGTTCTGGTTCACCGATTGCCGTCAACATGCGTTCGCCAGCCGTAGCGTACGCGGCGGGATTGTCTTTGCAGAGCGCGAGATACTCCTCGAGCGAGAGTTCATCTTCTCGCGTTTTCTCGAAGCGGGTCGCGAAACTGCTGTAGATATCCATGCTACCTCCTCGCCGAAGTCTAGACCGATGTCGTGCGCGGCGCGCTATTCGGAAACGACATCGCTCGAATTCATCCTAAACCCTTTTAAATTTTTTTTCACGAACTACGTTGCGAAAATCGCGCCGTACCCGCCTCCCAACATTCCTCACTTGGAAACACAGATTCGCTCACCTACAATCTTCCGCTCACATCACAGCGAATGTGCGGCGATTGCCGGCATCACGTTGATGCCTCTCCTGCGCCCTCTGCTCGCCATGCTCCGTTACACAAATCGTCTCGTTCATCGAACGATCTCACTGCTCTACCGGACGGCCTGTCTGCATGCGCACACTTTCTTGCATTGAGCGCGGACGTCATGCGTTTTCTGTGCCCGGGACCTTTTTTCATCAACGCGCGGCATTGCCGTTTGGTCTACAGCGACATGCGCAGTGTTACATGTTCGTTCGCCGCGCTCACCTGAGGCGCTCTTCACCGACGCATCGTCAAGCGGTTCGTCAACGCGCCGGCGGTATTGTTCCGCACTATTTCGCATGAAGTGCGGTGTGTTGCCACTGCTTGCTGCCCATGCCTGCCTCGCGCATTAACCGCGTCAGCAACATGGTTAGCCGCATGTATAACTGGATCACGGCAGCGCATCGGGCCGCTTCATAGGTGTATACGGCAAAGCGTGTGGTGCAGATGCGCCGGCAAATGTAAAACGGCCGCCCGCGGGCAGCCGTTTGCGTGATGCTTCGTAATCAGCGGTTACAAGCGAACCTTCACAAGCGGCCCTTCACAAGCGCGCCGTTACAAGTACACCGTGACACGCTCAGGTCAGTTCAATCTCCACTTCCCCAAGGCCGTCGATGTGGCCGCGCACGATGCCCGGCTTGTCCACATTGTGCGCACCGACGTACGAACCGGTGGTGATCGTCCATTCCGGCTCGATGGTGATGCCCATGGCGGCGCAATGGTTGACGAACCACACCAGCAGTTCACGCGGATCGCCGGCCGGATTACCCGTAGCTTCGGGCACCAGCGAGTTGCCGTCGAAGCTCAGCTCCAGTTCGGGCGATACAAAATCGAAGCTGCGTGCAAGACCCGCATAGGCAACCGGATGACCGGTGATCAATGCGCCGTTGTTCTGTGCGTCGGCCAGTTGCGCGAGCGGCGCGACATTGGGCCACTCGGCAAAGCGGCTATCGACGATCTCGATGGTCGGCAGCACGACGCCGACCTTCGACAGCACCTCGTCGCGCGCATAAGCCCGGCCGCGCGGTTCGATCGCCTCGGCGAAGCGGAAGGCGACCTCCAGCTCCACCAACACCCGGAAAAAGCCGGCATGGGCCACCCGCGCGGGCGACTGCAGCACCAGCGAAGCCGGAATCGGCGCGCCCGCGGCGGCCCCGCCCGGCGCTCTGGCGCCGATCTTCCACGCACCCGTCGAGTCGCCGAGGCCCACGATGACGGCCTGCTGGATCGCGTACGCGGTTGCTGCGTCAGGCGGCAGGCTGTCGAGTGGGGGCGCATCGATCGGGCGATGCTGCCGGCGGGCTTCGACGAGGCGGTGCGCGAGGTCGTGTTGCGTCATGTCGGTCCTTTATGGCTGGCGCGTTGAGCGATGGGTTGCCGCGCTGAGTTGCAGCAGTTGGGAGAAGCGGGCTCACGGTCCGCGCGCTGACTGCCTGGGCGGCGAGGTTGCCGTTACAAGCGGTAGTCGCGCCCGTCAATGTACCGGATCACGACGCTTGCCAGGGTGTCGACAACGCTTGTGAGCGTTACTTAGTCCGCAGACCATGAAAAAAGACCGCGGTTGCATGCGCAATCGCGGTCTTTGTCGTCATGCGGTCGATCCGCACAAGCACCGTTCCGTCTGATGCATCATCGGGAACGAATGTTGCTGCGCTCAGAACGTTTCCCAATCCTGATCGCTTCCGGCACTCGCTGCTGCCCGGGCCGGTGTCTTCGTGGGCGCGGCGGCAGCCGGTGCCGGTGTCGCTGCGGGCGCAGCAGGTGGCCTGGCTGCCGGGGTGGCTTGTGACGCGGAATGTGACACCGAATGTGACACCTTACGTGCCGCCGTCGAGCGAACCGGCGCGGCCGCGCGCTTCGGCGCCGCGCTCACCGGCGCCTTGAAACCGCTTTCTTCGAGCTGGAACACCGCGACCGCCGAACGCAGCTTGCCAGCCTGATCTTCGAGCGAAGACGCTGCTGCAGCGGCTTCTTCTACCAGCGCGGCGTTCTGCTGCGTCACCTCATCCATCTGGGTGACGGCGCGCGCCACCTGGTCGATGCCGCTGCTTTGTTCTTCCGAGGCCGCCGCGATCTCGCCCATGATGTCGGTCACCCGCTGCACCGCACCGATGATCTCGGTCATGGTGCGGCCGGCTTCGTCGACCAGCGCCGAGCCGGACTGCACGCGCTCCACCGAGGTGTCGATCAACTCCTTGATTTCCTTGGCCGCCGCCGAAGAACGCTGCGCGAGGCTGCGCACTTCGCCTGCCACCACCGCGAACCCGCGCCCTTCTTCGCCGGCCCGCGCCGCTTCCACGGCCGCATTCAGGGCCAGGATGTTGGTCTGGAACGCAATCCCTTCGATGATCGAAATGATGTCGGCAATCTTCGCCGAGCTTTGATTGATGTCGCCCATCGTGCCGACCACCTGGCCGACCACCGCGCTGCCCTTGTTGGCAATCTCGGACGCATTGGCCGCCAGCGAGCTCGCCTGGCGAGCGTTGTCGGCGTTCTGCTTGACCGTGCCGGTCAGCTCTTCCATGCTCGACGCGGTTTCCTGCAACGCCGACGCCTGCTCTTCCGTTCGCGAGGACAGGTCGATATTGCCGGCTGCGATCTGGCGTGTGGCCGTCGCGATCGATTCGCTGCCACTGCGCACCGTACGCACCGTTTCGGTGAGGCTGCGCTGCATTCTGGCGATACCTTCGAGCAGTTGCCCCATTTCGTCGCGCGAGGTGATCACGACCGGGCGGCGCAGATCACCCGCGGAGATCGCGTCGAAATGACCGAGGGCGGCGTCGAGCGGGCGGCCAATCGCGCGGCTCAACGTCAGGTAGGACAGCACGGCGGCAAGCACGCCGACCAGCAGTGCGCCAATGCTCACCACACGGAACACTTCGAAACTGCTTTGCGCGGAGTCGTAACCTTGCTTGGCCGATTCGAACTGGAATTTGCGCAGCGCGTCGTCCGCAGTGGCGAGGTCGTTGTACGCCGCCTGCAGGCGCTTGGCGCCGTCGACTATCTTGCTCTGGTCGTTCGCCGTGATGATTGCCGCAAACGCGTCCAGTTGCTGATGCAGTGCGTCGCGTTTAGCGATAACGTCCTGGGCGAGACGGTCTTCCCCGGTGTCACGCGGCAGGTCCATATACTTTTTCCACCACATGTCGGACGCCACACGCATCGCACGCGCACGTTCGAGCGTCGAGGCCACCTCCGGCGTGCCCATCATGAACGCGGCCCGATCGAGCGCCAGCCGTTCGCGCGCCGCATAGAGTTCGGCGTTGCCGATATCGACAGCGCTCGGCATTGCGTTGGTGAACGTATCCTGGTAAGCGTCGTTCGAACGGCTCATCCCGAACAAACCGAAAACGCCGATGGCGACCAGCAGCGCGGCGAGGAAAGCCATCGTGAGGCCTATCCGCGCCTTGATCGTGATGCCTTTGTTCAACATGCTCGTTCCTGTACTTAACAAATAAGAGGCTGCGTGCGCAGTGCGGGGTAGCGTGTGGCTCTGCGTACTTGGCGCTGATTTGAGGCGGCGCTCTAATGCTCCTGTTTACGGCACCTGATCTGCATACTTGAAGGATTTATATGGTATGAAGAAAGACGTTGTAAGCAATTGGAAGAAATTACAAAGCACTGACAGGCCGTGCTCATGCGGCGGTCACACAGCGTTTTGGGCATTCGGGAAATTGCATTGACTCGGCGCGGAAGCGCCGGACGCGGATAGGCGAGACGGATTCAGGCGGGATTCAAACGGGGTTCCAAACGGGGTCTCAAACGGAACGCTTGACCTGGGCAGCGCTATGGCGCGCCTGAAGACGGGCGCGAAGCGCTCACGCCCTGGCCGGCGCGAGTCTGTGCCCAACGCTCGCGCACGATTCAGCAGGGCGCAAAAGCGGCATGAAAGAGACCGACCGCAAAGCCTTCCAGCTCGCGCCCGGCAACGCAACAATCGATATCAGGCCGCCAGATCGCGCCTCGCCACGCCGGCCCATGTCGCGGTCGATTCGCGCACGATCAGGCGCGGCGACACGACACGCCGGCGACCCAGCGCGCGCGGGCTGCCCGAGGACGTCCCGGCAATGCGTTCGATCAGCGTCTGCGCGGCCATATCGCCGAGTGCGCGGACCGACTGCCCGACCGTCGAGAGCGCCGGATAGGTGAATCGTCCCAGTTCGATATCGTCGAAACCGATGATCGAGCAATCGCGCGGCACGCTGATATTGCGCTCCGCCGCGGCGCGCAGCGCGCCGATGCCCATCATGTCGTTGCCGGCAAAAATCGCCGACGGCTTCACCGTGTCGAACAGTTGTCCCGCCGCACGATGGCCGCCCGTTCCCGAAAAATCGCTTTCGACAATCGCCCCGGCCGGAATCTCGATGCCGCGTTCGGTCATGGCGCGAATGAAGCCGTGTACCCGCATGGCGCTCACCGCTGTCTTGACAGGCCCGGTGATGCAGCCGATCCGCACATGCCCCAGTTCGAGCAGATGCCGCGTCGCAAGATAGCCGCCCTTCTCGTGGTCGATCTGCACCAGATCCGCGTTCACGCCCTCGATATTGCGGTCCACGACGACCAGCGGCTCGCGGGCGTCGGCAAGCGTCTGCGCCAGTACCGCGTCGTCGCCCGCGGAGGCGACGATCAGCCCGTCGATACGCTTTTCCTGCAGAACGCGCAGATAGTTACGCTGCTTGGCCGGATCGTCGTCGGAATTGCAGAAGAACAGGCAGTAGCCGTTGCGCGCGCAACCATCCTCGATACCGCGCGCCATTTCCGCGAAATACGGGTTCGTACTGTTCGGCACCACCAGACCGATCGTCGCTGTCGCCCGCGCCTTGAGCGAGCGGGCCACCGCCGACGGTACATAGTGAAGCTGACGGATCGCGTGTTCGACCTTCGCGCGCACGTCGGCCGACACCGGCCGTGAGTTGTTCACCACGTGCGATACCGTCGTGAACGACACGCCTGCCACGGCCGCTACATCCTTGATCGTCGCCATAACCTGTTGCTCTCCTGCCTGTTGTTCCCGCCGGCCGCGCCATCTGGCGACCCACCGGACGTCTTCCTCGAAGACAGACCACACCCATGAATACTTGCTTTTATCGCACTGCCTGGCGATCGCGCTGAACGTCTCGCACGCCAGAAAGGCGAACCCAGCGGCGAGAACAGCACGATCATCGCCAGTAGCTCACCGGCGAGGCCCAGGTAATTCGAAAAGCCGAGCCGCATGCCGGCCGTCTTGTCGCTTACCTCTGGATTTAACGGCGGCGCAGGAGGTTTCTTGAGCGTTTATTGAATTGACGCGGATTCGCGTGCCTTTTGCTATGCATTCAGCATGCAGCGGCGTGAGCGCGAACCCGCGTGCTTCGGCGTGTGGCGGTGCTTCCTGTAGTGCTTCTTGTGCCTACTGCCCGGCGCTCATTTAGTCACGAGGTCACACGGCGTTTCCACCACGCCGGACAACTGCGACTGCTTCTTGTGTTCGCTGATCGCCTTCAACGCTGTGTCGATACCGAACACGGCCTGCTTGGCGGCGTACTGGTCGGCGGTGGCGAGCACGCGGCCGTCTTTAAGCATCGGCTTGATCGCGTTGATGTTGTCGTAGCCGACCACCAGCACCTTGCCCTGCTTGCCGGCCGCACGGACGGCCGAAACCGCGCCGATCGCCATATTGTCGTTGCCGGCGAGGAGCGCCTTCAGGTTCGGATACTCATTGAGCATGGCCGACGCCACCGCGTTGCCCTTGTCGATTTCCCATTCACCCGACTGCACCGACACGACCTTCGCGCCGACGGTCTGCATGGCGTCCTTGAAGCCCGCGGTGCGTTGCTGCGCGTTGGTGGTGGTCGACACGCCTTCGATAATGCCGACTTCATCGCCCGCCTTCAGTTTTTTGGCCAGATAGTCGCCGACCTTCTGCGCGCCCTTGCGGTTATCCGGGCCGACGAACGGCACATTCAGGTCTTTCGACTTGAGCACGTCCGGGTCGAGCCGGTTGTCGATATTCACGACGATGATCCCCGCGTCGACGGCCTTCTTGACGACCGGCACCAGCGCCTTCGAATCAGCCGGCGCCAGCACGATCGCATCGACCTTCGAGACGATCATCTGTTCGACGATGCGGATCTGGTTCGCCGTATCGGTCTCGTCCTTGATGCCGTTCGTGATCAGGTCGAACTGCGAGGCATTGTGTTTCTGGTAGTCCTTCGCGCCGGTTTCCATGGTCAGGAAGAACTCGTTGGCGAGCGACTTCATCACCAGCGCAACCTTCGGCTTATGGGCCGGCGTGGTTTGCGCGTAAGCGGAGGACAACGGCAAAGCAGCGGTGGCGGTGACGAGAACAGCGGCCGCCAGCATGCGGCGGCGAATGCGATGGCTCATGCCTATCTCCAGGGTTTGTTGGGCTCGTGTCGAGCCGCATTTTTAGTGATGAGCAAACGTTTGCGAGGCCTATTCTCAGCGTGCCATTCCCAGGATGTCAACGATTCGCAGTGTTGTGGTGCATCGGCGCGCAGACAATGCGTCGATGCGATGCGCTCGATGGCTTCGGCGCGGTACGGCGAACAGCCGCACCGGCAGGCTGTGTTCTGGCAACGGTCCCTCGCTCAGTCTGTGCATGGCAGATTCACCGCCGGCTGCAAGCTTAGCGGCCGGCGGGCTGCCTATGCTGGACTTTTATTGCGCACGGTGCAAGCGGGGAACCACGCGGGGCGATGGGCTAGCGGCGTGTCAGAGCCAGCCGGACTTGCGAAAGCGCCAGTACAGGATCAGATCCACGATCACCATCACGGCAAGACAGATTGGATAGCCGAACTTGTAGTGCAACTCCGGGATGGTCTCGAAGTTCATCCCGTAGATACCGGCGATCATGGTCGGCACCGCGAACAATGCGGCAAACGAGCCGAGCCGCTTGGTCACCTCGTTTTCGACCAGCGAGATCATCCCCAGATTGACCTGCACCGCGGTCACAACCAGTTCGCGCCGGCCATCGATGATTCTGACGATCCGATCGAGATGGTCGTAGACGTCGCGGAAATAGGCTTGCATGCCTCCGCAGACGCTCGGAATCCGGCCGCCCGTCAATTTGCCGACCGCTTCCTGAAGCGGCGCGATGTGATGCTGCAGGATCACGAGACGGCGTTTCAGCGAATACAGATCCTCAATGATTGCCCGCGATGCCACCGAATTGTTGCGCTCGAAAATGCGGTCTTCGAGTGCTTCGATCTCGTTGTTCATCGTCTCGAGGATCGGAAAATAACGATCGACGATGTCGTCCATTAGCGCATACAGCACGAATGCCGAGCCCTCCTTGAGCAATTCCGGCTCGCGCTCGCAACGGGCGCGAACATTCTGGAACCCGGTGCGCGTACCGCGGCGCACCGACAGCACATAGTTGTGTCCCACGAATACGTCGACTTCGCCGATCAGCAGTTCACCCGCTTCGTCCATTTCCACCGTATGTATGACGGCGAATAGCGACTCGCCGTACTCCTCGATTTTCGGACGCTGATGGCCGTTTTGCGCGTCTTCGATGGCGAGTTCGTGCAGACCGAATTCGTGCTGCATCACGGCCAGCTCTTCCGGCTCCGGGTCTTTCAGCGCAACCCAGACGAAGCACTCGGGCCGCGCCACATAGTCGCTGATGCTATCGATATCGATATCGGCCAGCTTCCGGCCGTCCTGATAGGCGGCGCAATTGATTAGCATGTTGGATGACCTTGAAAACGGAACAGACCGGCCGGCTTCGCACTATGCGTAAGCCCGGTGGCGAATCTGAGTGAACAAATACACGAAAGCCGACATGTTAAGGGCTCCGCGTGACCGTCATGTATCGAATTGTTAAATGTTCAGACTGGAACCATAGTTACAGCTTGCGTGCGGCAGCCAGTACAGTTCGAAACCGTTCAACAAGGCCCCGCCGCAACCCCGCGTTGTCAGACGCTGTCCTCCGTTACTGCGCAACCCGGCGCAAAACGATGCCGTGATCGTCGTCGAAGGTGACCGACGCGCGGTTCGTATAGCGTGTATCGGCCGTGACCGTAAAACGCATCTCCACGACCGGATCGAATTGCGTGGAGACACCGATGCGATGCACCCCCGGGCTCAGATAGAAGACCACATGTTCTCCGTTCATCAGATCGGTGACCTGCTCGCCGTCGATATACACCAAGGCATCGCGGAACCGGACGATGACGTCGCGGGAACGTTCGCGCCGCACGTCCACGGCGACCAGGCCGGTTCCCGGCTCCGTGTAGCCGGGCTGGACGATCCGCGCTTGCGGCACCTCCTTGAACGGAACGGGCTCGGCAGGTGTCGAGGCGCAACCGGCGAGCGACGCGATAGCCAACGCAAGCAGCGCGGCTTTGCAATGGAAGTGCGGACGCATCGGCATGCTGGGTCTCCCGTGTTGTTGGTGGTGTTGCTCTTGTTATAGGCGCATTGTGCGATCCTGGCCGAACGGCCAACTGTCTTTGCGCCCTCTTGCGCGCAGCCGCGTTCTTCTTCATGATCGCTGCAAAGCGCAGCGCTGTGGGCGCCGCGCGCTGCGGATTTACCCTCGGATCCGCTGCGTGCTACCTTTGTCCGCCCGCATGTTTGCTTCTCTGTACCGGCTATGCGTAATGCCTCACAGGTTGCCTCGCCGGACATACGATCAAGGAGACCGCGATGTGGTATTTCACCTGGATTCTCGGCATCGGCGTGGCGTTGGGCTTCGGCATCATCAATGTGATGTGGCTGGAGGCCAGCGGCAAATTCGCGCGTGACCCGCAGCACGCCGGCACTCCGCCCGCCGCGCCCGAGGACACGTCTTCGTGACCCACCTGGTTTTCTTCTGCGGTCACGCCGGCACCGGCAAAACCACCCTGGCGAAGAAGCTGATCGGCCCGCTGATGCAGGCGAGCGCGACGCCCTTCTGCCTGCTCGACAAAGATACGCTGTTCGGCGGCTACAGCGCGGCCGCCATGGCCATGCTGACCGGCGACCCGAACGACCGCGACAGCCCGCTTTTTCTGCAGCACCTGCGCGATCCTGAGTATCGCGGCCTGCTCGATACCGCTCGCGACAATCTCGAACTCGGCATCAGCGCACTGGTGGTCGGGCCGCTCTCGCGCGAAGTGCGCGAGCGGCGCCTCTTCGATCGTGCCTGGCTCGGTGTCGGCGCGGACGTGGCGCTGCGGGTCGTATGGGTCTACGTGTCCGAAGAAATGGCGCATCAGCGCATCGTCGCGCGCGGCAATCCGAACGATGCCTACAAGCTCGCGCATTGGGACGAGTATCGGCAGCGCCGCTTCGAGCCGAGCGGCGATATTTGCGAAGACCTGTTGATGTTCGACAACACCGCCCCAACCCGCGCGGATTACGAAGCGTTGCTCGCACGTCTCGTAGGCGAGCCGCCCGTGGCGCCTGCGATGCCGCCGCCGCTGCCTGTGTAGCAGCCTATGTCACAACCAGCGCCGCTGCCTGTATAGCACCGGCGTTTCAAACGAAAAACGCCCCGCATGGCGGGGCGTTCATCAAGCGGCCTTCTGCGAGGCCTGCTTCGTTGCTCGCGGCAATCACTACCGCGTCGTCGCACGGCCCTCGGTATTGAGCCTCTTTTGCAACCTCAACGCGACAGTCGCGGCTTACACCGTTGCCATCGCATCCAGCGACTGCCCTTCGTACAACTGGCCAAAGCGGTTCGCGAGGAAGTCGCGCAGCGACACCTGTTCCTGACGCACGAAACCGCTTTGAGGCAGCTTCTGCTCACGGAACAGATCGAGTACCGCGCACATCGCGCCGGCCGTGGTGATCTGAATGGCGCTCATCGGCACGCCGCACACCGTCTTCGCGAAGATCTTGCGGGTGAAGACTTCCTGCACCAGTTGACCGTCACGCATGCCGCTTACGGTGATGAACACCAGCACGACGTCTTGCGCGGTCGCGGGCACCGAGCGGCGCATGATGGTCTTCAACGTATCGCGGTCGCTCGCAAGACGCAGGTCTTCCAGCAGGAACTGCATCAGGTTGCGGTGGCCCGGATAGCGCACCGACTTGTAGTCGAGCGATTCGACTCGGCCCGCCAGCGTTTCGCATAGCGTACCCAGCCCGCCGGACGTATTGAAGGCTTCGTATTCGGTACCGTCGAGCGAGAAGTGTTCGAGACCTTCCAGCGGCTGCACCCACTGCGTGCGGCTGTCGCGGATCGCTTCGCACGGCTGGCAGTACTCGTTGATCAGACCGTCGACGCTCCACGTCAGGTTGTACTTCAGCGCGTTAGTCGGGAACTCCGGCAGCGCACCGACGCGCATTTTCACGTCGCGGATTTCGGTGAAACGGTTCGCCAGCTCATGCGCGGCGATGCCAATGAAACCCGGTGCGAGACCGCATTGCGGCATGAAGGCGTGATCGGCGTCGTCGGCGATTGCACGAATCGCGCTGGTGGCGCGCACGTCTTCGGTCAGATCGAAATAATGGACGCCCGCGCCCTTGGCAGCCGAGGCTACGTTCACCGCGAGGTAATACGGCAGCGCGTTGATGAGCGCGTCGAAGCCTTGAATGGCGGCGCGCAGTGCGGCGGCATCGGCGGAATCGACGCGGCGGGTCGGGATACCCTGGGCGGCGAGCTTATCGAGCGCATGCTGATCGCGGTCAAATGCGACAACGTCGTAGTCGCCAGTCTCACGCAACATATGGGCGATGGTGTGACCGATCAAACCTGCGCCAACAATGGCTACTTTCATGTCGCTTCTCCTGGTTTTTATCTGCTGTCTCCAGCTTGGGAAGTGCGCTGCGCTAAGGCGCTGCGCCCGGCGGGCTGAACCCTTGAGACACAGTTTAGGGAGAAGCAAAAACAGTTCATACGCGCAAAGTGCTGCGCTATGACCATGAACTTCGACGTTATGACGACGTAATCAGTCGATATGTCGAAAACATGTCAAAACGGCGTAAAAATTGGGCAGCGGAATCACACCATGCCACGGTCGATCTTGCGCGCAAGAATGATGGAAGTCGTGGTTCGCTCCACCCCTTCCAGGCCGCCAATCTCGTCGAGCAGATCGTTGAGGCGGTCGGGCGAATCGGCGCGCAGCCACGCGACATAGTCGAACTCGCCGCTCACCGCGCAGAGCAGTTGCACCTCGGGCATCTTGCCGAGACGTTTCTGCACGGCCGGCCCGTACTTCGGCGCGATGATGATGCCGACGTACGCCTGGATGCTCGAGTCGAGCACATCCTGGCCGAGCCGCACGCTATAGCCGCCAATCACGTTGCTGCGCTCGAGCCGGGCGATGCGGGCGATCACAGTGGTGCGCGCCACATCCAGTTGACGCGCGAGATTGGCGACGCTCTCACGGGCGTTGGCTTGCAACAGCGCAACGAGGTTGCGGTCGAGGTCGTCGAGTTGGTCGAGGCGCGGAGGTCTCATCGGGGGCGAAAGAAGTTGGTCGGTAGTGAAGGATTATCGCGCGTCCTAGGCATCGGGCGGCAGGCAGAGGAACCCCGAGCCATGGGTGACGCAAAGTGATGAGCGGATAACAACGAGCGCCAAACGGCAAACGGGAAACAAAGCCCGGCAAGCGCCAAGATCACGCCCCGAACCGCTCGATCACGAAATCGATGAAGCTGGTGAGCTTGGGCGTGGCGCGGCGGTCGCGTGAGTAAAGCAGATGGACGGGCGCGCCTTCCGGCAGATAGTCCTCCAGCACCGACACCAGTTCGCCACTGGCGATCTCCCTCGCAAGCAACGCCTCCGGCTGCAACACCAGCCCGAAGCCGCGCAATGCCGCAACCTTGAGCGCCTGGCCGTTGTTCGCCCGGAACCGTCCGGCGCGCAACTGGTTTTCGTCCGCGTCCTCGCCGCCCAGCCGCCACAAGCCCTCGCGGCCCCAATGCAGAAAGCCGAGGCATTCGTGCTGCATGAGGTCGGCCGGCGTGCGCGGTATGCCGGCCCGCGCCAGATACGCCGGCGACGCGCACGCGCGCATCCGGTAAGGCTTCAACGGCCGCGCGACGAAACTGGAATCCGGCAAACGGCCGATGCGCACCGACGCGTCGAAGCCTTCTTCCACGAGATCGATCACGCGATTCGACAGATCCAGTTCGAGGCTCACGTCCGGCCACGCACTCAGGTAGTCAGTCATCGCCGGGGCAAAGACTTCGACGCCATAGGTCAACGGCACCGTTACCTTCAGCACCCCGCGCGGCGCGGCCGCCATGGCCTCGGCGAGCGACTCCGCCGCCTTGACGTCGGCCAGAATGCGCCGGCACTGCTCGTAATATTGCCGGCCGATTTCAGTCAGGCTCTGGCGGCGTGTGGTGCGCGTCAGAAGCCGCGTCGCGAGCCGCGTTTCAAGCGAGCGGATGTGCTTGCCCACCATCGCCGACGAAATGTCAAAGCGCTCGGCGGCCGCCGTAAGACTGCCCGCCTCGACCACCGCAACGAAGATTTCCATGCTGACGAATTTGTCCACCCGCTATTTCCTGTTCGTTTCGGTTGTAAGCGTTTGTCGCACTGCAGCCGCATTGTAGGGATATCGTGATACTAATAGCGGCGACGGCGAAGTGGGCAGCCGGTCGCCTTGCGTCGCTATGCGAACGCGCGTCGAGCCGCTCGCCATGCTCGCCTTGTCATAATTCGAACAGACATCAGGAGTTTCGATGAAAAAAGCACTCGTAATGCTGGCCACCGCAGTCGCCATGAGCGGCGCATTCGCACAAACTTCCGCACCGGCCTCGGCACCGACGGGCACCCCGGCTTCGGCGCCGGCCGCCAAAGCAGGCCACGAGCGCAATGTCGAAGACCGCATCGCCTACCTGCACACGCAATTGAAGATCACGTCGGCGCAGGAATCGCAATGGAACGCGTTCGCCGATGTCATGCGCGGCAATGGCGAGACGATGGGGCAGTTGTTCCAGCAGCGCAAGGCCAACACGAATCTGTCGGCGATCGACGACATGAAGCAATACGCCACGATCGCGCAAGCGCATGCGGACGGCATGAAGAAACTGGTCGATGCGTTCGATCCGCTGTACAGCAGCTTCTCGCCTGAGCAGAAGAAACTGGCCGACGTGACGTTCCATCAGGGCGGCCCTGAAGGCAGCCATCGTCACAATGGTAAGGGCAGCGCCAAGAAGGCGCCGGCCGCTGCCGAGTGATGCGACTCTGAAGCTGTAAGAGACTAGTTACACGGTTGATGGCGCGCGGCGCGGGTTTTCGCGCTGCGCGCGCCGTTTTTTTGCCTTTGGCAAAAGAACCCGATCTTCAAATGCATCTGGCATGATTGCGAGTACACAGCGTCGGGGCGCAAGGTCCCGGCCAGGCTGGCCATATCTCCACACCCACTCGCTTCATGACCGAACTCAAAAATCTCGATCTGAGTCAAGATGCCGACGCCCAGCGCGTCGTCAAAAACGAAACCGTGCACGTTGAATTCGCTGCCGCCGAAGGCCAACTGATGAGCCTGGAAGGCCCGAACCGCTATGCCCGCGGCGACGCACTGATCACCGGCTCGACCGGCGACCGCTGGGTCGTCTCGCGTGAACGTTTCGATGCCAAATACCTGCCGGAAGACGCCGGCCTCGCTCACGGCGAAGCGGGCGCATACCGTAATCGTCCCGCGGTCGTGCTGGCCAAACAGATGAATGAAGCGTTTTCACTGGCCCGCTCGGCGAGTGGCGGTGACGTGCTGCACGGCGCGGCCGGCGACTGGATCATGCAATACGCCCCCGGCGACTACGGCGTGGTGCAGGCCGCACGCTTCGCGAAGGTTTATCGGCTCGCGGACTGAGTCACAGCCCGTGATTCACAGCCCGTGAATCGTGGCCGGCTGGGCGTTATAAGTCCAGCCGCACTCGAGCCCGCCGTCTACCCAACGGCCCAGGGGTCGCGAGCGAATCGCTTCAGGCAAACTCGTCGCCGAGATCCACTGTCACATCGCGCGGCACCGCCTCACCGTTCGCGTACTGTTCTTCAAGCGAGCCAATACTCGCTTCGACATAGGCCCGCAGCACGGCAAAACTCCGGCCTCGCAGCCGCGCCGGCAACGCGCGATAACGTGCCAACGCCGTCGGCGCGATCACCACGGCCATCACAATCCGGCGCGCGGTCGAACCGAAACGCATGGCCACCCAGTGAATCGCCAGCGTCGGCGTGCCGTCTTCGCCCGCACGCTGGATGAACTGCGTCTGCTCGGGAAACAGATCGCTGATAACGCGCGCCAATTCCTCGAATTCGGGATTCGCGCAATCGTATTGGTAAGCTTCTTCCATGAAGTGTGCCGAAAGGATGAGCCTGAACAGCGTACCGCAAGGGTACGCCGAAAGTTAGAAAATCGCGGATGGCCTGGTTGACACCTGACTCACGCGGCAAGCGCCGGGCGACGGAACGCTCTGAACAACAGGCCCGCGACGATCACCGCCCCCACCGCATACACGCCGTCCACGGCAGCGAGCGGCACGAGCTGCGCCTGGAACAACGCAGCCGGCACGTCGACCAGCGCGTGCAACGCAATCGCGAGCGGCAGGATTCCACGCCAGCCCGCGCGCAGGCCGCGCCACATCAACACCGACAAGCCGATCTGGAACACCAGCGCGGCCACCCGTTCGAGCGCGAAAATGCCGGCCGTCTGCGGCGTCAGGCTGGCGAGGATCAGATGGATGCGCATCACCGAGTCGGTCGGCAGATTGCTCAGATAGCCATCCAGTTCGCCGCGGTTTTCGAAGATGGCAAACAGAATCCATTGAATCTGCACCAGCACGCCGACCAGCCAGGCTTCAGCGCCGCCGTGGCCGAGGCCGTAGGTCAGCGCCGTGCCGTCACCGGTGCCCGCAGCGGACTTCGCTGCCGCACGCTTGAGCAGCAGCCGCATCCCGATGAACCGCCCCACTTCCTCGCAGATCCCTGCCGCCAGCGCGCCATACACCACGAAGGCCACTGGATTGGACAGGAAGGTGGCGGTCGCTTCGTTCCGATGCAGCACGTAGTCGTTCAGCGCGCGCTCGATCACCATCGCGAACAGCGCGAATACGGCGATGCCGGTGATCGCGTCGCGGGGGTTCAGCGCGAGCGGCCGGCGCAGACGGCGGTAGATCAGGAACGGTAAAGCGGCGATGAACAGCGTCGCGACGGCGAGGCTCGAGAGGGTAAGCGGTGCAACAACCATGGGTTTCCTTGCGATGACCGGCGCGCACCCGCTGCGCGCCGCAGCCCGAATGATCGCAGATCAGCGCGAGGTCAGCGCAAAGTTGAGGCGCGGACGATCAATTCGCCTGGCAAGAGGCAGTCGCGCGCGGTGGCCTGAACCCCTTCGATGCGCTCGTGGAGGAACTCGACCGCGCGATAGCCGATCTCGTAGGTCGGCTGGCGGATCGCGGTGATACCCGTCAATTCGGCCCATTCGGGATCGTCGATCGAGAGCAGCGCGACGCGCGTCTGCCAATCCGGGCCGTAGCGTGCTTTCAGATGCAGCGCGAGACACAGTGCGACGGGCGCGTTGGCCGCGAACAAGGCGATGCGGCTGCCTTTGCCGCCGGTGCGATCTGTGACGCTGCTTGTCGCGTCGCCTGTCACGCTGGCCGCAGCCCCGCCAAGGCCGCCAGCCGCATCAATTGCGCGATCCAGTTCAGCGAGGGCGCGCTCGACCGCCGCCGGCTCCGCAAGATTCAGCACCAGCGTATGCCCGTGCGCGCCGCCTTTGCCTTTGCCGCTGCTAGTCCCACCCGCGCCGCCCTCGCCGCTCATCACCTCGCGAAATGCCGCCTCGCGCAGTTGCCGCGAACTGACTTGCTCGAAGGGCTGCACGACAAACCAGATGTCGTCGAAACCATTGTCGAGCAGATGCCGCGTGCCGAGCTCGGCGGCCGCCCGGTTGTCCAGCCCGACCATGTCGGCGACGAGCCCATCCACCGAACGGTCGACCAGCACCGCCGGAATCCCGCCGCCGCCCACCGGCCGCAGGGTTTCCTCTCGCACGCCGAGTGCGTTGACGATCACGCCTTCCACGCGATACGTGGTCAGCAGTTGCAGATAGCGCCGCTCCATTTCGACTTCGTTGGCCGCGTGGCAGATCAGCGGCATCAGCCCGAGCGCATGGCAAGCGGCTTCCACGCCTTGCAGCACTTCGACGGAATACGGGTTCGTCAGGTCGGCGAGCAACATGCCGATCAGGCGATTGCGGCCACGCTTGAGGCCGCGCGCCATCTGGTTCGGCTGATAGTTGAGACGCTCGATGGCCGCCTCGATGCGCGCGCGCAATTCCGGCGACAGCACGCTCATCTCGCCGTTCAGGTAGCGCGAGATGCTGGTCTTGCCCGTGCCGGCTTCGCGCGCGACGTCGGTAATCGTCGCGCGGCGCGGGGCGGCAAGCGGCGTCGTACTCATTTCTTCAGCACTTCACGGTTGACGATATTGGTCGCGAGCGTCCCGTCGAGCGCGGCGACGAGGTTTTCCGCCGCGTTAAGCGCCATCGCATGACGGGTCTCGTGCGTTGCCGAACCAATGTGCGGCAGCGCGACCACGTTGGCCATTTTCAGCAACGGCGAATCGGCCGGCAGCGGCTCGGTCTCGAACACGTCCAGACCCGCGCCGTGAATCGTGCCGTTTTGCAGAGCTTCGATCAGCGCCTGTTCATCGACCGTGGCGCCGCGCGATGCGTTGATCAGAATCGCGCTCTTCTTCATCGACTTGAATTCGGCCGCGCCGATCATGTGCTTCGTCTCGGGCGTAAGCGGCACTTGCAGGCACACGAAGTCAGCGGTGGCGAGCAACTCCGCCAACTCGACGCGGCGCGCGCCGTAAGCCTGTTCCGCCTGCGCATTCGCGCTGCGATTCGTGTACAGCACCTTCATGTTGAAGCCGAGCGCCGCGCGCCGCGCGACCGCGCCGCCGATCCGCCCCAGCCCGACGATACCGAGCGTCTTGCCCTGCACGTCGACACCGAAATGCGCGGGTCCGATGCTTTGCTTCCACTCGCCCGCCTTCACCCAATCCGCGAGCTCGACCACGCGCCGCGCCGACGCGAGAATCAGCGAGAACACCGTATCCGCCGTGGACTCGGTCAACACGTCCGGCGTGTGCGCAAGCACGATGCCGCGGCGCGTGAGGTCGGCAACATCGAACTGATCGAAACCCACCGAGATGGTCGACAAGGCCTTCAGCCTGCTTGCGCCTTCGAGCATCGCCGGCGTGATTTTCACGCTCGAACCGATGCCGCCGTCCGCGTCCTTCAATGCGGCGACGAACGTATCGTGCTGCGCAGGGTCGACCTGCACGACTTCCGCATGCTCTTGCAGATACGCGAGCACATCCTCAGGCAGCGACTTCCAGGCGACGATCTTCTTCATCAGCTTATTTTCCTTGCAACGGTGTAGCGAGCGTGGCGCCCTTGGTTTGCGGCTGTACTTGCGCCTGCGGTTTGACGATCAACGTCAGAATCACCGCGGCGATCAGGGCTACGCTCATAAACGCATAGGATGCCGCGGGTGAACCAGTCGCGCCATTCAGATAGCCGACCACGTACGAGCCGACGAACGAACCGAGCGCGCCCATGCTATTGATCAGCGCCATCGCGCCGCCCGCGACGTTCTTCGGCAGCAGTTCCGGCACGATCGCAAAGAACGGCCCGTACGGCGCATACATTGCGCCACCGGCAATCACCAGCAACGCGTACGACAGCCAGAAGTGCGTGGAGCCGAGCGCATACGACGCGGCGAACGCGATCGCGCCGACCAGCAGGAACGGCCACACGAACACTTTACGGCGGTTGAGTTTATCCGATGCCCACGAAGCCGCAAGCATGGCGATCGTGGCGGCCAGATACGGCAACGCCGAAAGCCAGCCGGTTTCGACCATGCCGAGCGTCGAACCGTTCTTCAGAATCGACGGCAGCCACAACACGAAACCATACACGCCGATGCTCCAGCAGAAATATTGCGCGCACAGCTTGATCACGGCGGGCGTACGGAACGCTTCGCTGTAATTGCGCATCGGCTTGATCGCGGCCTGTTCGGCGCGCAGGGTTTCGGCGAGGTCGTCCTTCTGTTGCTGCGTGAGCCACGACACCTGCTGCGGCTTGTCCTGCACGATGAACCACCAGCACACCGCCCAGAGAATCGCCGGCGCGCCTTCGGCGATGAACATGTGACGCCAGCCGAACGAATGCACCAGATAGCCGGAGACCACCGACATCCACAGCACCGTCACCGGATTGCCGAGAATCAGGAAGGTGTTGGCGCGGGAGCGTTCGCTCTTCGTGAACCAGTTGCTGATGAAAATCAGCATCGCCGGCATCACCGCGGCCTCGACCACGCCGAGCACGAAGCGGATCACCATCAGCGAGGGAATATTGCTGACCATCCCGGTTAGAGCCGCGCACCCGCCCCACAGGATCAGGCTCCAGAACACGAGCTTTTTCACGCTGCGGCGTTCCGCGTATATCGCGCCGGGAATCTGGAAGAAGAAATAACCGAGGAAAAACAACGCGCCGATCAGCGAAGATAAACCCTTACTGATGCCGAGATCCTGGTTGATGCCGGCAGCCGATGCAAAACCGTAGTTCGCGCGGTCGAGATAAGCCAGGCTGTACGTGATGAATACGATCGGCATGATCGTCCACCAACGGCGAATTGCAAGCGATGAAGTCATGGAAGTCTCCTTTGTCGACCAGAGTTAGTGCTTTAGCACTTACTCTGGTCCCATGCAGTTGCGGTCGACCAGAGTTGGTGCAAAGCACTTGCTCGGGTCCCATGCAAGAAAGTTGCTAACGGCTTCCCGAAGCAATGATGGACGGTCATGGGGCGCTGTTCGGGCGCTCTTGCTGTTATCGAGCCAGCTAATGCTGAACGGCTGAACGGCTGAACGCGGCGTTGTGCGAGGCACAGACGCTCAAGCCGCGGTTGCAATGTGCAGCGCGTCGGCACGCTCGAGCGCGTCGAGTTCGGCACGGCTCGGCAGGCCTTCCGAATCGCCGATCACCTGAATCGCCAGGGCGCCGATGCGGTTGCCGCGCGCGACCGCTTGCGGCAGTGTCTTTCCCTCGAGCAACGCACTGACCACACCGACGGCGAAGCCATCGCCGGCACCGACCGTGTCCACCACCTTCGTAACCGGCTGACCGGCGATCACGGCGGCATCGTCGACGGTGCGGAAGTACGCGCCTTCTGCGCCGAGCTTGATGATCACGCCGCGCGCGCCCTGGTCGAGATAAAACCTGGCGATGTCGTCCGGCTGCGTATAACCGGTCAGAATCTCGCCTTCGCCGATGCCGGGTAGCACCCAGTCGGCCAGTGCGGCGAGCGCATTCAAGCCTTCGACCATCGCGGCGCGCGAGGGCCATAACGTCGGGCGCAGATTCGGGTCGAACGAGATCGTCTTGCCCGCGGCACGCATTTCACGCGCCAGATGGAAGGCGAGTTCGCACGAACTGGCCGAGATAGCCGGCGCCACGCCCGTCAGATGCAAGTGACGCGCGGGCAGCACGTAATCGGCCACGTAGTCAGCCAAGGACAGATGGCTTGCCGCCGACCCTTTGCGGAAGTATTCGATGGCCGGATCGCTGCCGTCGTCGTTCTTCGACTTCAACTGGAAACCGGTCGGGTAGCGCTCGTCGGTGGTCACGCAGCGCTGGTCGATGCCTTCTTTCGTCAGCGTGTCGCGCACGTATTGGCCGAACGAATCGCTGCCGACGCGGCTCATCCAGCCCACCTTGAAACCCAATCGCGACAAACCGATCGCTACATTCAGATCGGCGCCCGCGACGCGCTTGGTGAATTGCCCGACACCGGCGAGTGCTCCGGTTTCGGCGGCCACGAACATGGCCATCGCTTCGCCGTAGGTGATGACATCGAGTGCTGCGTTTGTGTTGCTCATGCTTCGCTCCTGCGTGTTCCTGTTTACTGCCTGTCTTTTGCTTGCGCTTCTCTGCATGCTTCCGCCCGTACCGCGTGCACTGCTCCGCACACGCTTTCTGCCGGGCATTTTTTGGATACCGCTCTCTCAGGTCCTACGCGCCGCTTACGCGGCGGCCAGCCATACGACGTAGTGCGCCGCGTCCGCATCGATACGGTTCGCATCGAACGGAAATTCAATGCCGCGCGGCACGTGGCGCGGCAGCCTGTCGAGCACCGCGGCGAACTGCGTGTCGCCAGCGGCCGGCGCGGCGGGAAAGCGTCGTGCGCCCTCGCCCACCGTCGTCTTGCAATGGATGTATTCAACATGCGCCGCCAGCGGCCCGGCGGCATCGAGCGGCGCGACATCGCGCCAGGCCCAGTTGCCGATGTCGAAGGTCATGCCGAGCAGGCCGGCGTGGCCTTCACGCTCCAACGCGTCGAACAGGCCGGTGAATTGCGCCAGCGAACCGCCTTCAGCCAGTTGACCGTTTTCGACCACGAGCCGTACGTCCGCACAGCGCATGTAATCGGCGATCACGGCGGCGTTAGCCTCGGCGCTAAACCCGCCGAGTTGCAGCTTCACGAAGCGCGCGCCTAACGCGATCGCTTCTTCAATCGAGACGCGCAGTGCGTCGGCGTCGAGCCCGCCATCCGGCGTGTACAGCGATGCGGGTGTCGAGTAGACGGACCACAGCCCGAGTTCCACAATCTGTTTGCCGAGCGCGCGTAACGCCTGCGGCGCGGCGGCGGCTTCGTCCGCGAAGAGTTCGCGACGCACTTCGAAGCCCGTGGCGCCGGCCTGTTTGCTCGCGGCGGCCCACTTCAGATGACCGTGCGTGCGAACCGCGTCCATCCCGAATGCGCTTGCGACGATCACCACGTCCACTGCCTCAGTCATGTCGAATTTACTCAAACCTGTCTCTTGATCAGCGCTTGGAACCGGTTCCAAACACGTTTCGAAAAAAAGCGCCGAGGCGCTTGCGATGCCCGAATAGTGCGCCGGGCGAGGTGTCATGCACCATAGTGGAAATCCCCAGGCGAGCCTGGCACGGGCGGGGGCGCGAGGCTCGATGTGGTCTGTTCAGGGCCCATCCGCAAGACACAACGCGAGAAACTGCTCGACCACCCGCGACGGCGCACTCGCATGCGGCACCAGAATCGACAGCCGCCGCGTCAGCGGCTCGGGGCTCAACGAGAACAGACACAGCGCGCCGTCCTCATGCCGCATCGACATCGCCGAGACGAAGCCGATGCCCATACCCGCCCGCACCGCCTCCTTGACGCCTTCGACCCCGGCAATCTCCAGCGCCACGCGCATCGGCACGCCGGCCCGGGCAAAGGCACGCTCGACGATCTGCCGCACGCCCGACCCGGCCTCGCGCAGCACCAGCGGATGTGACCCGAACGCGGCCAGCTCCGCCCGCCCGCCGTTGATACCCGCTCCGCTTTCCAGCGCCCCCTGCGCTCCGCCCTCTACTGCTCCTGATACTCCGATCCCGTCCACCCCTGCTGCTGCGACAGCCCCACCACCCGTCTGCGCCAGCGCCACCGCCAGCGGATGCGTGCGCGGCATGATCGCGACGATCTCATCCTCGCGCCACGCGTGCACCGCGGTGTCCGGCGGCAGATCCGAGCCGACCGGACCTTCGATCATCGCAATATCCACCGAACCCAGCGCGCCGACGATTTCCGTGGTGTTGCCATCGGCGGTATGCAGCGTCACGTCGGGATAGTGGCGATGAAAGCCGGCGATCAGGTACGGCAGCAGATAGCTCGCCGGCGTGGTACTGGCGCCGATGCGCAAGGTGCCCTGCTCGAGGCCGCGCAGCGCGTCGCGATACGCATGCGCCTGCCGCCACGTATCGCGCAGCCGGGTCGCATAGCTGGCGAGTTGCTCGCCGGCGGGAGTCAGGCGCACGCCGCGCCCGTCTCGCAGGTAAAGCGGTTCGCCGAATTCGTCCTGCAACTGGCGCAATTGCCCGGACACGGCCGGCTGCGACAGATGCAGCGCCACAGCCGCCCGGCTGATGTTGCGATGCTCGGCGACAGCGGCAAACGTTATAAGTTGGTCCGGGGTCATGGCTGGCTAAATATCCGTTGAGCTGATACTTCACATTCTAAATCACGATTTTTCATATCGATATATCTAATTTAGGATTGGGCCTATCGAATCAAGACAGTCATAGAAAGGCGCTACGCCATGTCCACCGCTCATCTCACCGCTTCCGCTGCACCCGCCGGGTCGTCCACCCGCGGCCAACTCAACGGCGTTCTGTTCGTTGCGCTGTTCGCCGCGGCCGTGACCCGCATCGCGTCGATCCCGGCCATCGCTGGCCTGGGCCTGAGCCCGCTGATCGTCGGCATCGTGGCCGGCGCCATTTACGGCAACGCGCTGCGTGACGGCATGCCCGAAAGCTGGGCGGCCGGCGTCAACTTCTCGGCGCGCAAACTTCTGCGCATCGCTGTGGCGTTCTTTGGGCTGCGCGTCAGCCTGCAGGAAATCGCTCAGGTCGGCTTGCCCGGTCTCGCTGAATCGGTGCTGATCGTCGTGAGCACGCTGGTGATCGGCACGTGGGCCGGCATGAAGATCATGAAGCTCGACCGCGACACGGCGCTGCTGACGGCTGCGGGCAGCGCGATCTGCGGCGCGGCTGCCGTGCTCGCTTTCGAGTCGACGCTGCAATCCAAGCCCCATAAGAGCGCGATGGCGGTAGGCAGCGTCGTGCTGTTCGGTACTCTTTCGATGTTCCTTTACCCGGTGTTGTTCAAGGCGGGCTGGCTGCATCTCGACACGGTTGGCGCGGGCCTGTTCTTCGGCGGCACGATTCACGAAGTGGCGCAGGTGGTCGGCGCGGCCAGCAACGTGAGCCCGGAAGCGACCCACATCGCGACCATCGTCAAGATGACCCGCGTGATGCTGCTGGTGCCGGTGCTGCTGGTCGTCGGCATGTGGGTGAACCGCTCGGCACGCAACGCGGCCGCCTCCGCAACAGCCGAAGACGGCAAGCAACACGCCCCGCGCAAGCTGGCGATTCCCTGGTTCGCGCTCGGATTCCTCGCCTTCGTCGTGATCAACTCGCTGCACGTTCTGCCGGAAAGCACGACCAGCACGCTGAACATGCTCGACACCTTCGCGCTCACCATGGCCATGACCGCGCTCGGTATCGAAACCCGTATCGCGCAGATCCGTCAGGCCGGCCCCCGCGCATTGACCACCGGCTTCATCCTGTATGTGTGGTTGATTGCCGGCGGACTGGGTATCACGTGGACCGTCCAGCACCTGTTCGGCTAAGCCGCCCCCGCCTTCCCGCCAACCCCGCCGCGTGCGGGGTTTTGTGCGTTCAGGAGAACCATCTGTCACTCATGCGCGGCATACTGGTTGCTGACGTTGTCCGTTCACGCAAACCCGTTCATGCAAACGGAATGAGGACTGATCGATGAGCCTGGAACTTTACTATTGGGATGGCCTGCAAGGCCGCGGCGAATTCGTGCGGCTGGCCCTGGAAGAAGCCGGCGCAGACTACGTGGAAGTGGCGCGCGGCGAATCGTCCGATGGCCTCGGCACGAACGCGATGATGGCGATCATGAAAAGCAAGGACGAGCCCTATCCACCGTTCGCCCCGCCGTTTCTCAAGGACGGCGATCTGGTGATCGCGCAGACCGCCAACATCCTGTTCTACCTTGGCCCGAAGCTCAATCTCGCGCCGTCGGCCGAAAGCCTGCGCTATGTCGCCAACGGACTGCAACTGACGATCGCCGACATGGTGACCGAAGCGCACGACACGCATCATCCGCTCGCCAGCGCCTTGTACTACGAAGACCAGAAAGACGCCGCCAAAGTGCGCGCGCACGACTTCATCGACCACCGGATTCCGAAGTTCATGAAGTACTTCGAGCGCGTGCTGAAACAGAACCCGGCCGGCGACTCGTTCATGGTGGGCGACGCGCTCACTTACGTCGACCTGTCGATGTTCCAGCTGATCGACGGTCTGCTGTACGCGTTTCCGCGCGCGCTCAAGCGTTTTGGCGAACACTATCCGCGGCTCGCGGCCTTGCACGACGCAGTGATCGAGCGGCCGAACATCGCCGCTTATCTGCAGTCCGAGCGGCGCATCGCGCATAACGAAGCCTGCATCTTCCGGCACTACCCGGAACTCGACAAGGCGGCGACTTGATCCACGCCGCACTCCTTCGCGACCCTTCTGCATCGTGCCCGCTTCCGCCAGCGGGCGCGATGCTGTTACCGTACGCGCATTCCATCCACCCATCACGCCCTCTCCTGCCGACGTGCTTTCATTCCTGCTGAAGCTGCGCACCCGCGCCCAGACCCTGTTCCGTCTCTCCGACGCCCATACGATGCTGGTCTGGTCGGTGGTAGTCGGCGTCGCGGGCGCGTTCGCGACGATTGCCTTTCGCGAAGGCATCGCGTTGCTGCAACTGGCGGCGGTCGGCAAGTCCGGCAGTTTCGTCGAAATGGCGCGCAGCTTGCCGTGGACGGTGCGCGTGTGGCTGCCCGCCGCGGGCGGCCTGATCGCAGGCTTGTTTCTGTTGATCGCGCAACGTCACGTCGACAAGTGCAATCACATCGATTACATGGAAGCGGTCGCGATCGGCGACGGCGTGGTGCCGGTCAAGCTGAGCTTCTGGCGCAGCGTGTCCTCGCTGTTCACGATTTCGAGCGGTGGCTCGATCGGCCGCGAAGGTCCGATGGTGCAACTGGCGGCGCTGGCCGCGTCGTTGATCGGCCGCTGGGTGCATCTGGATCCGCCGCGTTTGCGCCTGCTCGTCGCCTGCGGCGCGGCAGCCGGCATTACCTCCGCGTACAGCGCGCCGATTGCCGGCGCGTTTTTTGTCACTGAAATCGTGCTCGGCTCGATCGTGATGGAGAGCTTCGGCCCCGTGGTCGTTTCAGCGGTGGTCGCCAACATCACGATGCGTGAGTTCACCGGCTACAAGCCGCCGTACGAAATGCCGGTTTTTCCGCCCGTGGCGGGTGCTGAAGTCCTGCTGTTCGTTGGGCTCGGGCTGCTGTGCGGTGCGGCCGCGCCGCAGTTTCTTCGGCTGATGGACTTCTCGAAAGCAAACTTTCGCAAACTGCCCGTGCCGTTGCCCATCCGGCTGGCGCTGGGTGGTCTGATCGTCGGCATTCTGTCGGTCTGGACGCCTGAGGTGTGGGGCAACGGCTACAGCGTGGTCAACTCCATTCTGCATTCGCCGTGGACGTGGAGCGCGCTCGTCCTCGTGCTGGTGTTCAAGATCGTCGCGACTTCGGCGACCGTGGGTTCAGGCGCGATTGGCGGGGTGTTCACACCGACGCTCTTCGTCGGCGCGGTGGTCGGCTCGCTGTTCGGTCTGGGCATGCACGCGTTGTGGCCGCACGGCACCTCGGCGCCGTTCGCTTATGCGATGGTCGGCATGGGCGCGTTTCTGGCGGGCGCCACGCAGGCGCCGCTGATGGCGATCCTGATGATCTTCGAAATGACGCTCAGCTATCAGGTGGTGCTGCCGCTGATGCTCTCGTGCGTGGTCGCGTATTTCGTGTCGCGCGCGATCGGCAAGACGTCGATGTACGAAATCACGCTGCGCCGCAATCAGGAGGAACAGGAACGCACCCGTCTGCGCGCGACGCAGATGCGCGAGCTGATCCGTCCCGCCGAAACCGTCGTACCGCCGAACGCGACCGTGCAGGACATGACGCGTGTGTTCCTCGAATATCCGGTGAAGTATCTGTACGTCGCCAACGAGTCCGGCGCGTTTCTCGGCGTGGTCGCGCTCAAGGACATCACCTCCGATCTGCTCGACAAGCGCGACACTTCCGCAAAAACCGCCGCGGATTATCTGCAGCCGCATTTCGATGTGCTCACACCGGATATGCCGCTCGGCGTTGCGTTGCAGCACTTCATGGCGTTCCAGGGGGAACGCTTGCCGGTGGTCGAAAGCACCGCGGATCCGAAGCTGGCGGGGGTGGTGTACAAGACTTCGCTGCTCGATGCGTACTTCCGCATGAATCCGACGCGCTGAGGCCGGGGGCCGGGCATTCGGACGCTGAGTCGCTGAATCGCTAAATCGCTGAGCCGTTCCGAACCCGCGCTGCATTGCGCGGCGCCCCACCAACGCCTTACTTCCGAGCCGTGCAAAGCGCGGCAGATTCTCTACAATGAGGAAACCGCTGCAGCGCTTGCGAGCAGCGTGCGTTACGCCAAGACGGGCGCACCGAGACGCCCGCCCTTCGATCGGAGCGAAGATGAGCGAACCGTCCCTCGATGCCGTCCGCCGTGATCAGGCCGGCTGGATTTTTCTGCATATCGAAGGCGAGCCGTACGATCGCGGCGAGCAGCACGGCCAGTTGCTCGCCACCGAAATCCAGAACGCGATCCGCACCGCCCGCTACCTCGCGAAATGGGATACCGGCGAAGACTTCGACACCTTCGTCGACGCCGCCGTGTCCCAGTTCGCCAACAAACTCGACACTGAATTCGCCGACGAAATCCAGGGCATCGCCGACGGCGCGAAGCTGCCGTTCGCCGAAGTGCTGGCCTGGAACGGCTACATGGATCTGCTGCAAAGCTGGTGGCCGAGTCACGCGGCGGCCCAGAAACCACAGCTCGGCATGAAACCGTGGCGCGGACGCCGCGGCCATCACTGCAGCGCATTCATCGCCACCGGCAACGCCACTCGCGACGGCCGCATCGTGATGGCGCACAACTCGTGGGACCGCTACGCCGCGGGCGACGCGTTCAACGTCGTGTTCGACATCGTGCCCGATCGCGGCAACCGCATCCTGATGCAGGGCCTGCCGGGCTGCATCTCCAGCCTCACCGATTTCTGGGTCACCGAAGCCGGCCTGATGGTGACCGAAACCACCATCTCCAACTTTGTCGGCTACAACGCGGCAGGTGCGCCGGAGTTCTATCGCTCGCGGCGCGCGTCGCAGTACGCCAACAACATCGGCGAATGGTGCGAGATGTTCGCGGTCGCCAACAACGGCGGCTATGCGAACAGCTGGCTGCTCGGCGACACCAAGACCGGCGAGATCGCGCGCTACGAACTCGGGCTGCACTATTCCGGTTTCGAGAGCACGAAAGACGGCTTCTATAGCGGTTACAACACCGCGACCGATCTGAAGATCCGCAACCAGGAATGCATCGGCGAGGGCGAAGACTATACGGACGTGCGCAAGAACGGCGCGCGCCGCTTGCGCTTCATGCAGCTCGAAGAAATGCATCACGGCAAGATCGACGTCGAACTCGCCAAAGAGATGATCGCCGACCATCACGACGTCTATCTCGACCGCAACGACAACCCGTGCTCACGCACCATCTGCGGGCATCTGGAACTGGACGACGCGCGCTTCGGCGGTTCCGATCAAGGACCGTTCAATCCGTGGGGCGCCAACGACGGCAAGGTGGTCGACAGCGAAATGGCGCGCAAGATGGCGTTCACTGCGCGCTGGGGGCACCCGTGCGGCCGGCCGTTCGACGCCCAGGCGTTCATGAAGCGCCACCCGCAGTGGAACTGGCTCAACGGCTATATGCGCGACCGGCCGTCGTGGCCGTGGACACGGTTCGACGTGCTGCGCTAGAAGATCGCTCCTGGCGGTTACTAAAACCGTTGTTGGCCCAGGCTGTTACCAGGCAGACTGAGGTTCGCCCGCGACTCGGGCATCAGCCGCTGCCGCACCGCAACATAAACGCAGCACGACCGTTCGCGACTGCGCTGCCTTTTTCCTGCCATCATGTGAAATCTACAATTCGGTTTTGTCTCATTTGCGCGCGTCGCAGCCGTTTGCCATCTAAGATGGTAGATGCACGCCGCCCGCCTGTATCAACGCCGCGTGTAGGTTGCACCGTCCTTACGACGCGGGGACGGCACAACGCTTGCTCAACTGTCAGCGCCGCATGAGCTTAGGAGGTCGGGCGATGAAAACCTCGACACTGTTGACCATGGTGACGCTGTCAGCCTCGTGTTTTGCCGCGCCGGTTCATACCGCGCCGGACAGCACAGCCGCCAATAGCCTTGCCGAACGCGCCAACGCCGCACCGGTCGCTCCCGCGGCACCGGACGTCGCTGCCACGGACGACAATCGTCCGCAACAATGGCAACACATCGCGCTGCCCAAATCGCGGCATCTGGAGCGGAGCTTCACGGGCCAGAACGAGCACCTGCAGACCTGAAAACAGCACCTTTGGAGCGCGCATGACCGCATCGGATATTCCCGGCGAATCGATTGATCTGCAGATCGCCGACGTTCTGCGCGAAGTCCGTTTCCCGACCTACAAGGACGCGCTAGTCGACGCCGCGCGCGAAGCCGGCGCGAGCAACGAAGTCGTGTCGATGCTCGACGGTCTGCCGGAGCAGGACTATGCCGACGTGGCGTCGGTTACGCGCCTCGTCGGCGGCAACTACGGGCCGGGTCTGGGGGCATGAGCGGAAAGCAGGTCTTGACGCTGGGTTCGCTTTCATCCGTTCCGAAGCCCGCTGCCGACTGGATCCATCGCTCGCCGCATTCGGGCGGCACGAGCGGCATCGAGCGAATCGAAGCCTTCTTTCATCATGCCGGCTATGCGATGCACCGGCACGATACTTATGCAATCGGCCGCACGCTGGCAGGCGTGCAGAGCTTCCGCTATCGCGGCAGTACGCGTAACAGCTTGCCGGGCGGCACGATGGTGCTGCATCCCGATGAACCGCACGACGGCCAGGCCGGCACCCGCGACGGCTTTCACTACCGCATGATCTATGTCGACCCGGCGCTGTTCCAGCAGGCGCTCGGCGGCAAGCCGCTGCCGTTCATTGAAGGCGGACTCTCGAGCGACCCGCGTCTGTTTGAGGCGACCGAGAGCCTGCTGCGCACGATGGATTGCGCGATCGATTCGCTCGAACAGGACGACGCGCTCTACGAACTGGCCATCGCACTCGACGCCGTGGCAGGAGGTGCGGCGACGCGCCGTCCGGTGGATTACCTCGCGGCCGAGCGGGCGCGCGAGTATATGCTTGGTTCGCTCGATAGCGCGGTGACACTCGACGAACTGGCAGCGGCCGCCGGTCGCGACCGCTGGAGTTTGTCGCGGGATTTTCGGGCGCTGTTCGGCACGAGTCCGCATCGCTATCTGACCATGCGCCGGCTCGATCTCGTGCGCCGACTCGCGATCCAGGGCGTGTCGCTCGCCGACGCGTCGGCGGCGGCCGGCTTTACCGATCAGAGCCATATGACGCGGCACTTCAAGCGCGCATGGGGCGTTGCGCCGGCGCATTGGCTCAAGATGCTGGGGCCTTCGACGCGCGGCGCGCGCTAAGCGGCAACTCGACGGCTATCCCACCGCTCATCGTCCATCGTCCGGCGCCCGCGCGCACAAACGTACAAGACCCGACAGCGCCTCCCGGCCTACGCTCCTGCCTGACACCTACCCCTCAGGAGAGAGCACCGCGATGTCCACCCATCAAACGATTCAACAGCATTACCGCGCCGTCAATTTCGCCGAGAAGCTGCAGCTCTTCAGCGACCAGTGGCAAGCGCGCGTGATCGCCGAAATGAACGACTACCAGTTCAAGCTGGTACGTATCGAAGGCGACTTCATCTGGCACGAACATGCCGACACGGACGAAACGTTTATCGTGCTCGACGGACAGTTGCGCATCGACATGCGCGACGGTTCCGTGCTGATCTCGGCAGGCGAAATGTTCGTGGTGCCCAAAGGCACCCAGCACAAACCGTATGCCGAACGCGAGGTCAAGCTGCTGCTGATCGAACCGCGCGGCGTGAAGAACACCGGCGAAGAGAGCAACGAACGCACCGCCGCGAACGACGTGTGGATCTAGCCTTACCGCACACGCGTCAAAGCGACGACGACGCTACGATCCGCGCGCGTGAAACCGGGAGCGTCGGCCGTGTCGCCTCGCCCGGCAAGGCAGACACCGGCAGATCGTCGGCATAAGCCGGCGAACCGGCCACGGCACGCCGCGACATCCTGGCCCGCGGATCGCGCGCGTGCTCTTCGGTGCGCTGGAAATGTGCGACGAGATGATCGATAAAGGTGCGCACTTTCGCCGGCAAATGCAGGCGGCTTGGATACGCAATCGTGATTTCGATTTGCGGCAGACGGTAGTCGCCGAGCAACGGCACAAGCCGCCCGGACGCCAGATCGCGGCCGATCAGATAGCTCGGCAAAATCGCCACGCCCATGCCCAGCAAAGCGAACTGCCTCAGCATCTCGGTGTTGTTCGCCGCAATCGCGTTGGTAGGTCTCACGCGGACTTCACCCTGCGGTCCGGTAAACACCTTTTCGTCGCCGCCCTGCTCCGCGGGCCGGCTCAGACACGGATGCTTCAACAGATCCTCCGGACGGGTCGGCGTACCGTGCTGCTGCAGATAGGCGGGCGTCGCGCAAACCGTCATATAGCCGGTGGTCAATCGCCGCGTGACGATGCTCGCGCTGCGCATGTGCCGCGCGACCATAATGCCGACGTCGAACCCCTCTTCCACCAGATCGACGTGGCGATCCGCCAGCGTGACGTCAGGCATGACTTCCGGATAACGCTCGGCGTAAGACTGCACCACCGGCGCGAGGCTATGCAGCCCGAACACCACCGGCGCAACGATGCGCAGCGTGCCGACCGGTTCGTGATTGCGCGCCACCACCATCTGCTCGACGCCTTCCAGGTCGTCGAGAATGTGGCGCACGCGTTCCAGATAAGTGGTGCCGGATTCGGTCAGTGAAAGACGCCGCGTCGTGCGATTGAGCAGCCGGGTACCAAGACGCGCTTCCAGATCCGCGACGTGGCGCGTGACGACGGCAGTGGAAAGATCCAGCGCGCCGGCCGCGCGGACGAAACTGCCAAGGTCGGCAACCTTGACGAATACGCGCATCGACTGCAATTGATTCATGGGACGACTCCTGCCTCGGTAAAGCCGGGCCGGCGCAACGCTGCCGCCTGTGTCGACCCGCGCGACAAGGCGCGCGCGGATTTGCCCAACGATTCGATTGTATCGACCCGATCATGTCCCAACCCTGACCTGAACATGACATTCCGGTCAGGTTCCTGAGGCGCTCGCGACACTATTGCGAGGCTTATTGCGGATATTTGATAGGTATAAACCCTTAGATGCTGGTAACATAGCGGCCGAAAGGAAATCAATCGCTATGCCACATCGTTTTCAGCTTTTCGAAAAAATCGCGTTTTCACTGGTTTGCTGGTCCGCCGCGGCCTGTTCGGCCTTCATCGCTTACGAGCGGTGCCCGGAACTCAAGGTTGTCGTGCACGTCGGTGAAGAAGTCCTGCGCTACAGCGGGCAGTATTCGTTCGTCTGCGCCACGCCGGTGGCGGACGCCTGCGCGCAATTGCCGGCGAGCTGATCCGCCGGCATTCGTCGTATTGCGCGGGCATCACGCCCGCATTCGTATTACGGATCGCGCCCGAACACCACGCGCGCGAAAAATCCCGCCAGCACCGTTTCAGCCATCTCCGACGACACGTTCTGCGGGTCGACCGTGTAGAAGAACTGCACGCCGTCGCACAAGCCCATCAAACCCATCGCCAACGTCTCCGCCGGTAGCGGCAACGGCGTGCCGACTCGCGTCGAAAACTCGCGGATGTACGCGCTCAACTGTTCAAGCTTTTCGTGCAGGAACGCGTTAAAGGGTATCCGGAAGCGGCCGTCACGCACGGCAAGCAGCTTCGCCTCAACCCACAGCAGAAAGCACTTGTTCTCGCGATGCAAGTTGCTGTAGTAGCGCAGCACGCGCTCTTCCATCTCCTCGCGCGTGGCCGCGTTTTCGAAGATGGTCTGCAAGCCCGCTTGCATGGCCTCGTGGTCGCGCCGCAGTAACTCAAGAAACAACTCGTTCTTGCTGCGGAAGTTCGAATAGAACGCGCCGCGTGTATAACCCGCCGCCCCGGCGATGTCTTCGACACTCGCCGCGACAAAGCCTTTCTTCATAAAAATCGCTTGCGCAGCGTCGAGCAGACGCAGGCGCGTCTGGTCTTTGCTTTGCTCGCGTGTAAGTCGTTGCCGTTTCATGGGCGCAAGTCTAGCACCGAAAAGAATTCCAATTCACATCAACATTCAAATACAGGTGTGTATTAGAATGCGACCAATCATTCGAAGTCAGACGCGTATGCCGATTGCATGTTTCGACCCTCGTGTCTTCGCTGGCGAGCCGCTGCCGCTTGCCGTGTTCGTTCGCTGTCTCCAGTTGGGGTAATTGTGAAGCGTCCCGGTCCTCCCGCATCGTCTGCGATGCGCCAGCAATCTCATCGGAATGCCCGTTCCGCGCGCTTGCGCCGCGCAGCATTTGCCCTCGCGCTCGCCGGTATGGTCACGCTCGCCGCGTGCTCGAAGAAGGAAGCGGCTGCACCCGCGCCGCGTCCGGTAGTCGCCGTCGCCGTGCATGCGGATGGCAGCGCGGCGGCCGCGGCATCGTTGCCAGGTGAAGTGCAGGCGCGCTATTCCACCCCGCTGTCGTTTCGCGTCGGCGGCAAAATCATCGAGCGGCGCGTACGCTTGGGCGACGTGGTGAAGAACGGGCAGATCGTCGCCCGGCTCGATCCGGCGGATGCGCAAAAGAACGCCGCCAGCGCGCAGGCTCAACTCGAAGCCGCGCAACACAGTCTCGTGTATGCGAAGCAGCAACTCGATCGCGACCAGGCACAGGCGAAAGAAAACCTGATCGCGCCCGCTCAGCTCGAACAGACCACTAACGCGTACGCGTCAGCCGCCGCGCAGCGCGACCAGGCCGCGCAGCAGGCGGCGCTGTCGAAAGACCAGTTGCAGTACACCACGCTCAGTGCCGATCACGCCGGCGTGATCACCGCCGAACAGGCCGACACCGGCCAGAATGTGTCCGCGGGGCAAGCCGTCTATAACCTCGCATGGAGTGGCGATATCGACGTCGTCTGCGACGTGCCGGAAAGCGCGCTTGCCGCGCTCTCGATCGGGCAGACCGCGCGGGTCACGCTGGCCGCGCTGCCGGGCCGCAGCTTCAAGGCGCGCGTGCGCGAACTCTCGCCCGCCGCCGATCCGCAAAGCCGTACTTACCGCGCCAAGCTCACGCTCGACAATCCCGGCCCGGACGTACGTCTCGGCATGACCGCCGACATCGCGCTCGCCGCACCGTCGCCCTCGGACTCATCGGCCAACTCATCGGCAAACGCATCGGCCAACGTAGCTGCCAACGTAACTGCCAACACCTCGGCGAGCCAGAGCGGTTCCTTCACCGTGCCCGCCACCGCCCTGTTTCACGACGGCACGCAGCCGGCCGTGTGGGTCGTGCGTGCCGCGGACAACGCGCTGGAACTGCGCCGCGTGACGGTCACGCGCTATAACGAGCGCACGATTGTGATCGGCCAGGGGCTCAAGGACGGTGAGCGCGTCGTACTGCAAGGCGTGCATACCGTGAGCGCCGGCGAAAAAGTCCACGTGATCCCGCCGCTGCATCCCGAGGACTTCGCTTCATGAGCACCACGCATGAAGAAGGACGCTTCAACCTGTCCGCATGGGCGCTGCGCCATCAGGCGCTGGTCGTTTTCCTGATCGCGCTCGCTACCGCATTCGGTGTTCTCGCCTATACCCGGCTCGCGCAATCCGAAGATCCACCCTTCACGTTTCGCGTGATGGTGATTCGCACCTTCTGGCCCGGCGCGACCGCGCGCCAGGTGCAGGAACAGGTCACCGACCGCATCGGCCGGAAATTGCAGGAAACGCCCGCCATCGATTTCGTGCGCAGCTACTCGCGCCCTGGCGAATCGCTGATGTTCTTCTCAATGAAAGACTCGGCGCCGGTCAAGGACGTGCCCGAGACCTGGTATCAGGTGCGCAAGAAAGTCGGCGATATCGCCACGACCTTGCCGCAAGGCATTCAGGGCCCGTTCTTCAACGACGAATTCGGCGACGTCTACACCAACATCTGGACGCTCGAAGGCGACGGCTTTTCCGCCGCGCAACTGCACGATTACGCGGACCAGTTGCGCACGGTGCTGCTGCGTGTGCCGGGCGTCGGCAAGGTCGATTATTTCGGCGATCCGGACCAGCATATCTACATCGAGATCGCCAACACGCAACTCACACGCCTCGGCATCTCGCCGCAACAACTCGGCCAGGCGATTAATTCGCAGAACAGCGTCTCGCCGGCAGGCACGCTGACCACCACCGACGACCGCGTGTTCGTGCGCCCCACCGGCCAGTTCAAGGACATCAATGCGCTCGCCGACACGCTGATCCGCATCAACAACCGCTCGTTCCGTCTCGGCGATATCGCGACCATCAAGCGCGGCTACGACGACCCGGTCGCCACGCAGATGCGCGCCGGCGGCAAGGAGGTGCTCGGCATCGGCGTCACGATGCAGCCGGGCGGCGATGTGATTCGTCTGGGCAAGGCGCTCGATCAGCAGATGGTCACGCTGCGGGCCTCCTTGCCCGCCGGTTTGCATCTGGTCGAAGTGTCGAGCATGCCGAACGCAGTCGCACGTTCTGTCGACGATTTTCTCGAAGCCGTCGCCGAGGCGATCGCGATCGTGCTGGTGGTCAGCCTGCTGTCGCTCGGCGTGCGCACCGGCATGGTGGTCGTGATCTCGATACCTGTCGTGCTCGCGGTCACGGCGCTGTGCATGTATCTGTTCGACATCGGACTGCATAAGGTGTCGCTGGGCACGCTGGTGCTCGCTTTGGGGCTATTGGTCGACGACGCGATCATCGCCGTCGAAATGATGTCGGTGAAGCTGGAGCAAGGCTGGACCCGCACGCGCGCTGCGGCCTATGCGTACACCAGTACCGCTTTCCCGATGCTGACCGGGACGCTCGTGACCGTCTCCGGCTTCCTGCCGATTGCGCTCGCCAAGTCCAGTACCGGCGAATACACGCGCTCGATTTTCGAAGTGTCGGCGATCGCGCTGATCGCGTCGTGGCTCGCGGCGGTGGTGCTGATTCCACTGCTCGGCTATCACATGCTGCCCGAGCGCAAACGGCAGGCACACGAAGCAGAAGACCACGAACACGACATCTACGACACGCGGTTTTACAAGCGCCTGCGTGGCTGGATCAGCTGGTGCATTGAACGGCGTTTCGTCGTGTTGGCGATCACTGTCGTGCTGTTCATTCTGGCCATGGCGGGCTTCACGCTGGTACCGCAGCAGTTCTTCCCGAGCTCCGACCGTCCTGAGTTGCTGGTGGATGTGCGTTTGCCCGAAGGTGCGTCGTTCGAAGCGACGTTACGGCAAGCAGAGCGGCTGGAGAAAGTACTGGTGGGCCGTCCGGAAATCGATCATACGGTGAACTTTGTCGGCACCGGTGCGCCGCGTTTCTATCTGCCGCTCGATCAGCAACTGCCGCAACCGAATTTCGCGCAGTTCGTGATCACGGCGAAATCCGTGAAAGATCGCGAGAAGCTCGCGCAATGGCTCGAACCGGAATTGCGCAACAACTTTCCGGCGATCCGCACGCGCCTGTCGCGCCTCGAGAATGGTCCGCCGGTCGGCTACCCTGTGCAGTTCCGCGTGAGCGGCGACGATATCGCCACCGTGCGCTCGATCGCGGAGCGCGTCGCCGCGACCATGCGCGCCGACGCAGGCACCCGCAACGTCCAGTTCGACTGGGACGAACCCGCCGAGCGCTCGGTACGCTTCGAAGTCGATCAGAAGAAGGCTCGCGAACTCGGCGTGACTTCCGAAGACATCTCGAGCTTCCTCGCGATGACGCTGTCCGGCTATACCGTCACGCAGTATCGTGAGCGCGACAAGCTGATTAGCGTCGATCTGCGCGCGCCCAAAGCGGAACGCGTCGACCCCGCGAAACTCGTCACGCTGGCGATGCCGACGCCGAACGGCCCGGTGCCGCTCGGCACGCTCGGTCATCTGCGCAACGACCTCGAATACGGTGTGATCTGGGAACGCGACCGGCAACCTACCATCACCGTGCAGTCCGATGTGGCGCCCGGCGCGCAAGGGATCGACGTCACGCATGCCGTCGACAAAGCCCTCGGCCAGATTCGCAGCACGCTGCCGGTCGGCTACCGGATCGAGATCGGCGGCTCGGTCGAGGAAAGCGGCAAGGGGCAGACGTCGATCAACGCCCAGATGCCGATCATGATCATCGCCGTGCTAGTGCTCCTGATGGTCCAGTTGCAGAGTTTCGCGCGCGTGCTGATGGTGGTGCTGACCGCGCCGCTCGGCTTGATTGGCGTGGTGTTGACGCTGTTGTTGTTCGGCCAGCCGTTCGGCTTCGTCGCGATGCTGGGGGTGATCGCCATGTTCGGCATCATCATGCGTAACTCGGTGATTCTGGTCGATCAGATCGAGCAGGACATTGCCGCGGGCCATAAGCGCTTCGACGCGATCGTCGGCGCGACGGTGCGGCGCTTCCGACCGATCACGCTGACCGCGGCCGCCGCCGTCCTCGCGCTGATTCCGCTGTTGCGCTCGAACTTCTTCGGCCCGATGGCGACCGCGCTGATGGGTGGCATTACGAGCGCGACCATCCTCACGCTGTTCTATCTGCCGGCCCTGTACGCCATGTCGTTCAGAGTACGCACCGACGAGCGCGAGCCGCCGGCGCCATCCGCCACGACGCATTCGGGGAACTGAGATCATGGCTATCCTTGCATTCCCACGACACACGCGCCTCACGCTTCTCGCCGGCGCTACGCTGACGCTGGCCGCCTGCTCGTTCGGCCCGAACGGCGAGCCGCCCGCCATGCCGCAACCGGCGCACTACGGCGCCGAAGCGCAACCGACGCAAACCGTGCCCGCACAAGGCGTCACCCAGCAATTCGTGGTCGGCGCGAAGCCCGTGCCCGAATGGTGGAAGCTGTATCAATCGGCGGCGCTGAACTCCCTGGTCGACGAAGGCTTGCGCAACAGCCCAACGCTTGCCGCGACAGACAAGAGCCTGGCTGCCGCACGAGAACAACTGCGCGCGCAGATCGGCAGCTCGATGCTGCCGACCGTCGACCTGGGCGGCCAGGCCACCCGCAACCGCGCGCTGGCGATCCCCGAGGCCGGACCGAACACGTTCCTGTACAACATCTTCGTCGGTCAATTGCAGGCGCACTACACGTTCGACCTGTTCGGCGCCGCGCGTCTCGCCGACGCCGCCCTTGCCGCTCGCGTGAACGTGCAGGCCTATCAGTTCGACGCCGCGCGCCGCGCGCTGGCCGCCAGCATCGTGACGGCCGCGATCACGAGCGCCGCATTGCGCGCGCAGATCGACACAACTGCGCGACTCGTGACGCTTGCCAACGATCAGGCGCGCGACACGCAACGGCGCTACGTATTGGGCGCGGTCTCGCATGCCGACCAGTTGAGCGCACAACAAAGCGCGGCGAGTCTGTCAGCGAGCTTGCCAGGCTTGAAACAGCAATGGCTGACGACGCGTCATGCCTTGGCCGTCCTGCTCGGCCGCACACCGGACGCCGCCCCGGACGACCTCGAGCTTGCGCAACTGCATGTGCCTGAACAGGTGCCCGTCGTGGTGCCCTCCGAGCTGCTGCGCACGCGGCCCGACATCCAGGCCGCGGACGCCGCCCTGAAGGCCGCGGCGGCCGACGTCGGCGTGGCGACGGCGCAGATGTTCCCGAGTCTCTCGCTGAGTGCCTCGATGGGACAAGGCGGCTTTAGCTGGCCGGTGGCGCTATCCGGCGCGGGGGCGATCTGGAGCATTGGCGCCTCCTTGTCACAACCGCTGTTTCACGGCGGCGCCCTGTTCGCACAGCGCCGCGCGGCGGTCGACACGTATGACGCTACGGTTTCGCAATACAAGCAGACCGTACTGACCGCATTCCAGAACGTCGCCGACACGCTCGCAGCACTCCAGCACGACGCACAAGCGCTCGACGCCGCGAACATTGCAGCGCGCTCGGCGCAAGGAATTTTCGACGAAACGTCGGGACGCTACCGACTGGGCGCGTTGCCGATCGCATCGACGCGCTCGAGCGAGCAACAGTTCCGCAACGCGCAGCTCGACGAGATCCGCTACACCAGCGCACGGCTAACCGACACGGCGGCCCTGTTCCAGGCGATGGGGAATCCGCCATTGGAGCCGGGGCGGTCTGCGTCTGCTTCCGCGGCGGCTTCGGCGGTGCCGGGAGTTTCCACGGCCAACGTGGGCGCATCGAACTAAACCTGGGATTCCGTAGTTATGGCTGGGGACTTATCCCCAGTTTATGTTGACAGGGCTGTTGATAACTACGGGGCTACGCGCTTAAGTGCTTGATGCAGATCGGTTTGTTGCGTGGGGTGCAGGCTGATGCAGAGGGTGATCGACTACGCACCGCGCGCTGGCGGCCGTATTACAGAGAGACGCCTTATCCACAGATTTTGTTGAAAGGCATGTTGATAACACCTGGACATCCGGCGTAAGTGCTTGAGCACGCAACGAAATCAGACGTAGAACTTTGGGGCGCCGCCCAAACAGCGAGTGGTTTTAGGAATTACTCTTCGGCGCGCGCAGCGCCGCTGGAAGAATGACTCCCTTGTCACTAGCGCATGCAGGTGCACGAACTCAGATTCCAGATGCACCACTACCCGTAGCAGACCACGGTGCCCACTTAGCATTCGCGGTTTGAGCCGCTTTCTCTTGCTTACTTCTCTTTGCGGCGGCAAAGAGAAGTAAGTGCCGCCCCGCACAGGGGCAACACTAATAGACCACTAACAAATCAAGGAAAGGCCAAAGCCCCAAGAACACGGCCAACAAGCGCCGCGAAGGCAAAAAAATCAATAAACCCCAGCCTCCCCAGCAGGCCGATGCTTAAACCTCTTATGCACCCAATAATACTGATCAGGAATCCGACGCACCTGCGTCTCAAGAAACTCGGTAATCCGCCGAGCATCAACAGCAACATCCTCCGAAGGAAAATCCTTTAACGCTTCGAAGATAGTCAACTTATAGCCCCGATAATCGGGCAAGACTTCAGTCACAAACGGCACAACCCGAGCATTCCCAGCCTTAGCCATCCGCGAAACGGAAGTAAGCGTACACGCAGGCACACCAAAAAACGGCACAAACACCGAATCCCGTAGCCCAAAATCCATATCAGCAGCCAGCATGACAGGCTTGCCGTCCCGCAGCACCCGCAAAGCCCGTCGCACACTATCGCTACGCGGAATCATCTCCGTACCAAAGCGCCCACGTTGCCGCTTGGCCATCGCATCAAGCAACAAATTCGACATCGGCGTATACAAAGACGCAACCGGATGCCGCGTCGAATACATCATGCAACCCGCCTCGATACCGACAAAATGGAACCCGACAAAAATCGTCGGCTGCCCCTCCATGTCCGTCAGATCGATCGCGCTCTCCACCTCAACAAGGCGCGCCAACGCCTGCGCATTACCGAACCACTGAGGCCCGCGCTCAACATAACTGCGGATCACATGACAGAAATGCGCACGCGCGAGACGCTCACGCGCGTCGTCGCTCATGTCGGGAAAGCACAGTTTCAGATTGGTATGCACGACGCGCCGGCGCGCGCTGGGAATCCGGTACAGCAACGCACCGATGCCGGTGCCGATGCGCGCGACAACGCCATATGGCAGGAAGGCAAACGCGCGCAGCAGACCTGTCATCAGACAGATGAGTATTCGACTTTTCACGAGGCAACGACCCGGTGGATGCTGTGTAACAAACACGCCGGCCGCGGCAACCTGACAGTTGCTCACGGACGAAGTGGCATGCGCGCGCGTCAAACGGGTCTTGCGCGGCGGGACTTTCGAAGACGTGCGTCTCGCTCGCGGCGAGACGCAGCAGTGTTAGAGGCCGAAACCGTTTGGGAATCGAGCGTCCTTATGGGACCCAATAAAAAAGCACCGCAGGCGTGATTAAAACACACTGCAGAAGGCGGGCACAAAATCTGCTCGGCGAGGCCCGCGTCGCGCGACAGAAATCCACGCCGGCGCGTGATTTCCCGGCCCTTTCCAAAACTTGCACGTGCGGCCCTAAGCAGGCCGCACACGCTCCTACGCCCCTAAGCGAGCCCCACAGGAAATCCGCTTTGAGCGACAGCAGACATCAAGGCTTGTTCGTCTCGAACAGATCCATGATCTGCTTCTTCTCATTCGACGAAACGTTCGGCGGCGGCACTGCCGGTGGCGTCATACCCGCCGGCCCTACGCCGCCCAACGCGTCGCTCACACCAGCAGTCGGATTCGCCGAATCCAGACCGATGCTGGCCACGAAGCCATTGCCCGGCGTCATGTCCGCGTAGAACAGTTCGCCATCGACCGAAGTCACGCCGTCCGGTTGCGCCGGCTCGCTTTGCGGTACGCCGCGCAGCGCGCGCTGCATGTACTCGACCCAGATCGGCAACGCGAGTTGCGCACCGAACTCGCGGCTGCCGAGACTCTTCGGTTGGTCATAACCCATCCACGCCACCGCCACCAGCGATTGCTGATAACCGGCGAACCAGCCGTCCTTGGCGTCGTTGGTCGTACCCGTCTTGCCCTGCAGGTCCGAACGATGCAGCGCGTTGGTGCCCGCCCCCGTGCCGGCCGTGGCCACCGAATGCAACAGGCTGTTCATGATGTATGCGTTACGCGGTTCGAGCGTACGCGGCGCATCCTGGCCAGCGGTCAACGGCTGCGCCTTCGAGAGCGGCTCGCCGCGAGCATCCGTCACCTCGTTGATCAGATACGGATTGATGCGGTAGCCACCGTTGGCGAACACCGAGTAAGCACCCGCCGATTGCAGCGGTGTGACGAGGCCGGCGCCGAGCGCCATCGGCAGATACGGCGGAGTCTTGTCGGCGTCGAAGCCAAAACGCTGCGTGACAAAATCTTGCGCGTACTTGGTGCCGATGAACGACAGGATACGGATCGACACCAGGTTCTTCGACTTCTGCAGCGCGAGGCGCATTGGCATCGGACCGTCCGGCTGGTCGTCGTCCTTCGGTTCCCACGCGTCACCACCCGGCGTGCTCGGCGGGAAGTACAGCGGCGCGTCGTTGATGATCGTAGCCGGTCCGAGACCCTTGTCGAGCGCCGCCGAATAGATGAACGGTTTGAAGCTCGAACCCGGTTGACGCCACGCCTGCGTGACGTGGTTGAACTTGTTCTTGTTGAAGTCGAAGCCGCCCACCAGCGCACGAATCGCGCCGTCCTGCGGCGTGAGCGAGACCAGTGCGCCTTCCACTTGCGGAAGCTGCGTGATCTGCCAGTTGCCCTTGTCGTCGGCGACGAGGCGCACGATCGAACCCGGCTTGATCTTCGTGGCGGCCGCCGCGCGCGCGGAGAGCGCGCCGGCTGCGAAGCGCAGGCCGTCGCCGCTGATCGTCACTTCGGTACCGTCGACCAGTTGCGCCTTCACCTGCTTCGGATTCGCGTCCGTCACCACGGCGGCGATGATTTCGCCGTTGTCGGGGTGATCGGTGAGCGCGTCGTCGATCGTCTGATCGCGGTCGTCGCCCGGTGCGGGCAGTTGCACGAAGCCTTCCGGCCCGCGGTAGCCGTGGCGCCGCTCGTAGTCCATCACGCCCTTGCGCACTGCGCGATAGGCGGCGTCCTGGTCGGCGGAATCGATCGTGGTGGTGACGTTCAGGCCGCGCGTATAGGTTTCGTCCTTGTACTGCGCGTACATCATCTGGCGAACCATTTCGGCGATGTACTCAGCATGCACGCTGTATTCGTTGCCCGGGTTCTTGGTGTGAATCTCTTCCTTGACGGCCTGGTCGTACTGGTCCTGGCTGATGTATTTCAGCTCGAGCATGCGCTTCAGAATGTATTCCTGACGGATCTTCGCGCGCTTCGGATTGACCACCGGGTTGTACGCGGAAGGCGCCTTCGGCAAGCCGGCCAGCATCGCGGCTTCAGCGAGCGTGATGTCTTTCAGATCCTTGCCGAAGTACACGCGCGCGGCCGCGGCAAAACCGTACGAGCGCTCGCCCAGATAAATCTGGTTCATGTAGACCTCGAGGATCTGATCCTTGGTCAGCGCGCGCTCGATCTTGTACGCCAGCATCATTTCGTAAATCTTGCGCGTGTAGGTCTTCTCGCTCGAGAGGAAGAAGTTGCGCGCCACCTGCATCGTGATCGTGCTCGCACCCTGCGAGGCGCCGCCATGCGTGATGTCGGAAATGCCCGCGCGCAGAATGCCCACGAAGTCGACGCCGCCGTGCTCGTAGAAGCGATAGTCTTCGATCGCGAGCACCGCCTTCTTCATCTGGTCCGGAATGTCCTGGAAGCGCACGATGCTGCGCCGCTCTTCGCCGAACTCGCCGATCAGCACGTGATCTGCGGTGTACACGCGCAGCGGCACTTTCGGGCGATAGTCGGTCAGCGCATCGAGCGACGGCAGTTGCGGCCCCATCACCACGAGCGCGTAACCGACGATCAGCGCACCCACCACGGCGATGGTCGCCAGCAGACTGACAAACCAGATGGTGATGCTCGCGCCGATCGAACGGCGGCCAGGCTCAGCGTCGCGCGAAGCAGCGTTGCGTCCTGGAGTGCGGTGGTAGGCGTCCCGGTCGTCACCAGCCGGAGAATTTGAAGAGTGCGGTCGTTTGATGATTGGCATGACTGGAATAGTGGGCGCGTAGCTGAACGCGTGAGGCGCAAAACACCGCGCGGCCCTTATGCCCCCGGGCGACCGCACGGCACGCCTGTGACAGCGTCCGGCGCAACGTAACAGCGCATTTTAAAGAAATCAAGCGCCGTCCAAGACAGTTTTTTTGTAAGAATTCCCTTCGTGCTTCGTTATACAGGTAGATCACGGCAGTCGTGCAAGTGCCCCGCGCCGCCTGCCAGAGTTATCAACAGAAAATGTTGAAAGGCCTGTGGACAAGCCCGCCGCAAACGCTACAAGCCGTTGATGTCACGGGATTTTCATGTCGCGCCCGTTCCGCATCGGTGCAACTCGTCATATGATGGACTCGGCGCGGGAGTCATTACCGATACGCGCGACGGCGTACGCCAGATTCACGCCTTGATTCGCCAATGCCAACAAGTATGCGAGCCGACCATGAACAAGCCCAGCGAACGCATCGTCGTATTTGTCACGACCGCGCAGAAGCGCGCGATCGCCGCCACCGCCGAAAACCTGGGCATTAGCGTCAGCGAACTGATGCGGCGCGCGGTGTTGAGCTTCGGCGCGACCAGCGAACAGGTGAAAGCGGCCAGCATCGTCGACCGGCTGCGTGCGCCGCGCGCACCGGATGCCCTTGACGCCGCGCTGCAGCGGGTCGCGCGCGGCACGCGCCACGCACGGGCAGCGCTCCCGGAGGCCTTGCAGACTCACGGTGACAGCGAATCCGCTGCGCCGGCAGAAAGCGCGGCCGCATCGCAAGCGGATGAATTGTTGGGCGCAGCCGCCGGCGCGGGCCCGGCGCCGTTGCTGCCGGCCGGCGTACTGGCCGCCCTCACCGCCACCGCCGAGGAACTGGAAGCGGCTGCAGCAGCCGAAGCCGTGGCGCGTGTCGCCGCTGCCGAGGCGGCCTCCATTGCCGGTTCGGCGCAAAAACCCAGCGATGAGGACACGCCTTTGCGCAACGTGCTTAAACGCCCGCGCCTCGACGCCACGCGCGACGAAGACGATCCGCAAAGCGATCCGAGCACGGAAGGCGGCCGCTTCGCCTGAATCGCACGCGGTACGGTCAAGCGCCCCAACCCGCCGCGCATCGATGCGCTGTTGAAGCACAAGCACGCCGTCCGCACGCCACGCCTGTTCACATCCACGACACCCGCTGCGCGGACACTTGCCTTGCCGATATGCACTGCGCGGATGCCCGCCGCACGGATGCCCGCCGCGCACAAAGGTGGCGATTATGTCATCGCGCCCTTTAAGGCGGTTTTAAGAGAATGCGTGGTGTAATATCCGCGAACGGCTGAATATGCCAACGCGCGTTTTAACCACTGAGGCTGTTGGCCATTTGTTTTCAAAACGTAAATTTGTGGCGCCGCTATTGCAATTGGCGAGTGTGCCCCGAACTCCGGTCCGAACGTTGCGCAGCTTCTCGCGCAGCGGCGTAAAGTAGCATTTGAAAGCAGTTAAAGCGCGTGGGAATTATTCAGCGCCGATTTCATTCTTTGGAGGTTTTCATGTCGCTTTTTGACAGCATTTCGCGCACGCTTAAAGGTCTCCTGAACGACGCAGCCGATTCCGTGCAGGACCCGTCGCGTGATTCACGCCAGATCGTGCGCGAACTCGACGAGAGCATCGCTAAAGCTGAGAACTCGCTGATCGAGATTCAGGCACAAGTCGCCACGCAGCAAAGCAAGCGCGATGTCGCCGCCGACAAGGCAAAGAAGTACGAAGACGGCGCGAAGCGCGCGCTGCAATCCGGTGACGAAGCGCTCGCACGCGAAGCCCTCGGCGCGCAAGCCACGGCCGAAGCTGAACGCGACGCGCTGGCCAAGGAACTGACTACGCTGGAGCCGTCGGTTGCCCAGTTGAAGAGTCAGATCGACGACATGCGTGGCCGTCGTAACGACCTGAACGCGCGCTCGAACATTCTGCAAGCCAAGCAGCAGATCGCTCAGGCCAAAGATGTTGCCGCTACTGCGTTGGGCGGTATCGGCGGCAAGAATCTGTCCGAGGATTTCCAGAAGCTGGAAGACAAGGTTGCGTTGTCGAATGCCCGTTCCGACGCGCGCCTGAATTCGGCCGACGTAAAAACCGGCAAGGCGCTCGACGACAAGCTCGCGGATCTGAACCGCGGCCCGTCCGTCGAAGATCGCCTCGAAGCATTGAAGAAGCAGATCAACACGCCGGCTCAGTAATTGCGTCAGCAGTGCATACCGGCTGCCATGACTAGCGCAGCCGGAATCGACTGAAGGAGACGGGTGCATCGCACCCGGTCCGTAAATGAAAAAATTTCTCGCAAGCGCGTTCGCCTCACTGCTGTTCGTGTCGGCTGCGGCGTTCGCCGTGCCGACGGTCCAGCAGATCGAATCCGCCATGTCGCAAGGCAACTGGCAACAGGCCGATGCCGGTTTGAGCGAAGTGCTGCAGGCGCATCCAAACAACGCCCGCGCGCGCTACCTGTACGGTCAGGTGCTCGATCGCGAAGGCCGTTACGGCGACGCTCTCGCCCAGATCCAACAGGCCAAGACGCTCGATCCACAAATCCGCTTCACCGACCCGACCCGTTTCGCGCAAACCGAAGCGCGCATCCGCAAGGACGCGGAACGTGCAGGCGGCGCCGGCGGCAACACCACGAGCCGCGCAGCCAACCCGTTCGTGCAGCAGAATTCCCCGGCGGTGCAGCAGCAGTCCGCAATCGTGCAGCAAGCGCCGCAACGGCATGGTCCCGGCATCGGCATGTGGGTTGGCATCATTCTCCTGATCGGCGTGATCGCGCTGGTGTTGCGCTGGACCTTGCGCCGCGCCCGCACGCAAGACGATTCGCGCGCCGACGACGATCGCCGCGTGCAGCTCAAGCGCGCGACCGAAATGCTCAACGCCGTGCGCTCGTTGAAGCTCGACGTGAAGCTCTCCACCGTGCAAGGCCATGAGGCGCTGGAGAAGGAAGTCGAATCGACCGAAGACCAGTTACGCGGTCTCGTCGAAGCGCTGTCGAACAGCAAGAATCCGGTGCCTCCGTATCAGCTCGACGAACTGGAACAGCGCATTGGCAGCCTGCGCGCCCGCGCCGAAGGGCGGCCCGATCCGTATGCCGCGCCGGCCGCCGGCACACAGCAGTCGCCGTATGCGCAGGAGGCCGAGCGTTTCGGCAACCCGCCGCAGCCGTATCCGCAACAAGGACCGTATCAGCAGCAGCCGCAGGTCATCGTGCAGCAAGGTGGTGGCGGTTTCGGCGGTGGCATGGGCGGTCTGCTGACCGGCGTGCTGCTTGGCGAGGCGCTGAATTCCGGGCGTGAACGCGTCGTGGAGCGCGACGTGATTGTCGATGACGAAACGCGTCGCCGCGGCGGTGATGGCGGCAATGGCGGCGGTCTCGACTTCGGCCAGGGCTCGAACGACTGGAACGACAACAATGGCGGCGGCGTCGACATGGGCAGCAACGACGACTCCGGTGGCTGGAGCGATACCTGAGAAACACCGCGCTACGTGAGATGCCGTTAATCAAACGCTAATCGATCAAGCTGCAATGAAAACAGGCTCCGTACGGAGCCTGTTTCTTTATGTCGATTCCGTTCATTCATGCGGGCGCCCTCACCGGCTCATGCTGCGCCAGCAGCATCGACCCCGCGAACAGCCGGACGATGAAACGCTCCGCGTACCCGACCAGCGCGTCCCGGCGCTCGGCATTCCCGTCGATGTACTCCGCCGAAAGATGAAACAGCAGCAGCACGATCTGCGTGCAGACTTCGTCGACGGTTGCGCGGACGAGCGTCGGCATCAGTTCCAGTTGCACGACGTCGTCCGCCATTTCCGCCGACACCTCGTGGAGGTTTGCGCGCACCGCTTCGCGCAGCGCCGGCGACGTACCGTGATACTCGGCCAGCGCGCTCATAAATGCCTCGCGATTCTCCAGCGCAAACGCGAAGAACGCCACGCACGCGCGACGCGGCACGCTTAGCGGCTCGTCGTGCGCGGCCAGCCAGCGCTCGCGCCGCAGCATAGGCCGCAAGCGGCGGCTCACCGATTCGACCGCCTCGTGCGCCAGGTCGTCGAGCGTGTCGAAATGACGGTAGAACGTGTTGGGATTCAACCCTGCCTCGCGCGCCAGTTCACGCAGACCCAGACTTGCAAAGCTGCGCCCGCCCGCGGTCAGACGCAACGCGGCTTCGATCAGTTTGCGCTTGCCGGGCGGCAGGTCCTGCCCCGCGACAGCGCCATGGTCGGCGGCGAGCGCCGCTTCGGGTGAGGGTTTCATGAGCTTTCAGTCGGAGCGCGGCTCGTGCGTTTAATAGTCGTACTCTAAACGATCTTGACGCGAAGTGTACAGTTGTCTACTCTGCGCGTTATACGGCTGTAGACATCTGTAGACACCCGAATTTTGCCCACCTCCGGAGACCCGCCTTGACGCCTGCTTCAACTGCCCAACCCGCCACGCCGCGCATTGCTATTGTCGGCAGCGGGTTTGCGGGCATCGGCATGGCGATCCGCCTTCAGCAGATGGGCATCACGTCGTTCACGATTTACGAGGCGGCCGGTGATGTCGGCGGCACGTGGCGCGACAACACCTATCCCGGCGCGGCCTGCGATGTGCCGTCGCATCTGTATTCGTTTTCGTTCGAGCCGAATCCGGCATGGTCGCGTGCGTTCGGCAGCCAGGCGGAGATCTTCGCTTACCTCAAACATTGCGCGCGCAAATACGGCGTCGATCGTTACGTGCGTTGCAATGCGCGCGTGGCCTCGGCGCGTTTCGACGAAGCGCGGCAGACATGGCAGGTCGAGATCGATTCGAACGGTACGCGCGAAAGCATTGAGGCCGATGTCGTGATCGCCGCGAGCGGTCCGCTATCGCGGCCGGCCATGCCGAAGATCACCGGGCTCGAGCGCTTCGAAGGCAAGCTGTTTCATTCCGCGCGCTGGGACCACGACTATCCGCTCGAAGGCAAGCGCGTGGCCGTGATCGGCACCGGCGCCAGCGCGATCCAGTTCGTGCCGCAGATCCAGCCACGTGTCGCGCAACTCGAACTGTTCCAGCGCACCGCACCGTGGATCATGCCCAAGCCCAACAAGCCGGTCGGCCCTCGCGCGCATTGGCTGTTCCGCCATCTGCCGTTCACGCAGCGCTTCGTGCGCAATGCGATCTACTGGCAGCTCGAATCGCGTGCGATTGCGTTCGTCGTCAATCCGAAACTGATGAAGCCGCCGATGAAGTTCGGCTTGAGCTACCTCGAACGGCGCGTCAAGGACCCGGCGCTGCGCGCCAAGCTGACGCCGAACTACCGGCTCGGCTGCAAGCGCGTGCTGCTGTCGAGCGATTACTATCCGGCGCTCAGCCAGCCCAACGTCGACGTGGTGACGACCGGCATCCGCGAGATCGTCGCCGACGGCATCGTCACTAACGACGGCATGCATCACCAGGCCGATGCGATCATCTGCGGCACGGGCTTCCAGGTCAACGACGTGGGCGCGCCGTTCGATGTGACCGGTCTCGACGGCGCCGACCTCGGCGCGATGTGGCTGCGCGATGGACCGGAGGCCTACCTCGGCACCAGCATCGCCAACTTCCCGAACTTCTTCATGATCGTCGGCCCGAACACCGGGCTCGGCCACAACTCGATGATCTACATGATCGAGTCGCAAGTGCAGTACATCGCCGATTGCCTGCGCGTATTGCGCCGACGCAAGGCGCGCACGATGAACCTGCGGCCCGACGTTCAGCACGATTTCAATGAACGTCTGCAGAAAGAGATGCAGCACTCCGTGTGGACCACCGGCTGCCATAGCTATTATCAGACGAAGAGCGGCAAAGTCACAACGCAGTGGCCGGGCTTCACGTTCAACTTTCGCAAACGCACGCGGCGCGTGCGGCCGCAGGATTATCGCTTCGTGCCTTGATGTGCCTTGATACGCCTTGAAGCGGCATGCGGCGGCTGAGGGGCTGCGCGCGATGGGGAGGCGGAGGCGTTCGAATTCAAACTAAAGGGAGACAACAACCATGGCAAGCATCGACTCCGAAACGCCCGCATCCACCTCGCCGCTGCGCCCCCGCTCGCTCGCCGCGCGCCTCGGCATTACCAGCGTGCCGCGCACCGAATTGCAGCGGCGCTACACGCAAAGCGGTTCGAAGTTCGTCAAGATCATGGGTGCCGACGTGCACTACGTCGACGAAGGCAGCGGCGACACGATCGTGATGATTCACGGTTTCGCGTCTTCGTTGCATACGTGGAATCGTGTGGCCGACGAACTCAAGCGTGAGCATCGCGTGATCCGTCTAGATCTGCCGCCGTTTGGCGTAACCGGACCGCTGCGCTCGAACTCCGGCGAAATCGAAACGATGAACCTGCCGACGTACCGGCGATTTATCGACACGTTCATGCAGGCACTCGGCATCTCGCGCGCGACGCTGATCGGCAACTCGCTCGGGGGCCTGATTTCGTGGGATTACGCGGCACGCCATCGCGATGCCGTCGAAAAGCTTGTCCTGATCGACTCGGCCGGTTTTCCGATGAAGCTGCCGATTTACATCGGCCTTTTCAATAGCGCGCTGGTGCGGGTCAGTTCGCCGTGGTGGCTGCCGGAAGTCATTATCAAGAGCGCGGTGCGCAACGTGTATGGCGATCCGCGCAAGATCGACGCGGTGACGCTGCGGCGTTACGTCGAATTCTTTCACGGCGAAGGCACGCGCACGGCAATCGGCAAGATGGTGCCGACGCTCGACTTCAAGGACGTCGATACCGATGTGCTGAAGACGTTGAAGGTGCCGTCGCTGGTGCTGTGGGGAGCGAAGGATCGCTGGATTCCGCCTGCGCACGCGGCCGAATTCGCGAGCCGCATTCCTGGCGCGAAATCGGTAATGTATCCGGGACTCGGCCACATTCCGATGGAAGAAGCGCCTGAGCGCGTGATGACTGATCTGCGCGCTTTTCTCGGCACGAGCGGCGCCACTGCTCCGGCAGTTGAAGGCGTGCGCAGCGCGCCGGTCTGACCCTTCCTGACCGCACGATGCGACGGTCGAATCGTCGCATCGTCTGGCGGTCCCGCCGATTGGCCCGATTCACCGATCCGCACCCAGGCGCGCATGGCCGCGCTGCTAACGCATCGCCGGCACACGACGTTGCGCTCTCAACCACCTCCGAGCAACCGCAACAGTCCCCAGAGAAACTTGCAGAGCATCACGATCAGTTCCCACAGGTGGTAAAGCTGCTGCCAGCCTGAGACGCGTGCGAAGGAGTCGATCATGGTCCGCTGGTGAGTGGGAGGGCTGCGAGAAATGGCAGGCACAGCCACTTGCGGGGCCAGGCCTCTGTCAGGCCGGGTTGTCGCACGCGTGCTGCGCACCGGGCCGTGTCAGCGCCCTGCCGGACCCCACATCATAACGACCGCGGGATACCCCGTATCAAGTTGTTTGAAAGTTTGCCGTCAATAACTCGGGAAGACGCGGCATCCGTGCAGGATGAGCGCGCGAATCGACTCAGCAAACCGCGCCATCAAGGAGAACACGACCATGACGCGCTTCAGCTTCCGCCGGGCTGCCCGTTCGCAGACCGTGGTCGGCGACATTGCCGCCCACGCCGGCAAACTGGGCATTGAAATCTGCGATGTATCGGGCCACGTCGAAGAGGTGGCTGCGCGCGTGCAGCGCCAGGCACAGGTATGCCGCGCGCTGCGCGAATCTGCTGCCGTCACGCTGGCGGGCAACCACCGTATCGCCGCCGCTGCGCGCGAAATGCGCAATGTGTCGGCTGAAGCCGCAACCGGCGTGCAGGCGTCGCAGCAGACGCTCGAGGCGTCGCTCGCCGATATCCACGGGCTGGTGGAAGGCGTGACGGTGATCGAGAGCCAGATTGGCGCGCTGCGCAGCGCGTTGGCCCATGTGAGCCGCGTCTCCGAGGAGATTTCGCTGATTGCCCGCCAGACGCATTTGCTGGCGCTGAACGCCGCGATCGAAGCCGCGCGCGCCGGCGACTCCGGCAAGAGTTTCGCCGTAGTGGCCGCCGAGGTGAAGAACCTCTCGGCGAAGACCGCGCAGGCGACCGGCCAGATCGAGACGACGCTCGCCCAACTCACCCAGCAGACCGAGCAGTTGATCAGCGAGGGCTCGGTGAACACGGCGCGCGCCCATCGGGTCCGCGAAGGCACTCGCAAGATCGGCGACGTCGTGCACGCGACGGGCGATGCGATTACGCAGCTCAACGACGAGGCAGGACAGATCGCCGCGTTGACCGGCGAGATTGAAACGCAATGCAACGGGCTCGAGGCGCAGGTGCTGGAAATGGCCAGTGGTGTCGAAGATTCGAGCGAGAACTTTGTCCAGGCGAAGGACCGGCTGGGGAATCTGCTGAGCGTGTCCGAGACATTGATCGAGCTGACCGCGGCCACGGGGGTCGAGACGACGGATACGCGGTTTATCGAAGCTGTGCAGCGGGCCGCGGCCGAGGTGAGCAAGGTATTCGAAACGGCGGTTGCGCGGGGCGAAGTGTCGATTGAGGATCTGTTCGATCAGCACTACGTGCCTGTTGCCGGGAGCAATCCGGCTCAGTTCGTTACGCGGTTTACTGCTTTTACCGATCGGGTTTTGCCGGCTATTCAGGAGCCGTTACTCGGGCTGGATCCACGCGTGGCGTTTTGTGCTGCTGTCGATGTGCGTGGGTATCTGCCTACGCATAATCTGAAGTTTTCTTTGCCGCAGCGCGAGGATGTGGTCTGGAATATGGCGAATTGCCGGAATCGGCGGATGTTCGATGATCGCACCGGGATTGCGGCTGCTTCGCATGTTAAGAAATTTTTGCTGCAGACGTATCGGCGCGATATGGGGGGTGGGGAGTTTGTTTTGATGAAGGATGCGTCGGCGCCCGTGTTTGTGGGCGGGCGGCATTGGGGTGGGGTTCGGATGGGGTATAAGGTTTGATGTTTTTTTCTTGCGGGGCGCTTTTTTGTCAGTGTTCCTGGGGCTTTGGCCTTTCCTTGATTTGTTAGTGGTCTATTAGTGTTGCCCCTGTGCGGGGCGGCACCTACTTCTCTTTGCCGGCTGCAAAGAGAAGTAGGCAAGAGAAAGCAGCTCAAACCGCTAATGCTAAGTGGGCACCGTGGTTTGCCTGGGGTAGTGGTGCGACTGGAATCCGTGCTCTCGCACATTCCGCGTTAGTGACAAAGGCGTCATCAGCTCCCACTCCGCACTGCGTGCGTCGCGGACGGGTCTGCAGGGGAAACCACCGGTTTCGATTTTGGTTTGTGGGATCGTTGGCTTCGCCTCGGCGAGGCGCCTCTGCACTCTTCCGGGAACCCACTACCTCAAACGATATGTCGGTGTACTGCAATCACCGTCCGGGTCACGATCACAGTCGCAGTCGCAGTCGCGGTTGCGGTTGCGGTTGCCGTAGGCGGTGGCACTTGCCGCTCCAATTGCAATCGCGGACGGTGCAATGACGAGCCACGACCCGGCGGCGAGGCGTGGGCGTCAAAACGTAGCGATCGGTTTTATGAATGGCTCTTCGGCGCGCGCAGCGCCGCGGACCTATCCGCAATTTCGTGGGCGGGGCATATCATGAAGGATGAAAATCATGGATATGCCGATCATGAAGAAGAAACGTACCGTCGCCTCGCAGGCAGCGGCCCGAGGGC
>NZ_CAJNBO010000027.1:0-125959 GCF_905221015.1 Paraburkholderia nemoris | reverse complement strand
CCGTTGTTCGCCGCTTGACTTCCAATACGGTTGCTTTTCTTTGCGGCGGCAAAGAAAAGTAGGTGCCCCCCCGCACAGGGGGAACGCTAATAGACCACTAACAAAACAAGGAAAGGCCAAAGCCCCAAGAACACGGACAAACAACCACCGAACAGGCAAAAACCTTAACCATCCTTATTAATAATCCACTCATGCGCCGGATCATTCCGAAAATGCCAGGTCCGCTGCCCCCCAGCCATAACATTCAAATAATAAGACTCATACCCATAAGGAACAACAACAGGATGATACCCACGCGGCACCATCACGACGTCGTGATTCTCAACGGCCATCGACTCATCGATATCCCGCATATCCGTATACACACGCTGAAAAGCAAACCCTTGCGGCGGATCGAGCCGATGATAATAAGTCTCTTCGAGCGAACTCTCATGAGGCACATTATCCGTATCGTGCTTATGCGGCGGATAGCTTGAAGCATGCCCCCCAGGCGTCCGAACCTCGACAACCAGCAAAGACTCCGCAAGCTCAGTCTGCGGAAGAATATCGCATACGTAGCGCGTATTCAGCCCCTTCCCACGCGTGGAACGCTTCATCGTAGAAGGCTCGATCAACCTCGCCGGATACGCCCCTGTGCCCGGCGCGCTCGCCACACCAACCTCAGCATCGCGACAGGCGCGAACCGTCGCCCGCACGCCTGGCGGCAAATACACGGCATACGGCGCGGAATCCTCAAACACGCTATCGCGTGAACCCAGCGAACTCCATTTCGCATCAGCAGTTTCAATATCCACCGCGCCCGTCAGCACGACGATACACACCTCGCGAGACGGCTCAAACACATGCACGACTTCATCCGCGCCCAGCCGGTAAGCAGCAAATCCCACATACCGCCAGCACGCCGACTCAGGCGTCACCCGCGCGATCGTTTGGCCCTCGCGCTGCGCCTTGACCAATAAACTCATGCTGCCTCCTGCTCAGTCCCGCCACCGGCGTCGAGCGGTGCATCGACCAGCGCTCGTAAGGTCAGGAGTCCTTTCTGCGCATACTCGTACGATGGCGCCACCACCGGGTCCTGTTCCGCTTCAACCACCAGCCAGCCACGATAGCCATGCCGCTTCAATCGATCGACGATCGCCGGGAAGTTCACCGCGCCATCGCCCGGTACCGTGAATGCACCGGCGATCACCGCGTCGAGGAAACTCCAGTTGCGATTGCGCGCCAGTTTCATCACCGCGGGCCGTACGTCCTTGCAGTGGACGTGGCACACGCGCCCGATGTGTTTGTCGAGCACCGCGAGCGGATCGCCACCGGCGAACGTGATGTGTCCGGCGTCGAATAGCAGGCCAACGGCGTCGCTCGTGCGCGACATCAGCTGATCGACGTCTGCCGGTGTTTCGACATACGCGCCCATGTGATGATGGTACGCCAGCCGCACGCCGCGGCTTAACGTATAGCGTGCGAATTCATCGACGCGCGCCGCGTACGCGGCCCACTGCGCTTCGCTGAAAAAACGCGGGCGTTGATAGAGCGGTTGCGGTGCGCCCTGGATCGAATCGGCGACTTCGCCATAGACCATCGCGGTCGCGCCGTTCTGTGCGAGCAGTTCGAGATGCGGGCCGACGGAAGCGATTTCCTCTTCCACGCTGCGTCGCGCGAGCCGTCCGGAGTACCAGCCGGATACCAAGGCCAGATCGTATTGGGCAAGCAGCGTTTTCAGCGCCTGCGGCTCGCGCGGAAACTTGTTGCCTAGTTCGAAACCCTGGTAGCCGATCTGGCGTCCTTCGGTCAACGCGACTTCGAGCGGTGTTTCGCCACCGAGCGAAGGCAAGTCGTCGTTCATCCACGATAAGGGGTTAATGCCGATACGTACGTCGAAAGCAGTCATGCGGGCGTCCTCATTCGTTGTCGATGTGGCCGGGGCGGTCGCTGGGGTCGGTGGGCGCCGCGCGGGCGGCGAGTTGCGCGTCGTATTGCGAGCGTGCAGCACGCACGGTGTCGCGCGCCGATACTTCGGGCACGGCGACTTCCCACCACCAGCCGCCGTCGTTCGTAGTGCGGGCGGGGTCGGTGTCGATACTGATCACATAGGTGCGATCGGCGGCGCGCGCACGCTGCAGCGCCTCTTCAAGTTCGCCGATGTTCGCGACGTGTTCGGCCTCTGCACCGAGCGCGCGTGCATGGGCGGCGAAGTCGATCTTCGGCGCGCCAAGCGGGCCCTGCATGCAGTCGTCGAGCAGGTTGTTGAACGGCGCGCCACCGCAAGCCTGCTGCAGGCGGTTGATGCAACCGTAGCCGCGATTGTCGAGCACCACCACAATCAGCTTCGCGCCGATCATCACCGAAGTCGCGATCTCGCTGTTCATCATCAGATAGCTGCCGTCGCCGAGCATCACGATCACTTCACGCGCGGGCCGTGCGAGCTTGACGCCGAGGCCGCCGGCGATCTCGTAGCCCATGCATGAGTAGCCGTATTCGACGTGATACGCGCCCGGTTTGCCGGCGCGCCACAGCTTGTGCAATTCGGCCGGCAAGGTGCCCGCTGCGCACACGACGATATCGTCCGTCGCGGAACGCGCGCTCGAACGCTGCACCGCGCCGATCACGTCGCCTTCATACGGCAGCACGGTGTCGCGTTGCGGCGCATGCGTGAGCGTGCTCACGGTGTCGCGCCAGCTTGCCGCGAGTTTGTGTGCGCGCGCGGTCCATGTACGGTCCGCGTGCCAGCCTTGCAGGGATTCGGCGAGCGCATCCAGCGCAAGACGTGCGTCGGCTTCGACCACCTGCGCGCGATGCTTGAGGCCGTCGAACGGATTCGCGTTGATACCGATCACGTCGGCCTGGGTGAACAATGTGTTCGAGCCGGTTGTGAAGTCCTGCAAGCGGGTGCCGATTGCCAGCACGCAATCGGCATCGTGCGCGAGCGCATTGGCGGCGGGCGAACCGGTCACGCCCAACGCGCCCGCGTTAAGCGGATCGTTCCAAGCGAGCGAACCTTTGCCGGCCTGCGTTTCGGCTACGGGAATACCGTGCGCGGCGGCGAAGCGGTGCAGCGCGTCGGTCGCGCGGCCATAGAGCACGCCGCCGCCCGCGACGATCAACGGACGCTTGGCGCGGCGCAGATGGGCAACCGCCGCGTTGATGTCTTCAGCGCGCGGCGCGGGGGAACGGAACGTGACGACGCGCGGTGTAAAGAAGTCGGCAGGGAAATCCCATGCTTGCGCTTGCACGTCCTGCGGCAGCGCGAGCGTGACAGGGCCGCACAACGCGGCATCGGTGAGCACGCGCAGGGCGCGCGGCAACGCATTGGGCAATTGCGCAGGATGCACGATGCGGTCGAAGTAGCGCGACACCGGTTTGAACGCATCGTTGGCGGAGACGCCGCCATCATGGAAATCTTCAACCTGCTGCAGTACCGGATCGGGTGCGCGCGAAACGAACACGTCGCCGGGTAGCAGCAGCACGGGCAGACGGTTCACATGCGCGAGCGCGGCCGCGGTGACCAGGTTGGTCGCACCGGGGCCGATCGACGTCGTGACGGCCATCATGCGGCGACGGAAATGCGCCTTCGCATAGGCAATCGCGCTGTGCGCCATCGCCTGTTCGTTGTGAGCGCGTAGCGTGGGCAACGCTTCGCGGTGCTGATACAAAGCTTCGCCCATTCCGGCCACATTGCCGTGCCCGAAGATCGCGAATACGCCGCCAAAGAGCGGCTCGGTGCCGTTGCCGTCTTCCGTCGTGACGAGTTGTGCTGCGAGGTAGCGAACCAGCGCCTGTGCGGTCGTCAGGCGGACGGTGCCGCCGGACGGCGCATGGGCCTGGGTGGCGTCGTTGGCGGACGCCGCATCGTGATGCAATACGCGCTGGTTCATGCCGCCTGCTCCTGATGTGCATGGTCCGCCGTGGTGGGCTGCGTGCTTGTCGTTCCACGCGTCGCACGCCACGACGCAATCAGCGTTTCGAATGTGCGGCGCACTCTTGCGATCAGCTCATCGTCGCCGATTTCACCGGCGAGCCACGCATGGCTCGGCTCGTGAAAGATCGTGCGGCCGACGGTAAATCCACGGCATGTCGCCGATTGCGCCGCCGCGCGAAAGCCCTCATTCAATTGCTCGACGCCCGCCGACAAACCGAGCAACACCACGCCCCGGCAGTACGGATCACGCTCGGCGATCAGCGCGTCGACGGCTTGCCATTGCGCGGCGTCCATCGGTTCGAGTTTCCACCATTCCGGATAGATGCCGATGTTGTACAGCCGCTTCAACGCGCGATAGACGATGTCCGGTGCTTGCGGCAGATGTGCGTGTTTCGGCGGAATCACTTCCAGTAGCAATTCGTGGCCGCTCGCTTGCGTCGCATCATAAAGCGCACGCAGTTGCGCTTCCTGTTCGAGGCGTTGTTCGACGGGTTCGTCGGGATGGAATTGCACGAGGCACTTGGCGATGTGTTCCTGCGGCCATGCGATCAACGTCGTGCCGATCGAGCGGCCGTGGTCGAACACGAGCGGCACGGAACCTGGCAGCTCAACCGGTCGACCGATCCACCAGCCGCGTCCGGTGGCGGCATTCAATGCGTCCTGACCGTAACGGTCGTCGCTCAGAATGCCGATGCGGCCTTGCAGCCCCAAGGCGGCTTCCGTCTGCGCGACGGCTTCGACAAACAGGCCCTTCAGCTGCACGATACGCGCTTCGTCGGCGCCGGTCTGCTGCGCGAGTTCGAAGAACTGATTGCGGTGATCGAACGCGAAGCCGAGTACTTCGTCCCATTGTTTGCGGGCAGGGGAGACACGATGCAGGCGTGCGAGCGTTGCATCGCGGTCGGGGCGGCGCATGCGTTGCGGATCTGCCTTGGCTTCGCGCAGGAAGTAGTCCAGTTCGGCGGGCGTCGGCATCGCAGGCGCACAGCCGTGACGCGACACGACCAGCGCACCGCTAGCATTCGCCGCACGGGCGCACGCTTCGAGCGGCTGATCGCGCAACCATCCGGAGAGGAAGCCCGAGGCGAATGCATCGCCCGCGCCGAGTACGTTGAGCACTTCAACTTCCACGCCGCCATGAATCGGCAAATCGTCAAGCGTTGCGGGTACTTTGCCGTCGATGATCTGGCAACCCATCGGTCCGCGTTTCAAAACCAGCGTGGCCGGCGTTACGGCGCGCACCATCGCGAGTGCGTCGACGAGCTCGGTCTTGCCGCCAGCGATGCGGAACTCCTCCTCAGTGCCGATCACCAGATCGAACAAAGGCAGGATGCGCTGCAGATGCGCGGTTACGCCTTCGCTCGCGACGAAGCGGGTTTCGCCATCCGCCTTGCCCGTGAGCCCCCATAACACTGGGCGATAGTCGATATCGAGCACGGTGCGCACGTTATTGCGGCGCGCGTAATCGAGCGCGCGGCGGCTCGTGCGATTCACCTGCTCGGTCGAAAAGTGCGTGCCGGTAATCAGCAGCGCTTTCGAAGACGCAATGTACGCCTCGTCGAAATCCGCTTCATCCACCGCCATATCCGCGCAGTTCTCGCGATAGAAGATCAGCGGAAAGGTATCGCGATCTTTCAGACCCAACAGAACGAGGGCGGTCAGACGTTCCTGATCGACGCGGACATGACTGACGTCGCAGCCTTCCTTCGTCAAGGTCTCGGTGAGAAAACGCCCCATGTGATCGTTGCCGACACGCGCCAGCATCGACGATGCGAGCCCGAGCCGCGCGCAACCGAACGCGATATTCGCCGATGAACCGCCAAGATACTTCGCGAAGCTCGACACGTCTTCGAGTCGCGCGCCGACCTGCTGCGCGTACAGATCGACGGCAAGACGGCCAAGGCAGACGATGTCGCGGCTGCGGTCCGGTGCGAAACGGCTGGCCGTTGTCGCTGACGTTGCCCCTGAAGCGGAAGCGAGCCCGCCACCGTTCACGATCCCGGTCCCGCTGGATGTGCTGGAATGATTCATGAATATTCCTGAATAGCTGAGCGCGGGCGTGAGGCGCAACATGCGCCGGAAGCCCGCGCGAATGAATCAGATCGTCGCGCCGTCGAGTTCGCCGATCATCTTCTGCATTTCGGCGCCGCCGGCCATCATGTCGAGTACTTCGTCCTTGCTGATGGTGTCCTTCGTGAACGTGCCGAGCGATTTGCCGCGATTGAGCAGCGTGAACGAATCGCCGATCGGATACGCGTGGTGCACGTTGTGCGTGATGAAAATCACTGAGATGCCTTTTGCGCGCGCCGTGTGAATCAGTTTCAGCACGTTGAAGCTCTGCTTGACGCCGAGCGCGGCCGTCGGCTCGTCGAGAATCAGCACACGTGCGCCAAAGTGAATCGCCCGCGCAATCGCGAGACACTGCTTCTCGCCACCGGACATCGTTCCAATCGGTTGATGCGGGTCGCGCACGTTGATGCCCATTTCGGCGAGCTTGTCGCGTGCGGTGGTGGCGCTGGTTTCGAGGTCCATCACGTTGAAGAAACCGAACAGTTTCTTCTGAGGCTCGCGGCCCATAAAGAAGTTGCGTGCAACCGAGAGCAACGGCACCAGCGCCAGATCCTGATAGACGGTGGCGATGCCGAGATCGAGCGCGTCTTTCGGCGATTCGAACTGCACCGGTTTGCCATCCACCAGATATTGACCGGAAGACGGGCGATGCACGCCGGCGAGCGTCTTGATCAGCGTCGACTTACCCGCGCCGTTGTCGCCGAGCAGGCAATGCACTTCGCCGCGCTTCAGACGCAAGGTCACGCCGCTTAGCGCGATGACCTGGCCGAAGTACTTGCTGACGTCTTCGAGTGCGAGGATCACGTCGTCCTGCGGCTTGGCCGCGGTGTTCACGGTATTCGTATCGGACATGGTCGTCTCCTCGTTACGATTGCGCGACGCGGCGGCGCACGTAGTGATTGAACAGCACGGCGATCAACAACATCACGCCGAGGAACACGCGGAACCAGTCGGAGTCGACATTCGTATAGGTGATGCCGATCTGCACGACGCCGAAGATCAGCGCGCCGAAGCAGGCGCCGATCACCGAACCGTAGCCGCCGGTCAGCAGCGTGCCGCCGATCACCGCCGCGATGATGGCTTCGAATTCAGCCTGCAACCCGCGGTCAGCCGCGGCCGAGCCAATGTCGCACACTTGCAGCACAGCGAAGAGGCACGCGCAGAACGCGGTCAGCACGAACAGCGAAATCTTCACGCGCCGTACCGGCACGCCGACGTTCTTCGCCGCGTTGGCGTCGCCGCCGACCGCGAAAATCCAGTTGCCGAAGCGGGTCTTGGCGAGGGTGAAGGCACAGACTGCAGCAAGCGCGAACCACCAGAGCAGCACTTTCGGAATGCCCGGCACGAGCGGGTTGCCGTTATCGAGCAGCTTCACAACACCGATATGGCCGAGCCAAGTGAACAGGCCCTTGAACGCGACACCCTGGAACAAGGTATGGGCGAGCCAGTCGTGAGCGGCGACGTCGCCCACGCCGGAGATGATCGTGCGGTCGGCGAACATGACCGACAGGGCCAGCGTGAGGCCGCGCAGGATGAACAGGAATGCCAGCGTCACGATGAATGACGGCAGCCGCGTGCGCATCACCAGATAGCCGTTGAGTGCGCCGAGCAGCATCGATCCGGCGAACGCGAACACGATCGACAAGGCAATCGGCCAGTGGAAGTACATCGTGGGCAGCGCGACCATCATGCCCGAGAAGCCGATCATCGAGCCGATCGACAGATCGAATTCGCCGGCGATCATCAGCAAGCACGCACCGACTGAGATCAGGCCGAGATACGCGGCCACTTGCGACCAGTTCATCACGCCGTCGAGGTTGAACATGCCGGAGTTGCCGGCCGCAATCCCAAACACGAGGAACACCATCACGGTGCCGGCGAGGGCGGCAAATTCCGGACGGTTCAGCAGATGCCGGAACCACGATTCCTGGCGCACGCGCTCATCGGCCGCCGCAGGGGCACCGCCGGACGTTGACGTCGTCGCGGTGTTCGAAGGGGGCTGCTTGCGGGGATGAGGATGGAAGGGGTTGGCTACGCCCATTGAAGCTCTCCTTGATGCGCCCGGCTTTTCGCAGCCGTCAAAGGACTGCAATCGGACCGCATGGCGCGTAATGCACGTAAAACGTGGTGAATGCAGGCGTGGGGCGGCCTGGCCAGTTGCGGCCGGCCGCGTCCACTTTCCTCATACCTGCCGGAACGGTTCTCCCGTGTCCGTACTTCCAGCGAAATGCGTTAGCGGTACTGCCCTGCGTACTTGACCACCTTGTCGATGTTGGCCTTGGTGATGAAGCCCGGGCCGGAACCGATATTGCGCGGCCCATAGGCGGGCTGCAGGCCGTACGCGGTGAGACGTTGCTGGAACTTCGGATTAGCCTGCAGGATCTGGCGGATCTTCGCCGGATCTGTGGTGTGTTCCTTCTTCACGATGGCCAGTACGGCAACCGGGATATAGCCCTGCAGGTAGGGTTGCTGGTCGATGGCGAACTGGATCGTGCCGTCCTGGATGCCCTTGGCGATGTCATTGTCGAAGTCGAACGTCGCGAACCAGACCTTGCCGGCGAGGCCCATCTGCTGCAGCGCCTTCATCGTCGGCGCGGCCGACAGCGGACCCAGGGTGAGCACCGCCTGGGTGTTCGGGTGATTGCGCAGATACGCGCTCACTTTCGATTGCACACCGGTCGGGTCCTGGCCCGCGTCGAGCGTGGAGGACTTGAAGTCGACCCCGATCGCCTCGGCAAAGCCGCGGCAGCGTTCGAACGAAGCCGGGTTGGTCGCGTAGTGGTTCACGCACAGGAACGATTTGATGCCGGCTGCCTTCGCTTTCTGGCCCGCCGCTTTGCCCGCGGCATATTCAGGTTGACCGACGTGCATGATCGCGCCGAGCTGCGCGCTTTGCTCCTCAGTGCCGGAATTGATCGTGACGAGCGGAATGTGCTTCTCGGTGACCTTGGCGAGCGAACTCTTGAGGACGTCGAAGTCGGCGATCGAAACGATCACGCCGTCGTAGTTGCGCGCGGCGGCCTGTTCGACCAGACGCGCCATATCGGCGATGTCGCCGTTCGGCGGATTGCGGTAGTCGGTCTCGACGTTGAAATCTTCGTCGGCCTGTTTGATGGCGTTCTTGATGGTGTTCCACCACGAATCCGAATCCGGCGCGTGGCTGATCAGCACGAAGTGAGCGTCAGCCGCGCGGGCCGCCGACGCCGCACCGAATCCCGTCGCCAACGTCAATGCCGCCACCAGAATCCTGAGCGTAGCCTTGCCCTTGCAAAGTCTCATTGTCTCCACCTTTCTCGGTCTGTCGTTATTGAAGGGAGCGTCTGGCGGGCGGCTTTCCGATTGCGTGCGTTGCGGCAGACGTCAGCCGATGCACCATCGCTCACGACCAAGATTAGGCCATCTTCCGAAGCCTTGCAATGAAAATTTCATGACAAATAAAAATGGAAAATACATTCCATTTGACGGGGCGCCTGCCTATAATCGGCAGCGTCAGGATGCTGTGTGGCGCGCGCTGGAAGCGTCTTCTGCACTGCAATAAAGCAACGAAGAGAGAGCCATGGCGGAAGAGAGCACCGAAGACTTGCCGAGCGTCGAAGAATTGATGCAGCGCATCGCGGAAAACTACGAGGCGCTGCCGCGGCAATTGAAGAATGTCGCGACGTATATCGAGCAGCATCGCTCGAGCGTGATGGTGGATCGCACCAGCGATATCGCCGCGAGTTGCGGCGTGCATCCGTCCGCGGTGGTGCGTTTTGCGCAGCGCTTCGGCTTTTCCGGTTTCTCCGATCTGCAGGCGGTGTTTCGTCAGGCGTACACGGGTCAGGGCACGTCCTCGCCGAGTTATCAGCAGCGGATTCGCAAGCTGATCGACGAGAAACCCGGCGCGTTGTCCGGCGGCTCCGTGGCGCGCGAATTCATCGCGGCCTCGCGCGGCGGTCTCGAAGAACTCGAAGCCGGCCTTGACGATCAGCAGTTCGACGCCGCCGTGAAGATGCTGCAGCAGGCCGACAACATCTACGTGATCGGCGTGCGGCGCTCGTTTCCGGTGGCGAGCTATATCGTCTACGCGTTGCAGCACACCCCCAAGCGCGTGCATCTGGTATCCGGCTTTGGCGGCATGTACCGCGAACAGATTCGCAGCGTGAAGAAGAGCGACGTGGTGATCGCGATCAGCTTCGCGCCGTATGGCAAGGAAACGCAATATTGCCTGCGCGTGGCGCATCACCATCAGGCGAAGACGCTGGTTATTACGGATAGCCAACTATCACCGCTGGCGCGTTACGCCACTACCCAACTATATGTGAAAGAGGGCAGCGCGTTTGCGTTCCGCTCGCTGACCAGCACGATCTGTTTGTGCCAGGCGTTGTTCATCGCGCTCGCGTACAAGCTCGAACTGAACGTAGAAGAATCCAAAGAGACTGGAGGATACGATGACTGAGGCGGTAAAGACGATCGACGTAGCGGTATTCGGCGCGGGACGTATCGGCAAGATTCATGCGGCGAATCTGGCGCGGCAGCCGGGCGTGCGGCTCAAGTATGTGGTCGATGTGAATCGCGAGGCGGCTGCGGCGCTCGCTGCCGAGCACGGCGCGCAGGTTGCGGACATCGACGGCGCGATGGGCGATGCGTCGATCGGCGCGACGGTGATCTGTTCGAGCACGGACACCCACGCGGATCTGATCATGAAATCGGCCGCGCAGAAGAAGCATGTGTTCTGCGAGAAGCCGGTCGATCTGACTTTGGAACGGGCACGTGCCTGCGCCGAAGCGGTGGAGCGTGCTGGCGTGGTTTGCATGATCGGGTTTCAGCGCCGCTTCGACCCGACCTTTTCCGCGTTGAAAGCGCGCATCGATGCGGGCGAAATCGGCACGCCGGAAATGCTGGTGGTGACGAGCCGCGATCCGGGCGCACCGCCGGTCGAGTACATCAAGCACTCGGGCGGCATCTTCAAGGACATGCTGATTCACGACTTCGACATCTTCCGCTGGATTCTCGACGACGAAGCCGACACGCTGCACGCCACGGGGAGTTGTCTTTCGGATCCGGCGATTGCCGAAGCGGGCGATATCGATTCGACCGCGGTCACGATCCGCACGAAGCACGGACGTCTGTGCCAGATCAACACCGCACGGCGCGCGGCTTATGGGTACGACCAGCGTTTCGAAGTGCTCGGCAGCACCGGCATGCTGCAGGCGGGCAACGTGCGGCCTACCGAGGTCACTGCGTATTCGAAAACCGAAGTGTCGAGCGACGTGCCCGAGGCATTTTTCCTCGAGCGCTATCGTGCGGCGTACGCACTGGAAATCGCGCATTTCTTCGATGCGATCACGCACGGCAAGCCGGTACGAACCACCGTCGCCGACGGCCTGAAAGCGCTCGAACTCGCCGACGCCGCGACGCGCTCGTGGCGCGAGGGCCGTGCGGTGAAACTCGGGGAGGCATCGTGATGAAGGCGACGACTGGGCGGCTTCGTTTGGGTGTGGTCGGCTTGGGACGGTTGGGCAAGCGCCACGCGGAGAATCTGGCGTATCGCGTGCCGGGCGCGACGCTCGTGGCCGCTTGCAGTCCGGTGGAAGAGGAAAGGGCGTGGGCACGTGAGACGTTGCCCGAACCGCGTCTCTACGCCGATTATGCGGACCTGCTCGCCGATCGCGACGTGGACGCGGTGTGGCTCGTCACGCCGTCGTCCTTGCACGCGCAGCAGATTATCGATGCATTGCGTGCGGGCAAACACGTGTTTTGCGAGAAGCCGCTGTCGCTGGATCTCGCCGAGTGCGAACGCGTATTGGCTGAGGCCGCGCGCTATCCGCATCTGCAGGCCACCATCGGCTTCATGCGGCGTTTCGATCCGAGCTACAAGGATGCGTTCGACAAAATCGAAGCCGGCAAGATCGGCCGGCCGTTTCTGGTGCGCTCGCAAACCACCGATCAGAACGACAACGACGGTTTCTTCGTGCGTTTTGCAGCGACCTCCGGCGGGATCTTTCTGGATTGCACCGTGCACGACATCGACGTCGCGCGTTGGCTGCTCGGGAAACCGCGCGCCAAACGCGTGTTCGCGGCGGGCGCGGTTGCATTGCATGAAGGGCTGCGGGAATTCGGCGACGTCGATAACGGCGTGGCAATCTGCGAGTTCGAAGACGGCAAGCTCGCGATGTTCTATGCGTCACGCACGCAAGCTCACGGTAACGACACGCATAGCGAGGTGATCGGCACTGCCGGCGCGCTGGCGATTGGCCACAATCCGCGTGCAAATCGCGTCGAGATTTACGACGCGACGGGCATTCGCAACGAATGCACGCCGACCTTCTTCGATCGTTTCGAGGATGCGTTTTTGCATGAGGCGCGCGCCTTCGTGGCGGCGGTGCAGGGCGACGCGGCATCGGATGCGCAGGCAGGCGCCACGCTGGCCGACGCGCTCGAAGCGACGCGGATCGGCATGGCGTTGCGGCAGTCGCTGCAGAGCGGCGAGGCGGTCACGTTGTAGCGCCCAAGGCAGCAAAGCGCCGCCGGATTGCGATATTCGACATGACAGCGTCACTTCCGGCGGCTAAACGACACCTGCTGTAGAATTTGACCCTCTGTCCGGCGTCGCTTATGGCGCCTCACCCCGAAGGTCATCGTCGATGCAAATTCAGGTTCACAAGGAAGTCGATGCGCGCGGGCTGATGTGCCCGCTGCCCATCTTGCGCGCCAAGAAGGCGCTCGCCGACATGGAAAGCGGCCAGATTCTCAAGGTGCTCGCCACCGATCCGGGCTCGCAGCGCGATTTCGCCGCATTCGCGAAGCAAACCGGCAACGAAATCGTCGAAAGCTCGTCGCACGACAAGGTTTTCACGTTTCTGATGAAGCGCCGCTGAAATACAAAACAAAAGTACCAAACAAAAGGCGCTGTGCCCGCGATTGCGGGGCACAGCGCCTTTTTTTACATCCGACTACTGCTTAATCGCGAGAGGCTGACAGCGCAAGGGTTCCGCGCGGCTGTCCCGTTGCTCAGCCTTCCAGCACCGGCGAACGGGTACGCAGATATTCTTCGAAATCGGCTGCCACTTCCGGGTGACGCAGCGCGAACTCGACCGTCGCTTTCAGATAACCCAGCTTGCTGCCGCAGTCGAAACGCGTGCCGTGGTACTTGTACGCCAGCACCTGCTCATCGGCGAGCAACGACTGAATCGCGTCCGTCAGTTGCAATTCGCCGCCCGCGCCCGGCTTCAGCGCGCGCAGATGTTCGAAAATACGCGGCTTCAGCACATAGCGGCCCACCACGCCGAGATTCGACGGCGCGACGTCCGGCTCCGGCTTTTCGACGATGCCCGACATCTTGATGATCGAGTCTTCCCACTCCTTGCCGTCGACGATACCGTACGACTTCGTCTCCGAGTGCGGGATCTCTTCGACGCCGATCACCGAGCTGTGATAGTGGTCGAACACCTCGATCATCTGCGTCATGACGGGCGGCTTGCCGTACAGCAAGTCGTCCGCGAGGATGACGGCGAACGGGTTGTCGCCCACCAGCTTTTCAGCGCACATCACCGCGTGGCCGAGGCCGAGCGCTTCCGGCTGACGCACGTAGAAACAGTCCACATGGCTCGGCTTGATGCTGCGCACCAATTCCAGCAGCTTGTCCTTGCCGCGAGCCTGGAGTTCGGCCTCGATTTCGTATGACTTATCGAAATGGTCCTCGATCGCGCGCTTGCTGCGGCCCGTCACAAAGATCATTTCGGTGATGCCGGCCGCCATCGCCTCTTCCACCGCGTATTGAATCAGTGGCTTGTCGACGATCGGCAGCATCTCCTTCGGGCTTGCCTTCGTGGCAGGGAGGAACCGGGTGCCAAGACCTGCTACCGGAAAAACCGCTTTTGTAACTTTTAGCATGTGATTACCCTGAATCCTCTGGTTTAGCTTAGCGCCCTGTCAGCCCGGGGCGGACAGGGCGCGTCGATCAGGCCGGCAAACGTGCCAATTGGGCTTTCAGCTTGCCGATTGTGGTTTCGAATTCTGCCAGCCTTTTCTGCTCCTGCTCAACGACTGCCGGTGGCGCCTTTGCCACAAAGCTTTCATTCTGCAATTTGGCATTGCACTTGATGACTTCCGTGCCAAGCCGCGCAATCTCCTTCGACAGACGCTCGCGCTCCATCGCGACGTCAATTTCCACTTTCAGCACCAGCTTGTCATTCCCTACGATAGCAATTGGCGCGCCATCTGCCTGCGCGTCCAGCGTTGCCTCGTCGGCAATGATCTGCACCTCCGACAATCGGGCCAATGCCTGAGCGTACGGAGCGAAGGTTGCGAGGCGCTCCGCGTTGCCGGTAGCGAGCAACGGCACCTTGACCGCCGGCGACAGATTCATCTCGCCGCGCAGATTCCGGCACGCATCGATCACCGCCTTCAGGTCGGCCGCCCATTGCTCCGCGTCTTCGTCGATCTTCGACGGTTCTGCAACGGGGTAGGGCTGCACCATGATGGACGCTTCGCCCTCGGCTTTGCCTTCGGGATAACGTCCGGCCAACGGCGCAACTTTTTGCCACAGCGCTTCGGTGATGAACGGAATCACCGGATGCGCGAGGCGCAACACCGTCTCGAGTACGCGCAGCAGCGTGCGGCGCGTTGCGCGCTGCTGGTTCGGCTGACCAGTCTGGATCTGCACCTTGGCGAGTTCGAGATACCAGTCACAGTATTCGTCCCATACGAACTTGTATAGGGCGTTGGCCACATTGTCAAAACGATAGTCAGCGAAACCCTTGGCGATTTCCGCTTCCACGCGCTGCAGACGCGAGACGATCCAGCGGTCGGCTGCCGAGAAATTCAGGGGGCCGTCCGGACCGCATTCGCCGCATTGCTCCGGCTTGCCGAAACCGCAATCGTGGCCTTCGCAGTTCATCAGCACGAAGCGGGTGGCATTCCACAGCTTGTTGCAGAAGTTGCGATAGCCTTCGCAGCGCGCCAGGTCGAAGTTGACGTTGCGACCGAGCGTGGCCATCGACGCCATCGTGAAGCGCAGCGCGTCCGTGCCGAACGCCGGAATGCCGTCCGGGAATTCCTTGCGGGTTTTCTTTTCGATCGACGCAGCCTGCTTCGGATTCATCAGGCCGGTGGTGCGCTTGGCGACCAGCGCGTCGAGGTCGATGCCGTCGACGATATCGATCGGGTCGAGCGTGTTGCCCTTGCTCTTCGACATCTTCTGGCCTTCGGCGTCGCGCACCAGACCGTGCACGTAGACCGTGTCGAACGGCACCTTGCCAGTGAAGTGCGTGGTCATCATGACCATGCGCGCGACCCAGAAGAAGATGATGTCGAAACCGGTGACCAGCACCGACGAAGGCATGAAGTGCTTCAGCTCTGGCGTCTCGGCAGGCCAGCCGAGCGACGAGAACGGCACCAGCGCCGATGAGAACCATGTGTCGAGCACGTCTTCGTCGCGCTTAAGCGGGCCCGTGTAGCCGGCTTCCGCGGCCTTCTCGCGCGCGCCTTCTTCGGTCTTGGCAACGAAGATTTCGCCGTTTTCGCCGTACCACGCCGGGATCTGATGGCCCCACCAGAGTTGGCGCGAGATGCACCAGTCCTGGATGTTTTCGAGCCACTGGTAGTACGTGGTGGACCAGTTTTCCGGCACGAACTTGATTTCGCCGCTGCGAACCACGTCCAACGCCGTTTCGGCGATCGATTTGCCCGGATTGAAGGTGCCTTCCGGCGCCGGCTTGCTCATGGCGACGAACCATTGGTCCGTCAGCATCGGCTCGATCACGACGCCCGTGCGGTCGCCGCGCGGCACCATCAGCTTGTGCGGTTTGACCGATTCGAGTGCGCCGAGCGCTTCGAGATCCATCACCACCTGCTTACGGGCTTCGAAACGGTCCAGACCGCGGTAGGTTTCCGGCGCGTTGTCGTTGATCTTCGCGTCGAGCGTGAGGATCTCGATCATCGGCAGCTTGTGGCGCAGGCCGACCTGATAGTCGTTGAAATCGTGCGCGGGCGTCACCTTGACCACGCCGGTGCCGAATTCGCGGTCGACGTAGTCGTCGGCGATGATCGGGACTTCGCGGCCGGAGAGCGGCAGCGTGACCGTCTTGCCGATCAGATGCGCATAGCGTTCGTCTTCCGGATGGACCATCACGGCGGTATCGCCGAGCATGGTTTCCGGACGCGTGGTGGCGACCGTCAGATGGCCCGAGCCGTCCGTGAGCGGGTACTGGATGTGCCAGAGGTGGCCGTTTTCTTCTTCGCTGACCACTTCGAGGTCGGAGACGGCGGTGAGCAGCACCGGATCCCAGTTGACGAGGCGCTTGCCGCGGTAGATCAGGCCTTGTTCATACAGGCGTACGAACACGTCGCGCACGGCGGCCGACATTTTGTCGTCCATCGTGAAGTATTCGCGCGACCAGTCGATCGACGCGCCGAGGCGGCGCACCTGATTCGTGATGGTCGAGCCGGATTCCTGCTTCCATTCCCAGACGCGTTCGGTGAACTTTTCGCGGCCGAGGTCATGACGGGAGACGCCTTTCGCATCCAGTTGGCGCTCGACGACGATTTGCGTGGCGATGCCCGCGTGGTCCGTGCCTGGCACCCAGAGGGTGTTTTCACCGAGCATGCGGTGATAGCGGGTGAGGCCGTCCATGATCGTCTGGTTGAACGCGTGGCCCATGTGGAGAGTGCCGGTGACGTTCGGCGGCGGCAGCTGGATCGAGAAGTCTTTCTTGCTTTCGTCGAAGGTGGCCTTTGCGTAGGCGCGCTTTTCCCATTCGGGGCCCCAGTGGGCCTCGATGGTGTGGGGCTCGAAGCTTTTGGCAAGTGTGGAGGTGGGGTCGCTCGGGGTCTCGCTCATTTCTGTCCGTCTGCTGGTGGATGCAAAGAATGTTCAATTATAAGCGGCGCTGCGCGCGGGGGGCTTTGGGGGTGGTTTTGGGGTTGGTTTTTGCCTGTGCGGCGCTTGTTGTCAGTGTTCTTAGGGCTTTGGCGTTTCCTTGTTCTGGCTTTGGTGCTTTTCCTTGCATTGTTAGTGGTCTATTAGTGCCGCCCCGCACAGGGGCAACGCTAATAGACCACTACCAAATCAAGGAAAGGCACCAAACCCAGAACACGAACAAAAAGCGCCGCGAAGGCAAAAAACCCCCAAAAAAACCCAACCCCCGGAGGGGCATATAATGTCGAACGCCCTCGCCGTCCTCCCAAAAAATGCCCGATCTGCTAGCCAATCTAAACCCCGAACAACACGCCGCCGTCACGCTCCCCAACGAGCCCGCACTCATCCTCGCAGGCGCAGGCAGCGGCAAAACTCGCGTCCTCATCACGCGCATCGCGTGGCTCATCCAGCACGGTCTGGCGTCGCCCGCCACTATCCTTGCGGTGACCTTCACCAATAAGGCCGCCCGCGAAATGATGTCGCGTCTTTCGGCGCTCCTGCCGATCGATACCCGTGGCATGTGGATCGGCACCTTCCACGGCCTCTGTAACCGCATGCTCCGCGCGCATCATCGCGACGCCGGCCTGCCGGCCACCTTCCAGATTCTCGATACCGCGGACCAGCTCTCCGCGATCAAGCGTCTGATGAAGGGCCTCAACATCGACGATGAAAAGTACCCGGCGAAAAATCTCCAGTACTTCATCAACAATTCGAAAGAACAAGGCCTGCGCCCGAAAGACGTCGACGCCACCGACAACTTCAACCGCAAATTCGTCGAACTCTACGAAGCCTACGACCAGCAATGCCAGCGCGAAGGCGTCGTCGACTTTCCGGAATTGCTGCTGCGCTGCTTCGAACTGCTCGCGCACAATCCGCCGCTGCGCGCCCACTATCAGGCGCGCTTCCGGCACATCCTCGTCGACGAGTTCCAGGACACCAACAAGCTGCAATATGCGTGGCTGAAAATGCTGGCCGGGCAGACCAACTCGATCTTCGCGGTCGGCGACGACGACCAGTCGATCTACGCCTTCCGCGGCGCGAACGTCGGCAACATGCGCGACTTCGAACACGAGTTCAACGTCCGGCACATGATCAAGCTGGAGCAGAACTACCGCTCGCACGGCCATATTCTCGACGCTGCCAATCAGCTAATCGCCAACAATTCGCGGCGTCTGGGCAAGAATCTGCGCACCGACGCGGGTCACGGCGAACCGGTGCGCGTCTACGAGTCCGCAACTGATACGCAGGAAGCCGGCTGGATCGTCGAGGAAATCAAGGCGCTGATCAGCACCGGCACCTCGCGCAGCGAAATCGCCATCCTTTATCGCAGCAACGCGCAGTCGCGCACGATCGAACACACGCTGGTCAATGCGGGTATCGCGTATCGCGTGTACGGCGGTCTGCGCTTTTTCGAGCGCCAGGAAGTCAAGCACGCGCTCGCCTATCTGCGCCTGATCGACAATCCGAACGACGACACCGCGTTCGCCCGCGTCGTCAATTTCCCCACGCGCGGCATCGGCGCGCGCTCGATCGAGCAACTTGCCGACGCGGCGCGTCTGTACAACAGCTCGATGGCCGCGGCGATTCCGTATGTCGCGGGTAAGGCGGGGTCGAGCCTCGCGAGTTTCGCGAACCTGATCGGCAAGATGCGCGCGGAAACGCAGCAGATGAGCCTGCCGGAAACGGTCGAATACGTGGTCCGCACGAGCGGTCTCACGGAGTTCTATCAGAACGAACGTGAAGGCCAGGACCGGCTGGAGAACTTGCAGGAACTGGTCAACGCGGCCGCTGCTTTCGTCAGCGAAGAAGGCTACGGCATGGATACGCCTGCGCGCTCGATTCCGCTGCGCCCGGGTGCGACCACGGCGCCTGAGCTGGCCGTCGCCACGGATGATCCGAATACCGTCGTGCTGGACGCGCCCGGCATCGCTGATCCGGCGCAAAACCCGGACACGATGACGCCGCTCGCCGGTTTCCTGTCGCACGCGTCGCTGGAAGCAGGCGACAACCAGGCGCAAGCCGGTCAGGAAGCCGTGCAGTTGATGACGGTGCACGCGGCCAAGGGTCTCGAGTTCACGGCGGTGTTTATCACCGGGCTCGAAGAAGGGCTGTTCCCGCATGAAAACAGCGCGATGGAATCGGACGGTCTGGAAGAAGAGCGTCGTCTGATGTACGTGGCGATCACGCGGGCCAAGGAGCGTTTGTATCTGTCGTTCGCGCAGAGCCGGATGCTGCACGGCCAGACGCGCTACAACATCCGCTCGCGCTTCTTCGACGAACTGCCGCAGGAAACCCTCAAGTGGCTCACGCCGAAGGTCGAAGCGGGCGCGCGCTGGGGCGGGCGTTCGGATAACGCCGGTTATGGTCGCGACTGGTTCGCGCGGCCGGGTTACACGGGCGCCGTCTCGTCGACGCCGGCGCCGTTGCCGGCTTTTGCGAACGAACAACGCGCGGCCGAAACGGGTTTCCGTGTCGGCCAGCAGGTGTTCCACACCAAGTTCGGGGAAGGCACGATCACCGCACTGGAAGGCGGTGGCACGGATGCCAAGGCCCAGGTCAAATTCAAGCGGCACGGCGAGAAGTGGCTGGCGCTTGCGGTCGCCAAATTGCAGGCGGTTGAATGAGCACGGGCGGCATCGATACAAACCGCAGCGGCGCGCCGGTCTCGCATCGTCCGCTTGGCATTCTGGCGGCCTTGCCGCAGGAACTCGGCGATCTGATCGAAGCGATGCGCGCCGAATCCGGCGTACGCACGATTACCCACGGTCAGCGTGACTATCACCTCGGCACTGTGCACGGCGCGCCTTGCGTCGTGACACTGGCGCGTGTCGGCAAGGTCGCAGCGGCGGCCACCGTCAGCGCCTTGATTCATGCATTCGACGTCGAAGCGGTCGTGTTCACCGGCGTGGCGGGTGGGGTGGGGACTGAGGTGCGGGTTGGCGATATCGTCGTCGCCAACGTGCTGATGCAGCACGATCTCGACGCGTCGCCGTTGTTTCCGCGCTTCGAAGTGCCGTTGCTCGGCGTGTCGCGCTTCGCAGCCGATGCGGCGCTTGCTGATCAACTGGCTGCCGCGTGTGAGCGTTTTGTTGCTGAAGAGGGCGCTGCGTCGGCTGCGCGCTTCGGCACGCGCGAGCCGCGCGTACATCGTGGCTTGATTATTAGTGGCGATCAGTTCGTAGCGAGTGCAACGGGCGTCAAGGCCTTGCGCGATGCGCTGCCAGATGCGCTCGCGGTCGAGATGGAAGGCGCGGCGATCGCGCAGGTCTGTTACGAGTACGGCCTGCCGTGCGCGGTAGTGCGGACCATCTCCGACACCGCCGACGATCACGCGCCGCAATCGTTCGTGTCGTTTCTCACGGAGATCGCGGGGACGTATTCGAATGCGATTCTGAAGCGGTTTCTTGAGGCGCGTAGCGCGGGTTGAATCGCGCGAGCTACGAATTGGCCGCGCGCCTGTGCGCTATCCCTTCCCGGAAACCCCCAGCGCCTCCCGCACCTGCTGCAGCGCCGCCGGATCCTCGATCGTTGGCAGATCGCCCGGCTCGCGTCCCTCGGCCAGCGCCGCAATCGCGCGGCGCAGCAGCTTGCCCGAGCGCGTCTTCGGCAGCATCGACACCACCACCACACGCGCCGGTCGCGCAATCGCGCCGAGCTGGCGGTCGACCGTTGCGGTGAGTTCGGCTTCCAGCTTCGCCCGTGCCTTCTCGCTCGCATAGGCTTGCGCGTCGCGCAGCACCACAAAGGCCATCGCCGTTTGCCCCTTCAGCGCATCCGTCACGCCGACCACCGCGACTTCCGCGACCGCCGCGTGGCTCGACAACGCCTCCTCGATCTCGCGCGTGCCGAGCCGGTGGCCGGCGACGTTGATCACGTCGTCTGTGCGGCCGAGGATCGTCACGTATCCGTCTTCATCCTGAATGCCCCAGTCGAAGGTCGAGTAGGCCTGCTGGTTCGGAATGCTCGACCAGTACGTGCTGACAAAGCGCTTGTCATCGCCCCATACCGTCGACATACAGCCGGGCGGCAGCGGATAGCCCAGCGTAAGCACACCTTTTTCGCCGGGCGGGCAGGGCTCGCCCGTCAGTTCGTTGCGCAAGGTCAGATTGAAGCCGGCCGACGGCACGCCCGGCGAGCCGAGCTTGGTGGGCAACGCTTCGACGCCGCGCGGAATCGCCAGCATCGGCCAGCCGGTTTCGGTCTGCCAGTAATTGTCGATCACGGGCTTGCCGAGCGCGTCGGCGATCCATGCGGCGGTCGGTTCGTCGAGCGGCTCGCCGGCAAGGAACAGCGCGCGCAGGCTCGAGAGATCGGATTTTTTCAGCAGCGCCGGGTCCTGCTTTTTCAGCACGCGCAACGCAGTCGGCGCGGTGAACATCAGATTGATCTTGTGCTGTTCGACGAGGCGCCACCAGATGCCGCCGTCCGGACGAATCGGCGTGCCTTCGTACATCACGGTCGTGAGGCCCGCGATCAGCGGCGCATAGACGATGTAGCTATGGCCGACCACCCAGCCTACGTCCGACGCGGTGAACATCGTGTCGCCGGGCTTGCCCTGAAAGATGTGTTCCATCGAAGCCGCGAGCGCCACCGCATAGCCGCCGACATCGCGTTGCACGCCCTTCGGCTTGCCGGTGGTGCCCGACGTGTACAGCACATACGAGGGTTCGTTCGATTCGAGCCATTCGCACGGCACGTGGGCGTCGAAAAATTTCTCGCGCAGCGGCTCGTAGGCGACGAGGTAGCTCGCGTTCAGGCGCTCGGGCGCGAGTTGCCGGTCGATCAACAGCACGTGCGGCGTCTTGTGGGTCGCGCGCGCAAGCGCTTCGTCCACCAGCGGCGTGTAGTCGATCACTTTGCCGCCACGCGCGCCGGCGTCGGCGGTGACGATCAGTACAGGTTTCGCATCGTCGATGCGGGCCGCCAGATTGGGCGCCGCGAAGCCGCCGAACACCACCGAGTGAATCGCGCCGAGCCGCGCGCACGCGAGCATCGCGAACAGCGCTTCGGGGATCATCGGCAGATAGAGCAGCACGACGTCGCCGCGCTTCACACCCAGCGAGCGCATCACCGCGGCCATGCGGTTGATTTCCGCGTACAGCTCGGCGTAGGTGTAGCGCCGCTCGATGCCGGTTTCCGTCGACACGTACACCAGCGCGTTCTGCTGGGGGCGCTCGGCCATATGCCGGTCCACCGCGTTATGGCACAGGTTCGTGCGGCCGCCGACGAACCAGCGCGCGAACGGCGGATTTGAGCGGTCGAGCACGGTATCGAACGGCGTTTGCCAATGAATCCGCTGCGCCTCGTCACGCCAGAATTCCTCGGGCTGCTCGATCGAACGGCGGTGGAAGTCGCGGTAGGTGGTCATCGGCGGCGATCCTTCTGCTGCGTGAGTGAACGGATGTCGAGTCGTACGGCTCGGGGCGGCGGCGCGGCGCGGCGAGAGGGCAGCACGTACATCCGCACAAGCATAGAGCAGGCGTCACCTTGCGGACAACGCGGGTTCACCATGAGGGGGCGGCCCAACGGAAAAAGGCGCCGTAGCGCCTTTTTCTACATGCAACCAGAAGAGATCCCATCACGCTTTCGCGCGCTTGCCTTCGACATCCGGCAGAAACACCGTCAACAGGCCGATCAGCGGCAGGAACGAGCAGACCTTATACACATAGGTGATGCTGGTGGCGTCGGCCAACTGCCCCAGCACGGCAGCGCCGATCCCGCCCATGCCGAACGCGAGACCAAAGAAGAGGCCCGCGATCATCCCCACCTTGCCGGGGACCAGTTCCTGCGCATAGACGAGGATCGCCGAGAACGCCGAAGCCAGCACGATACCGATGATCACCGTCAGCACGCCGGTCCAGAACAGGTTGGCATACGGCAGCAGCAGCGTGAACGGCGCGACGCCGAGGATCGACACCCAGATCACGTACTTGCGGCCGATCCGGTCGCCGATCGGACCGCCGATCACCGTGCCTGCCGCAACCGCCGCGAGGAACACAAACAGATGGACCTGGGCGGCCTGCACCGGCAGATGGAACTTGTCGATCAGATAGAACGTGAAATAGCTGTTGATGCTGGCGAGGTAGAAGTACTTCGAGAACACCAGCAGCATCAGCACGCCCATCGCGAACATGACCTGGTTGCGCGACAGGGTCGCGTGACCGGTCTGGCTGCGCGCCTTCTTCACGGCCGGATGCTGCTTGTACCAGCGGCCGATCTGCGTGAGCACGACGATCGCGACCAGCGCCGCCACCGAGAACCACGCGATGCTGCGCTGGCCGTGCGGAATCACGATCAACGCGGCAAGCAGCGGCCCGAGTGACGAACCCGCATTGCCGCCCACCTGGAACAGCGACTGCGCCAGACCGTGACGGCCGCCCGAGGCCATGCGCGCCACCCGCGACGATTCCGGATGGAACACCGACGAGCCGCAGCCGACCAGCGCCGCCGCGACCAGCAGCACGCCGAAACTCGGCGCGACCGACATCAGCAGCAGGCCGGCGAGCGTGAAGCCCATGCCGACCGGCAGCGAATACGGCTTCGGATGCTTGTCGGTATAGCTGCCGACCAGCGGCTGCAGCAGCGACGCGGTGATCTGGTAGGTCAGCGTAATCAGGCCGATCTGCCCGAACGACAGCGAAAAGTTGTCTTTCAGCATCGGGTAGATCGCCAGGATCAACGACTGGATCATGTCGTTGAGCAGGTGCGAAAAGCTGATCGCACCCAGCACGGAATAGACCGTGCGCTGGACCTTGGCAGCCGGCTGCGCGCCAGCGGGGTTGGCGGAACCCGCGGGGGAGGCTGAGGCGCCTGCGAGGGCGCTTTTATCGAGGCTCGTTTCCATACGCTAGATGAGAGAGAAGAAAGGGTGTGCGGTCATGATTTCAGGCCGCCGGCGCGTCGCGATTCCAGGCATTCGCATGCCTGTGCGTGACCTGCCGGGTTGCCGCGGCATTTCGACGCGGCGCCGGGCCTTGTCAGCTATTTGTCGAAGTTTAATGTGGCTCGCGCGAATTGTAAGGACAAGTTTTGTCGAGAATCGGACACGAATTGCGTATTCCATGCGTCATGGATGTGCCGAAACCTCAAACGCGGTGCACCGCAACGGTGCCTGTGTCAAGCGTGTTGCGCATGGCGATGCGTGGCTGGCACGCCGTCTGATAAATGCGATTCGGGGATTTTTGGCCATGTATAAAACGGTCGCGGGCGCGAAGCTTACAAGGCGACGCGTCGAGGACCGGGCGCGACAATCGGCATGAGACGAGCGGCGTTAAAGATCGCAGACGTTTGTGCCGTAGACCCGGAGAGATAAGTATTAATGCCGGAACCGACCTTTCCGGCAGTTCGAAACGTGGGGACGAGGAATATGAAAGCAGTTTCGCTGGGTGGCCAGACGGGCGCGGGGTTCGTACCGGAAGGGGAAGCGGCGGGCAAGCCGTCGCCATCGCGTGGCCAGGGCAACCGCTCGCGGGCCGTGCGGCTCAAGGGCTTGTCGGTGAAGGCGACGTTGCGGCTGGCGTTTGCCGTGCTGCTGATCGGCACGCTTGCGATCGGCGTGTTTTCGCTGACCCAGATCAGCCGCCTGAATGCTTCCGCACAATCGATCTACGACCAGGGCCACGTCGCGAGCCGCGCTGCGGAAGAGGCGCGTGGCCACATGCTGCGCGCAAGCCGCGCGCAAAAGATGCTGCTGACCGCGACCACCGCCAAGGAGCGCGACGAGCTCGGCGCCGACATCGACAAGGGCTTGAGCGGCCTAGCCCGAGAGCTCGGCACGCTGCAACAGTACGTCGACACATCCGACGCAAAGGCCGTCGACCAGCAGAAAAAATTCGCCGCAGCCGTCACCGTATGGAGCGGCCACTTGCGCGACTTCGTGACCCTCGTAAAAGCGCAACCGCTCGATCTTTCGCAGATGAACTGGCAGGTCGGCACTCAGGACGTCTCGTTGCTGGTCGAGACCGGCAAGCTCGAAAAACTGGTCGACGAACTCGTCGCCCAACGCGGCACAGCCGCGAAGGCGACCATCGAGGCATCGGGCTTTATCTTCCACTCATCGTTCGTGATGCTCGCGGCGATGACAGTCGCGCTGATCGTACTGGCGTTCGGCATTAGCGAGTGGGTAATCCGACGCCTCGCCGGCCAACTCGGCGGCGAGCCGGCATACGCAAAGGAAATCGCGAGCCGAATCGCCGCGGGCGACCTATCGAACCAGATCGCATTGGGCCGCAAGGACAAGTCGAGCATGCTGTACGCGCTGCACGACATGCAAAGCGGCCTCGCGACGACGGTGTCCGACATCGCATCCAGCGCGGACGCAATCGCGACCGCATCCGGCGAAATCTCGATGGGCAACCTCGACTTGTCGCAGCGCACTGAACAACAGGCAATGGCGCTCGAACGAACCGCGAGCAGCATGGAGCAACTGACTTCCACGGTTCGTCAAAACGCCGACAACGCCAAGCAGGCGAGCACCCTAGCCAACAACGCCTCGGAAATTGCGGAGAAGGGTGGCGACGTAGTAAGCCGCGTGGTGGCGACGATGAACGAGATCAACGACAGCGCGCGGAGCATTGGCGACATCATCGGCGTGATCGAGGGGATTGCATTCCAGACCAACATTCTCGCGTTAAACGCAGCGGTGGAAGCAGCACGTGCCGGCGAAGAAGGCCGAGGATTCTCGGTAGTCGCCGCCGAAGTGCGCAACTTGGCCCAACGCAGCGCGGCTGCCGCGAAGGAGATCAAGGGCTTGATCAGCACATCGGTGGAGCGAGTGAGCAACGGCTCGACGCTGGCGCAGGATGCCGGACAAACGATGGACGAAGTGGTGAAGGCGGTGAAACGCGTAACCGACATCATGGGCGAGATATCGGCGGCCTCATCGGAACAGAGCGCGGGAATTGAAGAGATCAATCTCGCCGTCACGCAGATGGATTCCGGCACACAGCAGAACGCCGCACTAGTGGAACAAGCCACGGCGGCCGCCAGATCCCTGGACGACCAGGCCCGCGGCTTGAAGCAGATGGTCGGAAAGTTCAGGCTATAAAACGCTGAAGCACCGCGACTAAAGAAACGAGACTGGAATACCGCCTCGGCGCGCATCGCGCCGCCGAGGCGAGGCCGATGGACCCCACTATGTTCAAGCGAAACTCCTGATTTCCCCGGCATACCGATCCAAGGCGCACGCAGCGCCGCCGCGGTGAAACCGATGGTCCTCACGGTGCGCAACTGAAGCCCCTGGTTTCCCTGGCATACCCATCCGCGACGCACGCAGTGCGGAGTGGGAGCTGATGAGCCCCTTGTCACTAGCGTATGTAGGTGCACGAACCCAGATTCCAGATGCACCACTACCCCAAGCAGACCACGGTGCCCACTTAGCAGTAGCGGTTTGAGCTGCTTTCTCTTGCCTACTTCTCTTTGCAGCCGGCAAAGAGAAGTAGGTGCCGCCCCGCACAGGGGCAACACTAATAGACCACTACCAAAACAAGGAAAGGCCAAAGCCCTAAGAACACAGACAACAAGCGCCGCGAAGGCAAAAACCTTAGCTAGGCTTAACAACAACAGTACAAGTAATCCCAGCAGCAAGCACAACTCCATCAGGCACAGAATCAATCCTCACCCGCACAGGCACCCGCTGTGCAAGCCGAACCCAATTAAAAGTCGGATTAACATCAGCGAGCAGCTCACGACTTTCCGGATTATCCCGATCATAGATGCCACGAGAAATACTCTCGACATGCCCCTGCAAGGTACCGCCACTCATCAACCGAACTTCAGCCTTATCCCCGACCCGCACATGAGGCAGCTTAGTCTCTTCGAAGTAGCCGTAAACCCAAAAAGAATGACTATCAACAATAGCCAGCTTAGCTGACCCAGCAGTAGCATAATCCCCACGAAACACATTCAGATTAGTGACATACCCATCAACAGGTGCCACCACACGAGTGCGTTCAAGATTCAGCTTGGCAGCATCAAGCGCAGCCAAAGCCTGCTGATAAGAAGCCTCAGCAGCCGAAGCAGTATGAGTCGCATTCTCCCGACTCTCTTTAGACACGACCAAAGCATCCATATCAGCCCGCCGTTGCGCATCATCCCGCTTCATCTGCAGCTCAGCCTTACGCGCAGCAACAGCAGCCTCGGCCTGCTCAACAGCAATCTGATAATGCGAAGGATCGACCTGCATCAACAGATCCCCCTTCTTAACCAGTTGGTTGTCTTTAACAGGCAAATCCACAACAGCGCCAGAAACATCAGGCGCCACATTCACAATTTCAGCGCGCACGCGCCCATCACGTGTCCACGGCTCATCCATGTAATGAACCCACAACACGCGCCCAATCAAAATCGCGACGATAAAAATAACGGCTGTCGCGACGAAGCCCACAACATTTCGGATGGTCATGTTTCGACTCTGATCAACGATAAACGGCGAGACCCAGCACGCCGCACACACACACGAGCAAGCTGGCCCGGAACAAGGATGGATGCCACACCACGCGATACAGGCCCGTATAGGCGATCACGCGGTCCAGCACCCAGGTAAGCGCGGCGCCCGCGACAAACAGCAGCACAATGGCCGGCACGTAGGCGTCGAAAACGGCGATATCACGTGGCATGACGAACTCCTTCTGACGCGTCGGCACGTCCGCTCATCAGCGGTTCAAGCGGCGATTGCGGATCGAGCAGCGCGGTACGAATGAAATGCAGTTGACTCAGAATGCGTTGCAGCCGATGCCGATCCTCACGCGGTGGCGTGAAGGTGGCGAGCATCAGTTGAACGGCGGCAATCGCATCGGTGGTGGCGGCGAGCGCGCGGTCGAAGCGGTCCGCACGCGGCCGTTCGAACAGCGCGGTCACCGCATCGCGCATCGCACGCAATGTGATGCGCCACGGCATCGACTTCGCGTAGCGTGCGTCGCGCGGCAGCGCCGCCACTTCGCCGCGCAGGTCGATCATCGCGTTGCCTACTTCGAGCACCGCGAAGAGCCAGCGCAAGGTGTCGCGTTTGACCTCGGGTTCGTTCTGCGCGAGCGCGTTGATCTGGGACATCAGATCGCGTGCGCCGCTCTCGAAGCGTGAACGCACCCGGCGCATGCCCGCGCGGCTCGCCAGCGCCACCTGGCGGCGCAGGTCCACCAGCAGGCGATTGCGCAGCCAGGGCGTCGAGGGCGGCAGCAGCACGGCAAAGGCAACCGCGCACACCAGCATCGACAGCACCAGCGCAATCGCGTCGTTAATGGTGCCGCTCGGATCGTAGTGAATCAGGTTGTCCGGGCCAGCCAGGAAACAGAAGAAGATGCAGTAGCCGACGCCGTAGCCGGCTAGCGCGGGCCGCGTCGTCATGAATACGCCGAGCAGCAGGAACGGCGTGAGCGTGGCACACAGCAGCGGAAAGCCGTCGATGTGCGGATACACGCCGTACACCGCGATCATCCCCATCACTGAGGCGACCAATGTGCCGGCGGCCATCTGGAATGCCGTGCGCTTCGGATTCGGCGACGCTGACGCCAGCGCGCAGACCGCCGCGGCGTCCAGCGTCAAGGTCGAGCCGCTTGGCCACGCGGTCGCGATCCAGAACGCGCCGAGCACGATCATGACGATCGCCGCGCGCAAGCCGGCGACGCCCGCGGCAATTCCATTCGTTTTCGGTTCGTAACGCTCGATCCAGCGCTCACGCTCGTGCGTGTCGACGGCAAGCGAAGCATAGGTGGCCGCGTATGCGTGCAGGTCGTCGATGAAGCGATACAGAAGTTCGGCGCCCGTGTCGAAGTCGAGCAGCGGAGCGTCCGGCTGCGTTTCCAGTGCGGCGCGTGTCTCGCGCACCCGCTTGGGCAGCTCCGCTTTGTACGCGTCGAGTTGCGCGGCGGCGTGGGCGGCATCCGTGGCGCTCAACACCGGTTCGCCGGATTTCGCGAGCAACGGCGCGATTTCCTTGAAGTACGGTTCGAGCGCTTCTACCGCGACCATCGCGCCGCTCGTCTGCGAATCGCGCAGCCGGTTCATCAACTGATGCAGCGCGTGAAAGCGCGTCGAGGCGGTCATGAACTCGCTGTTCAGACGCGCGAGACGGCCGCCGCGCATCCGCGAATCGGGGCCTTCGAACACGGCGACACTGCGCGCGGCTTCGAAACCGACGATGTCGGCGACAAATCTCGCATTGGTCGCTTCGATCTGCGCGCGATCGTTGCGGCCGGCCAATGAGGCCGACACATACTCGACGAACGCCGAGAAACGCGCACGCACGGTGCTGCGCATTTGCAAGCCGGCGAACTGCGGAAACACGAGGCCACTGACGGCGCCCGCGCAGATGATGCCGACCACCACTTCAGCCACCCGCGTGAGCGCGCTGAGAAACGCGCCATCCGGATGCTGTGAAGCGGGAATACCGATCAGCGCGGCAGTGTAGCCGGCCAGCACGAAACCATACGACTTGAAGTTGCGATTGCGCGCGGCGCCCGCGGTGCAGATGCCGACCCAGATCGCGGTGGTGACGATAAACAGTTCCGGCTGCTGCGCGAACAGGCCGATCAGCGCCAGCATCACGACGAGGCCGACCAGCGTGCCGCAGATCCGGTAGAAACTTTTGGCGAAGACCATCCCGCTTTGCGGCTGCATCACGATGAACACGGTAGTCATCGCGGTGCGCGGCTGCGGCAGGTCGAGTTTCATCGCGATGCCGAGCGCGAGGAAGCAGGCGGCGAGCGCTTTGAACAGATAGACCCACGTGAGGCCGTCGGTGCGGGCCCAGTCGGCGGCGGCTGAGTAGAGCGCGGCGAACGATGACGGGCGTGAAAGAGAAGGGGGGGCTGACATGGTCGGCTTCTTCACTCAGCCGCGCCGGCGTTGACGTTGGCGGAAGCGTGGTTCGTGCTTGCCGCGGCGTTCGGGCGGGCGTTGCCATCCGCGCGGTTCGTCGCGGCGCGTGACGGTCCTGCCGCCGGAGCGGTCGGGCCCTGCGCTTGTACCGTGGCGGAATCCGGCGCGGCATTATCCGCGTGGCTGGCGGAGCCGGTTTGCGCCGGCACGTCCGACGGTTTGGCCGCGGTGTTCGAACTGGCTGGCGCGGCGTTGCCCTTACTTTTCCCATGCGCCGGCAGCGTCTCGTTCGCCTGTGGGCCGTTGGCCGGTTCGTCGAGTCCACCACCCAATGCCGTGACCAGCGACGCATGCGCGCCCAGCCGCTCGGCCTGAATCTTCGCAACGCCTTCCTGCGCGCGCAGCAACTGACTTTGTGCGATCAGCACGTTCAGATAGTCGGTCAAACCGCGCCGATAGCCTTCGCGCGCGAGGTCATAGTTCTTGCGCGCCGCTGCAACCGAACGATCTGCGTCTTGCGCCTGGGTGGCGAGCGAACGGATCCGGATCACCTGATCGGAGATGTCCTTCAGCGCGCCGACGATCGACTGGTTATAGCGGTCGACCGCCTCGTCGTACCCGGCCGCCGCAGCGCCGAGCTGCGAGCGCAGACGGCCGCCGTCGAAGATCGGCAGCGAGAGCGCCGGACCCGCGCTCCAGCTATGCGACGGGTCCTTCAGGAACTGGAATAGCGGCCCCATCGCCGCATAGCCGCCGATCGACGCCAGCAGGTTGATGTCCGGGTAGAAGCTGGCCTTGGCGACGTCGATGCCGCGCGCTTGCGCCGCGACCGTCCAGCGCGCCGCAACCACGTCCGGCCGATGGCCGATCAGATCCGCGGGCAACGCGCTCGGCAGAGCGGCGGGTGAGTTGTCGAGCGAGAGCGCCGGACGCTGGATCGCGTCACCCGCGCCCGGACCCTTACCGGCCAGCGCGGCCAACTGATTGCGGCCGAGGGCGATCTTTTCCTCGATCTCGTCGATCTGGCGTTCGTATTCCGGCATCGGCGTTTCGGCCTGGCTCACTTCGAGCTGGGTGCCGATGCCGCCTTTCAGGCGCCGGTTCGCCAGGTCGACGATCTGCTGCTGTTGCTGCAGTGTGGACTTGGCGATATCGAGCAGCGCGTAGTTCAGCGACAGCTCGATGTACGTGCGCGCCACGTTGCCTTCCAGTTCGAGCTGGGCGGCGCGGAAGTCCGCCGCGCTGGCATGGGCTGCGTCGAGCGCGCTCTCGGCGGCGTTCTTGTCCTTGCCCCAGAGATCGAGGTTGTATGAGAGACCCAGCGTGCCGGTGTTGTTCCATGACTGCTGGCCTGCGAGCGGGCCCGGGCCGTAGTAGAGGTTGTCGGCCCATTTCTGACGCTGGATCGACAGGCTGCCGTTCACTTGCGGCGATAACGCCGAACGGGCGACACCCGCCATCGACATGGCCTCGCGCACGCGCGCCTGGGCGACAGCGAGACTCGGGTTGCTCGTCTGCGCGGCTTCGATCCACTCATTGAGCTGCGGGTCGTTATAGGCGCGCCACCAGTCGGCGGCAGGCCATTGGGCGTCCGCGTCGGCGGCCCGGATGGCGTTGCCCACGTCGAGCGAGGAGGGCTCCATTCCGCGATCCTGCGGCGCGATGCCTCCGGTACTGGCACAGCCGGCGATTGTTAATAGGATCGTAAGAACCGCGGCTGCGGCGACCCCTTTCTGTACCGGAGACTGCACGATTTCCTCCAAAATTGGCTATAGAAGCATGTGCGTCATTATATTTTTTGATTGATTGGGGAATAACCGGTAAAGATGCAAGGCATTTTTACGCGATATGAGATAATCGCCTTTGCGAATCGTGTAACAATCGCAGCGGATTACTAGGGAAAAGTATGGATACGCTTCAAAACATGCGCGTATTTGTCCGCGTCGTCGAAGCGGGCAGTTTCACGGGTGCCGCGCAACACCTCAACACGACCACGGCGTACGCGTCGCGTGCGGTTTCCGACCTGGAAGCGCACCTGCGCACGCGTCTGTTGAACCGCACCACGCGCCGTATCGCACTGACAGAGGCGGGTGAGCGCTATCTGCAGCGCTGCGAGCAGATCCTCGCGTACGTGGACCAGGCGGAAGCGGAGGCCGGCGACGCCCACGCGCGCCCGTCCGGCAAGCTCAAGGTCCACGCAATGACAAGCTTCGGCCAGCACTACGTGGTGCCGGCGGTGGGCCGCTATCAGCAGCGCTACCCGGACGTGAGCATTGAACTGACGCTGGCGCAGCGCATGCCCGATCTTCTCGACGAAGGTTTTGACGTGTCGCTGACATTGGCAATCGGTCTGCCGGATTCGGGGCTCGTGTCGCAGCGACTGTGCAGCGCGTTCAGCATCGCGTGCGCGTCGCCGGCTTATCTGGAGCGGCACGGCGTGCCCGAAAAACCCTCAGACCTCGCGCGCCACACTTGTCTGCAAATGGTGACGCCGATATTCCCGACCGACAGATGGATCTTCGACGGCCCGAACGGCGAAGAAACCATCAACCTCGGCCCGACCACTTTTCAGGTGAATGTCGCCGAAGCGATGGCGGTCGCGGTGAGCAGCGGCATGGGGGTCGGACTGATACCGATCTACTCGGCGATTAGCGGTCTGCGCAGCGGTGACCTCGTGTGGCTGTTGCCGGAATACACGTCGCAGGAAATGAATCTGTATGCGCTGTATCCGTCCAGGCAGTATCTGGACGCGAAAATTCGTACTTGGGTTGAATTTTTGCGCGACGAACTGCCCGCCACGCTGGCCGTCGATCAGGAAGAGTTACGCCAGTTCGCGCGCAGCTGAAGCGGCGCCACGCAGGCGGTTGACCATTGTTGACGGTTCAAGGCGGCGGTGGCGTGACAGACTGTTACATAAGTGCCGCGTCGCAACATTTCCTTACTTCTGCGCCGGGGTCGATTTGCTAACGTGTGGTTCATGCGCTGCCGGCATTCTGCCGGACGCGTTCAATTAGCCGCTGTTCGGCAAATCGCAAGATCCGCAACAATCGCAACAACCGAAGGAAGAGGGATTCATGGATACGCATCTGATGATCGGCGTGGCCGTCATGCTGGGACTGATCGGAATCGCCGCATCGCGCGATCTGCTGCGCCGCCTGCGTGACCAGCAGCCGCAACTGGTGCCGATCAAGGTCGAGCGTCCTGATCCGCAAGGGCAGCAGCGCGATCGTTGAAGCAGGCTAGTGCGCCAGGTTGCTGGGCGCGCGGCAATTGAGCTTGCTTTTGTACCTTTTCGGTGTGCCTTGCGCGTGCATTGCCGCGCCCTTGCGGTCCGGCCGCCGATTAGTTTCAATCCGCGCTCCGCACGTTCAGTGCAGCGCTTCAATCAGACCCGGCTCGTCGTTGAGCGTGCGGTCTACCTCCGGGCTCACCCGGTGCCAGCGGAACCGCGCAGCGGGCAGGCAGGCGCTGCGCGCGAGCTGCTCGAGTTCGTCGAACTGCAGGGCCGGATCCAGCCATCTGCGCGCCGCCTCCGGCGCGAACACCAGCGGGCGTCGGCCGTGTACGTCGATCAGACCCTTGTCGGCGGTGGCCGTTACGATCACCAATCCCATGCCTTCCGTTTGCGGTTCGGTGCCGCGCACGCTCGATAGCGCCGCGAGGTACATCGGTGCGTCGCTTTTCAGGTGCACGAAGTAGGGCTGGCGGACCGTTGCCTCAGCGTCCGCTGTGTTATCTCCATGCGATGTTCCCGGCGTCGCTTCCATGCGCCATTCGAACCAGCCGTCAGCCGGCACCAATACTCGCCCGGTTTTCCACAGATCTTTGAAGTAGCGCGTATGCGGCGCGGTTTCGGCGCGCGCATTGATGGTCTGCGGCAGATGCTGCTCGCGTGCCCAATCCGGGCAATAACCCCAGTGGATCGCGTGCAGTGTCTGGTCCGGGTAAATCGCGAGCGGATGCGTGCCCGGCGCGAGGTTGTAGCCGGGGCGGCGGTCGGCGTCGTCGAATAGCATGAGCGGATCGGCGAGGCCGAGCTGCCGTGCGTACAGATGCGGATCGCGATACTGGCTGATTCGACCACACATGAGCGACCTCCGGAGATGACCGGGCTGGCGGGTTTGGCCGAGTCGAAGACCCGAATCCAACGACAACAACAGCGTAGTGCGTGGCGCCTGGCCGCGCTACCCAGATCGGCCCCAAGCCGACGCTATATCTCGACGACTTTATCCCACGCGAATTGCGGATTTTCCCACTGGCGGGTGCGCCGGTCGAAATAGCCGCGCGGATTGCAGACCACGCGCGTGCCGTTCACCGTGTAATCGAACGGCGTATGCGTATGTCCGTGAATCCACAGGGCAACGGGCGAGCGCACCAGTTCCGGCAAATGATTGACGAAACCGGCCGAGACGCGGTCCTCCGCGTAGCGCTCGGCCAGACTCAGCCGATGCGGCGCGTGATGGGTGACGACGATCGTCTTGCCGTCGAACGGCTTCGCCAGTTCGCTTTCGAGCCAGGCGCGCGCCCGCCGGTGCAACGCGAGGGAATCGTCAGGGGTGAAGTCGCGCGGCGAATCCTGCGTGTCGTGCGGCCAGTTCATCTGGATCAGGCCGCGGAAGTCGAGCATCACCCGGCGCGATGCGTCGATGGACTCGGCGATCGTGTCCGGATCCCCGCCGTATAACGCGAAGTCGGTCCATAAGGTGGTGCCGAGCACGCGCCAGCGGCCTTGCGGGTCGACCAGCGCGGCATTGTTCAGCACGTGCACGTTGTCGACCTGGGCCGCTGCGTCGTACAGTGCCGTGTCGAGCGCGCTGAATTCGCCGTCGTAGTACTCGTGATTGCCGGGCACGTAGACCACCGGCACGGCACCGTCGAAAGTCTGCGCGGCCCAGCGCGGACCCGCCGCGTGATTGTGGATGTCGCCGGCCAGCACGATCAGATCCGCTTCCGCATGCGGGACCAGTTCGGGCTCGTCGTTCTCCAGATGCAGATCGGACAGCACTCGAATCTTCACGACAGCGACTCCTGCAATTAGCCTCGCACCAGACGGCGAAGGCTTCAAACCCTAGCGTAGCACCTTGCCCGGATTCATCAGGTTCAGCGGATCCAGCGCGCGTTTGACGGCGCGCATCAATTGCACCTCGACGTCCTGCTTGTAATGCATCGCCTCGTCGATCTTCAACTGGCCGAGGCCGTGTTCCGCACTGATGCTGCCGCGATGCCGGTGCACACTGTCGTACACGATCTGGTTGATCGGGCTTTGCCAGGTCTTGAGGAACGCCTTTGCGTCGACGCCCTCAGGCGCCTGCACGTTGTAATGCAGATTGCCGTCGCCGAGATGCCCGAACGTGACCATGCGCGCGCCCGGCACGGCTTGGGCGATTGCCGCGTCGGTTTCCTCGATAAAGTGGCCGATGCGCGAAATCGGCACCGCGATATCGTGCTTGATGTTCAGGCCTTCCTCAGCCTGCGCGAGCGGGATGTGTTCGCGCAGATTCCAGAATGCCCGCGACTGCGTGAGGTTCTCCGCGACTACCGCGTCTTCGACCAGACCATCTTCGAGCGCGGTTTCCATCAGGCGCTCGAATAGTCCGCGCGCGTGTTCCTCGCTCTCGCTGTCGGACAGCTCCAACAGCACGACTTGAGCATGCGGTTCGGCGAACGGATAGCGCATCTGCTCGAAGTGCCGGCCCACCAGTCGCAGACAGAAATCCGACATCAGTTCGAAGCCGGTCAGAAGCGGCCCGGCGACGCGTTGCGTGAGCGAGAGGAAATCGAGCGCCGCATGCGGCGACGCGAGCGCGGCGAGTGCCGTGACGCGCGCGGCCGGCTGCGGATGCAGCTTGAGCACGGCGGCGGTGATGATGCCGAGCGTGCCTTCCGCGCCGATGAACAGATCGCGCAAGTCGTAACCGGTGTTGTCCTTGCGCAGTCCTCGCAGGCCGTCCCACAACTCGCCTTGCGCGGTGACCACTTCGAGGCCGAGGCACAATTCGCGCGTGTTGCCGTAGCGCAGTACGCCGGTGCCGCCCGCGTTGGTGGCGAGATTGCCTCCGATCGTGCAACTGCCTTCCGCGGCGAGGCTCAGGGGGAACAGGCGGCCGGCTTCCTCGGCGTGCCTCTGTACTTCGGCGAGGATGACGCCGGCTTCGACGGTGATCGTGTTGTTGTGCGGATCGATGTCGCGTACACGATTCAAACGCCGCAGACTGATCACCGCCTGCGCGCCGCTTGCATCCGGCGTGGCGCCGCCGGCCAGACCGGTGTTGCCGCCTTGCGGCACCAGCGCGATGCGATGTTCGACGGCAAGTTTGACGAGCGCCGCGACTTCGTCAGGCGTGGCCGGGCAGAGCACCGCGCAGGCCGCGCCGGTGTAGCGGCGGCGCCAGTCGGTGAGGTACGGGGCGGTGTCGTGCGGGTCGGTCAGCACCTGCGAGGCGCCGATGACGTCGCGGCAAGCGGTGAGGAAAGCGGCTTGAGTCATGTTGGTCGGTCAGGATGTTCGGCGGATAGATTACGCGGAGGGTAACTTGAAAAGCGACGTGAAAAACGACGCGAAAAGCGCAGTTCTCATCGTGTGCTTCCCTCGGCCTGGCCGGTGTTCTGCTGTGCGTTTTCTTGTGCGGCCTGCTTTGCCGCCAGCTTCGCTGCCCGCTTTGCCGCGCGCTTGAACGGGGCGACATAGGCGAGCGTGCAGACGAAGAAAACCACGGAGAGCGCGGTTTCGAGCCAGCCGAGGCGGGCGCTCAGGCCACGATCGCTCCAGCCGCGCACGATGCCCTCGGCAAAATACAGCAGGATCAGCATGGACGCCCATTGCAGCGTGTAAAGCCGGTGCCGCCACACGCCGGGCAGGGCGAGCAGCAGCGGGACGGCTTTGAGCACCAGCGCCGAGCCGCCCGGGCGCAGCGGCGCGAGCCACCATTCCCACGCGACTGACAAAACGATCAGCGCGAGCAAGGCGGCGGTGGCGCCGAAAGCGGCGGCGCGTTTTTGCTGCACCGGCAGGGCGGCTGTATTCACGGCCGCTCGCTCATGGAGGCCGCCGTGCGGGCAACGCGGGCGCCGAGGGCAATCGCTAGCGTCTTTTCGTCGGCGGAGATGCCCTGTTCGGCCGTGCCCGCGCGCGCGAAATGCGACGCGCCGTAGGGCGTGCCGCCGGTTTGCGTGGTGGAGAGCGCGCTCTCCGTGTACGGAATGCCGACGATCAGCATGCCGTGGTGCAGAAGCGGCAGCATCATGGACAGCAGCGTGGACTCCTGGCCGCCGTGCAAGCTGCCGGTGGACGTAAACACGCAGGCCGGTTTGCCGGACAGCGCGCCCGACAGCCACTGCGGCGTGGTGCCGTCGAGAAAATATTTTAGCGACGCCGCCATGTTGCCGAAGCGGGTGGGCGAGCCGAGCGCGAGACCGGCGCATTCTTCGAGGTCGCGCAGTTCGACGTAAGGCGGCCCTTCAGCGGGAATGTCCGGCTGGGTTGCTTCGCAGACGGTGGAAACCGCCGGCACGGTGCGCACGCGCGCCTGCATGCCGGGGACGCTGTCGACGCCGTGCGCGATCGCCAGCGCAAGCTCGCGCGTGGCGCCGTGACGGCTGTAATAGAGCACGAGAATGTCTTTCATAGGCCTCATCGGTGAACGGGTATTATAGGGGCTGGGTCCGCTGCACAGGCCATCCATAGCCATTCGGCCAGGCCTCGGGCACGGTCCTGAAACACCGTTTTATGAAGCAAGGAGGTGGGTTTGTTGTCCAGGGTGCGTTTCGATCTCGACACGCTCAAACGGCTCGCGCAGTTTGCGGCGAAGCGCAGTAGCGAAGACCGCATTCCGCAGGTGGCCGGCAGCCTCACGTTCACCACCATGCTCTCGCTAGTGCCGCTCGCTACGGTTGCGTTTGCGCTGTTCACGGCGTTTCCGATTTTCAGCTCGTTTCAGATGTCGCTGCAGATTTTCCTCGCCGACCATCTGATGCCTGCGCAGCTCAACAGTCAGATTTTCGATTATCTGAATCAGTTCGCGTCGAAGGCCAAGGGCCTCACGACCATCGGCATGATTTTTCTGTTCGTCACCGCCGTGATGACGATGATGACCGTGGAATCCGCTTTCAACGTGATCTGGCGGGTGCGCAAGGCGCGGCCGATCGCGCAGCGCATCCTGGTCTACTGGGCGATCATTACGCTCGGCCCGATTCTGATCGGCGTGAGCCTGTCGATTTCTTCCTATCTGTTCACCCGGTCCATGGCGGTCACGGCTGTCCAGCATATTCCGTCGGTGATCGACTGGGCGCTGACCGGCGCCGCGCTGCCGTTGACGGCGCTCGCCTTCACGATGCTTTACGTATTTCTGCCGAACTGCCGGGTGGAGTGGCGCGACGCGGTGATCGGCGGGATTACTGCCGCGATCGCATTCGAACTCGCCAAGCGCGGCTTTGGCTACTACGTGCGCCGAATTCCCACCTACACCGCGGTGTACGGTGCGTTTGCCGCTGTGCCGCTATTCCTGCTGTGGATGTACCTGTGCTGGTTCATTGCGCTAGCCGGGGCGATGATCGCGTCTGCGTTGCCGGCAATCCGCATAGGCCAGTTTCACCGGCCGACTTTCGAGGGCAGCGACCTGTTCGATTCGCTTGAACTCCTCGCGCGGCTCTCGGAAGCGCGCGATGCGGGTAAGCGCGGCTACACGATGCCGGAGATCTCGCGAATGCTTCGCCGCGACATGGATACCACGGTCAGGCTGCTGCTAAAACTCGAGGAGATCGAGTGGATCGCGCGCTTGCAGGACGACGACACGCGTCCGCACTTCCTGCTGCTGGCGAATCCCGCGCAGATCACGGTCGAGCGTCTGTTCGACCTGTTCGTGATCGATCGGGCGGAACTCGAATATCAGCTTGAACTGAACTCTACGCGCGTGGATGGCCAGACACTTCTTGCGGCGTTGGAAAACGACAAGCTGAAAGTGACGCTCGCTGTGCTGCTGGCGGCGCGTGCTGCCGCGCGGGCAGCGAAGGCGCAGGAAAGTGAACAGGGTACTTCTTCAATGCCGCATCAGGCTGCATGAGCACGCTGCATAAGCAGGCCGTCTGATGCGGCGGCAAACCTACAGCGAAATCTTCCCCACGCAGATGTCCTTGAACATCACCCAATCGCCCATCAGGCTATAAAACGGATGCCGGAAGGTAGCCGGCCGGTTCTTCTCGAAGAAGAAATGCCCGACCCAAGCAAAGCCATAGCCGCAGATCACGGCAGCCGGCAGCCATAGCCAGTCACCGGTGGCGAGCGCCATGGCGAGGCAGCCGATCACGCCGAGCGAACCCACGAAATGCAGCCGCCGCGATACCGTGTTGCGATGCTCGCTCAGGTAGTACGGGTAGAACTCCGCGAAACTCGCGAAGTGATCGGTGTGCGCGGTTTGAGCCATCACGGCCTCCGAATGTCGACGCTACTCGATTCCGTGCCCGTCGCTCCCAGGTTGCTTCGCCGCGCGCGGACATGCTTGGAACGCGCTCGAAACAGGACAGGCTTGACCCATTGTGCGGCTATCGGACCACGCGCGCAACTAGGCCATTCGGCCGATAGCGAGCCTTTACCTGCCCGGTTATCGTGACGACTCGCAGCGACTATCGAACGCCGGTTGGAACCGCGCCTGCGGCTTTCGAGGCGAAGCTGAACAGCGCGTCGAGCGTGGCATCGGGCTGTTCGGTCATCAAGGCATGGCCGGCCTCGAGCGTGACGGTGTCGACCGGTACGCCGGCCTGGGAGAGCGCGGCGGCGAGCGCTTTGGCCGCACGCGGCGGTGTCATCGCATCGCGCCGGCCCACGATCAGGCGCGTCGGGCAACGCACTTCGGTGGCGCGTGTGAGGCCGTCCGCGTAGCTATTGCAGGCGGTGAAGTCGGTGTGGAACAGGTGCGGCTCGCCGCTTGCGGAGACACGCTCCATCAGCCGCTGGTTCATGCCGTGCAGCCAGAAGCCCGGGCCGGGGCACGACGGTTTGGCGGCGAGCGTCGAATGCGACCATTGATTGACCATGCCGATTGCATCGGGCTCGCGGTGCAGGGCAGCGTCGAGCAAGGCGTCGGAGACAGCCATCGGCACGGCGGTGGCGAGCAGCGCCAGGCGCGTCGAGCGTTCCGGATAGCGGCCGGCGAAGTCGAGCGCGACCAGCGAGCCCATGCTGTGTCCGGCCACGAAGGCGCGTTGCACGCCGGCGGCGTCGAGCAGGGCGGCCAGCCAGTCGGCCATTGCGGTCACGGTGGTAAGCGCCGGGCCGGCGCTGCGGCAGTGACCGGGCAGGTCGACCGCCAGTACGCTGAAGCCGTGATGCGCGAAGTAACGCGTTTGCAATGCCCACACGCTATGGTCATGCTCGGCGCCGTGGATGAACACCGCCGTCGGCAGGCTGGGGTCGAAGGGTTTGCCGCCGGTGTACGCGTAGGCGGGCTTGCCTTGAACGGTGAGGATCATGCGGACTCCGGGCGGGGTTTGGCGGCATCGGCAGGCGAGGCGGAGGCGGATGGGTTGCCGGTTGCTGGAGCAGCGGATGAACTGGCGGGGCCGGTTTTTGCCGCGCTGGACGGACTATTGGATGGTCCACTCCCCGCGCTCGTCCCGCTCGCCTTCTGCGCCGCTTTCAGCGCGCGTTTGAGGTCGTCGATCAGATCGTCGGGGTCTTCAAGACCGATCGACAGGCGGATCGTACCTTCGGCGATGCCGGCTGCGGCGAGCGCGGCGGCGTCCATGCGAAAGTGCGTCGTCGATGCGGGATGGATGACCAGCGAGCGTGCGTCGCCGACGTTCGCGAGATGCGAGAACAGCGAAAGCGCTTCAATGAAGCGGCGCCCGGCGGCGCGGTCGCCGCGCAGATTGAAGCTGAACACCGCGCCCGCGCCGCGCGGCAGCAGACGCTTCGCGAGCGCGTGGTCCGGATGCGACGGCAGTTCCGGGTAGGCGACGGCTTCGACGGCGGGGTGTGCGTTCAGGAATTCGACCACCTTGCGGGTATTCGCGACGTGCCGTTCCATGCGCAGCGGCAGCGTCTCGATGCCTTGCAGCAGTTGCCAGGCGGCCTGGGGATGCAGGCACGCGCCGAAGTCGCGCAAGCCCTCGCGACGTGCGCGCAGGAGGAACGGCGCGACCGTGCTTTCCTCAGCGAACACCATGCCGTGAAAGCCCTCGTACGGTTCGGTGAATTCGGGGAAACGGCCGGATGCGTTGAAGTCGAACGTGCCGCCGTCCACGAGTACGCCGCCGATCGTGGTGCCGTGGCCGCCGAGGAATTTGGTCGCCGAGTGATAGACGAAGTCGGCGCCGTGCTCGAATGGCTTGAGCAGGTAGGGCGTAGTGAAGGTCGAATCGACCAGAAGCGGCACGCGGTGCTCATGCGCGAGTTGTGCCACCGTGGCGATATCGAGCACGTCGAGGCCCGGGTTGCCAAGCGTCTCGCCGAACAGCAGGCGTGTGTTCGGGCGCAGCGCGGCGCGCCATGCGTCGATGTCACCGGGTTTGACGAAGGTCGTCTCGATGCCGAAGCGCCGCAGCGTGTAGTGCAGCAGGTTGTGCGAGCCGCCGTACAGCGCGCTGGAGGCGACGATATGGGAGCCGGCGCCCATCAACGTGGCGATCGCCAGATGCAGCGCGGCCTGGCCGCTGGCCGTGCCGATCGCACCCGCGCCGTTTTCCAGCGCGGCAACTCGCTCCTCGAAAACGGCCACGGTCGGATTCGAGATGCGCGAATAGACGTGGCCGGCGCGCTCCATATTGAAGAGCGCTGCGGCGTGGTCCGAGTCGCGGAACGAAAACGAGGTAGTCTGGTAAATGGGCGTGGCGCGCGCGCCGGTAGTCGGGTCGGGCGCGGCGCCGGCGTGCAGCGCAAGCGTATCGAAACGGTTGGCGGACATCCTGGGCGGCGAGGCCACGGACGGCCTCGCGAAAGGTGAAAGTGGCGGCCATCCTATCACCGGCATGGATCGCTTCAAGCGCGGTTTTCCCGCGGGTCGGCCAATGTGGGCGCGCTGAACGGCGCCAGGCTGACCTTGCAAACGCCCGTTGCGCCTTGGTGGGCGGGCCGCTTTCCTTTTATGGACCTTTCCGCTAGGATCGAAAGTCATTCAGGCAATATCAGCTTAGCGGGTATCACGGAGACAGATTATGCGAGTCAGCGACATTCTTAAAGTCAAAGGCAACACCCTTTTCACGGTCACGCCGGATACCACGCTGCACGACGCAGTCAATACCATGGCCGAGCACGATATCGGCTCGCTGGTCGTGATGGAATACGGCGACCTCGTCGGCATGCTGACGTTTCGCGAAATTATTCTGACCTTGAGCAAGCACGGCGGCAGCCTCGGTACCTCCACGATCCGCAAGTTGATGGACGACCATCCGCTCACCTGTACGCCCGAAACGGATGTCAACGAGGTTCGTCGCATGATGCTCGAGCATCACGTGCGCTATTTGCCGGTGCTGGAAAGCCGCACGCTGATGGGCGTGATCTCGTTCTACGACGTCGCCAAGGCGGTGGTCGAAGAGCAAGGCTTCGAAAACCGCATGCTCAAGGCCTATATCCGCGACTGGCCGGAAGAACCGCAGGATCAACAACCGGCGCCGCGTTAACTCACGCACGGTGGCTCACCGCGGCGTTCGCGCCGTTGCTGTGAGTATGAAAATGCGATCAAGGCGCGCGCGAAAGCGTGCGCTTTTTTTGTGTCCGGCCCTTTCCCCTTTGCTGCTCTATTAGCCTGTTCTCCGACCCTCATGAGCGATCGTCCGATACCTGCCGCCCGCCGTGCCGCCCGCTCCCACGAGACGCACGAGTCCCAGTTCCGCCTGCTGAGCCAGCGCCGCTTCGCGCCGTTTTTCTGGACCCAGTTTCTCGGCGCGATGAACGACAACGTTTTCAAGATCGGCTTCACGTCGCTCGTCACGTACCAGGCGGCGCGCTTTTCAGGCGTCGATCCTAAAACCGCGGCGTTCCTGATCTCGGCCATCTTCATTCTGCCGTTCGTGCTGCTCTCGGCCACCTCCGGCCAGATCGCGGATAAGTACGACAAGGCGATGCTCACGCGCTTTGTCAAGAGCTTCGAGATCGTCGTGATGCTGATCGGCGGCACGGGTTTCTGGATGCATAGCGCGCCCTTGCTGTATCTGTGCACGTTTCTGATGGGCGTCCATTCGACCGTATTCGGACCGGTCAAGTATTCGTATCTGCCGCAGCATCTGTCGAAGTCGGAACTGGTCGGCGGTAACGGCATGGTCGAGATGGGCACCTTCGTCGCGATTCTGATTGGGACGATTGTCGGCGGCGTGGGCGCGGGTTTTGTCGAGCATGGCGCGGTGGTGCTGGCCTGCGCCTGTGTCGGGATTGCGCTGGTGGGGCGGCTGGTGTCGAACTTCGTGCCCGTCACGGCGGCGCCGCAGCCCGATCTGAGCATCAACTGGAATCCGGTTAGCGAGACGTGGCGCAACCTGAAACTCGCGCGCGAAAACCGGACGGTGTTTCTGAGCCTGCTGGGGATTTCCTGGCTGTGGTTCGTCGGCGCGACTTTTCTATCTTCGTTTTTCAGTTTTGCGAAAAACGTGCTGTCCGCCGACCCGGACGTGGTGACCGTGCTGCTCGGCACGTTCTCGATCGGCATCGGCCTCGGTTCGCTGATGTGCGAAAAGCTCTCGAAGCGGCGCATCGAAATCGGCCTCGTGCCGCTCGGCTCGATCGGCATGAGCGTGTTCGCGATCGATCTGTTCTTCGCGAGCCATGCGTTGCCGGCCGCCGGGCATCTGCTGAGCGTCGGCGAATTTCTCGTGCGGCCTGCTCATTGGCGCGTACTGGCCGATCTGTTCCTGCTGGCCATGTTCGGCGGCTTCTATAGCGTGCCGCTCTACGCGCTGATCCAGAGCCGCAGCCAGCCGACCCACCGCGCGCGCATCATCGCCGCGAACAATATTCTGAATTCGCTGTTCATGATCGTCTCAGCGTTGATGGCGATGGGACTGACCGCGGCGGGCTTCAGTATTCCGGCGATTTTCCTCGTCACGGCGCTACTGAACATTGTCGTCGCGACGTACATTTATTCGCTCGTGCCCGAGTTTTTGCTGCGCTTTATCGCCTGGGTGCTGGTGCATACGTTCTACCGGATTCGCCTCGTGCACGCCGAACGGATTCCGGAAGAGGGCGCGGCCGTGCTGGTGTGCAACCACGTGAGCTTCGTCGACGCGATCGTCATCATGGCCGAGAGCCCGCGTCCGATCCGTTTCGTAATGGACCATCAGATCTTCAAGTCGCCGTTCGCCGGCTGGGTGTTCCGCCATGCGAAGGCGATTCCGATTGCGCCCGCCCATCAGGACCCAGAGCTGCTGACGCGCGCCTATGAGCGCTGCGCAGAGGCGCTCGCCGAGGGCGATCTGGTCTGCATCTTCCCGGAAGGCAAGCTGACGAAGACCGGCGAGATGAATCCGTTCCGCCATGGCGTGACCGAGATCATCCGCCGCACGCCGGCTCCGGTGATACCGATGGCGCTGCGCGGGCTGTGGGGGAGCGTGTTTTCACGCGCCAACGACGCGCGCTTGCCACGACCGATCCAGAAGGGCGTGATGAGCCGGCTGACGCTGGCGGTGGGTGAGCCGATCGATCCGGCCGAGGCGACGCCTGAGGTGCTGCAGCAGATCGTCACCGAGTTGCGCGGGGCGCGGAAGTAGGGCGGCCGGGACTTAGCCCCTGTAGGGCTGGCATAATGGTGCTTTCCCCGCATTTCTTTGGACGACGCCCATGTCCGGCAACACGCTCGGTACGCTTTTCACTGTCACGACCTTCGGCGAATCGCACGGCCCCGCTATCGGCTGCGTGATCGACGGCTGCCCGCCGGGCATGGCGCTTAGCGAAGCCGACATCCAGCTCGAACTCGACCGCCGCAAACCCGGCACGTCGCGCCATGTCACGCAGCGCCAGGAAGAAGACAAGGTCGAGATCCTGTCGGGCGTGTTCGAAGGCCAGACCACCGGCGCGCCGATCGCGCTGCTGATCCGCAATACAGACCAGCGCAGCAAAGACTACGGCAACATCGCCGACACCTTCCGTCCCGGTCACGCCGACTACACCTACTGGCAGAAATACGGTATTCGCGACTATCGCGGCGGCGGCCGTTCGTCGGCCCGTCTGACAGCACCCACGGTAGCGGCCGGCGCGGTTGCGAAGAAATGGCTGCGTGAAAAGTTCGGTGTTGAGATCCGCGGTTACATGGCGGCGCTCGGAGAAATCGACGTGCCGTTCGTCGACTGGTCGCATGTGCGTGAGAACCCGTTCTTCGTGCCGAATGCGGAGATCGTGCCGGAGCTGGAAGCGTATATGGACGCCTTGCGTAAAGACGGCGACTCGATCGGCGCACGCATTAACGTCGTGGCTTCCGGCGTGCCGGTTGGGCTTGGCGAGCCGCTGTTCGATCGGCTCGACGCGGATATTGCGCACGCCATGATGGGCATCAATGCGGTGAAGGGCGTCGAGATCGGCGCGGGCTTCGCCAGCGTCGCGCAACGCGGTTCGGTGCACGGCGACGAATTGACGCCGGAAGGCTTCGTCGGCAATCACGCGGGTGGTGTGCTCGGCGGTATTTCGACCGGCCAGGACATCACGGTGTCGATCGCGATCAAGCCGACTTCGAGCATCCGTACGCCGCGCCGCTCAATCGACAAGGCGGGGCAGCCCGCTGTTGTCGAAACGTTCGGTCGTCATGACCCGTGCGTCGGCATCCGCGCCACGCCGATCGCCGAATCCATGCTCGCGCTGGTGCTGATCGACCATGCGTTGCGCCACCGCGCGCAATGCGGCGACGTCGCCGTCAGCACGCCGAAGATCGCGGCGAGCGCGCCGTAAAGGGCACTCTCTGAGTGTCTTCGTAGTGCGCGCAGCTTCATCTCAATGACCGATACCAACACCGGGCCGGCCGATAGCCAACTCGCGAACCTGCGCGCGCGTGCCGCCGCGCCGCACGCTGGTGCCGCGGACTGCCTCGCATTCGGATATTTGTCGCTGGAACGCGCCGGCCGCGACAAGGCCCTTCGGTGCGAGGCGCTCGCGGCGCTGGTGCGCGCTTACCAGCTTGATCCCTCCTGCGAACCTACGCTGCTTCACACCATTGCGCAGACGGCCTTCATCGTGCGCGACTGGTCGCTCGTCGACTCCGCCACGACGCTGTTGCTCGCGCAAAACACCGAAGACGCCAACGCGCTGATCTGGCGTGCGGCGGCCGTGCAACAGCGCAATGACTTCGACATGGCCGAGCGGCTGCTGCGCGAAGCGGTACGCGTCGTGCCCGGCAACCCGGTGGCGCTTCACAAGCTCGCGTTGTGCGTCAAGGAGCAGGCGCGGCTGGCTGAAGCGGAGGCCTTGCTCAGGCAAGTGCTGGCCTTGTCGCCCGACAACATGCATGCGCTATTCGATTTGTCGGAACTCGAAATCCGAACCGGACGTTTCGCCGAAGGCTGGGCGCATTACGAGTCGCGCGTCGCGTTCGGCGACGATCTGAATAATGCGCAGCATGCGCTCGCTGAGATCAGCGCGCATTGGCAGGGCGAATCGCTGCAAGGCAAAACGCTGGTCGTCTACGGCGAGCAAGGTAACGGCGACTGCCTTTGGGCGGTGCGCTTTCTGCCGCTACTGGCCGAGCGGGCGCGACGCGAAGGCGGCCGGGTGATTTTCGGTCACGATGGGCCGTTACGGCACCTATTCGAACGGATGCTGCCTGCTGACCTGCCACTCGAAACGAGTCTTGAAACGCGGCCGGATTTCCATTGCGGGTTGATGAGCTTGCCGCTGCGGCTCGGCGTCTTCGATGCAACCGGGTGGGGTGCGCCGTATCTGAGCGCCGAGCCCACGCGCACGCAGGCGTGGCGCGAGCGGGTTCGTGCACACACGGCCGGCAAGCGGGGCAATCGCAACGTCGGTCTAGTGTGGAACGGAAATCCTGAGCATATCCGCGATATGCGGCGGTCGGTGCCTGTCGAGCAACTCGAGCCGCTATTGAGCGTGCCGGGCGTGACCTGGTTTGCGTTGTCGCCTGGGCGCAGCGAGACAGTCGCGCAGTGGCGGGTCAAGGGACTCGATGTTGTCGACCTGACCCACCATTTTCAATCCGGATTCGACGACGTCGCCGCGCTACTGGCGAATCTGGATCTGGTCGTCACGATTGATAGCGGGCCTGCGCATCTGGCGGGGGCGCTCGGCGTGCCGACGTGTTTGATGATCGATCATGTGTCGGCATGGTTCTGGGGCGACGAATCGGGCACCACGGCCTGGTACGATTCTATTGAGCTCTTCCGACAGCCTGAGATTGGCGCATGGGCGCCGGTGCTGGCTAAAGTGCGGGAGAGGATTGAAATGATGCGGGGCGTTTGAGCTTGTTGCTTTGCGGCGACGTTGGCAGTACGTCTGCAATGGATGCCGCTTTGTTTTTACCTGCGTGGAGCTTGCTTACCTGCATGCCGTGCGCGGACAAACAAACAAGCTCCGTGCACGGCAAACAAACACCGAATCACATATTCGGATAGTTCGGACCGCCGCCACCCTCAGGCGTCACCCAGACGATATTCTGGGTCGGGTCCTTGATATCGCACGTCTTGCAATGCACGCAGTTCTGCGCGTTGATCACGAGACGCTCGCTGCCGTCGTCGTTCTTCACGAATTCATACACCGCCGCGGGGCAGTAGCGTGACTCCGGACCGGCATATGTCTGCCAGTTCACATTCACGGGCACCGAAGGGTCTTTCAGCGTCAAGTGAGCCGGCTGATTCTCTTCGTGGTTGGTGTTCGAAATGAACACGGAAGACAAACGGTCGAACGTCAGCTTCCCATCCGGCTTCGGATACGTGATCTGCTTGCACTGCGACGCAGGTTTCAGCATCTCGTGATCGGAATGCTGGTGATGCAGCGTCCAGGGCACGTTGCCGCCCAGCAGCTTCTGCTCGATGCCGACCATCAGGGTGCCGAGGTACAGGCCCTTGCTCATCCACTGCTTGAAATTACGCGCGCGATGTAGTTCCGTGTGCAGCCACGAGGTCTTGAACGACTCCGGATAAGCCGTCAGCTCATCGCTGGTGCGACCTGCCTGCACGGCTTCAAAAGCAGCCTCAGCCGCCAGCATGCCGGTCTTGATCGCCGCATGTGAACCCTTGATCCGCGATGCGTTCAGGAAGCCCGCATCGTCACCCACCAGCGCGCCACCCGGAAACACCAGCTTAGGCAGTGACAACAGACCGCCCGCAGTAATCGCCCGCGCGCCGTACGACACGCGCTTGCCGCCTTCCAGAATCGCTCGGATCGCAGGATGCGTCTTGTAGCGCTGGAATTCCTCGAACGGCGACAGGTACGGATTCGTGTAGCCCAGACCGACCACGAAGCCCACCACCACCTGGTTGTTGTCCATGTGATAGAGGAACGAGCCGCCGTAGGTGTCGTTCTCCAGCGGCCAGCCGGCCGTGTGCATCACCAGACCCGGCTTGTGCTTCGACGGATCGATTTCCCACAGTTCCTTGATGCCGATACCGTAGACCTGCGGATCGACGCCGTCGCGCAGCTTGAACTTGTCGTTCAGTTGACGGCCGAGATGCCCACGTGCGCCTTCGCAGAACAGCGTGTACTTTGCGTGCAATTCCATGCCGAGCTGAAAGTTCTCGGTCGGCTCGCCGTCCTTGCCGATACCCAGATTGCCGGTGGCGACACCTTTAACCGAGCCATCGTCGTTGTACAGAATCTCAGCGGCCGGAAAGCCCGGGAAAATCTCCACACCGAGCGCCTCAGCCTGCTGGCCCAGCCAGCGCGTGACATTCGCGAGGCTGATCACATAATTGCCGTGGTTCTTGAAGTTGTCCGGCAGCGCCCAGGTCGGCACGCTCTTCGAACCGGTTTCCGTCAGGAACAGGAACTTGTCTTCGGTCACGTCCACCGTCAGCGGCGCGCCTTTTTCCTTCCAGTCCGGGATCAGTTCGGTGATCGCGCGCGGATCCATCACCGCGCCCGACAGGATATGAGCCCCGATCTCCGAGCCTTTTTCCAGTACGCACACGCCAAGCTCGACGCCTTTTTCCGCCGCCAGCTGCTTCAGGCGGATCGCTGCGGACAGGCCAGCCGGGCCGCCGCCGACGATCACGACGTCGTATTCCATCGACTCGCGTGGACCGTATTGCTCAATGAGGCTTGCGGGGGTCATTGATGCTCCTCTTCTTACCGTTAGAATGCTTTTTTCGGGATCGTATTGTGGGCGATGGTCTCCGCCACTGCAACCAGATGAGCAGAGATTAGCACGATCGTTCTATTTCTGTGATACGGTATGACCCGCAGTGACGGTCCTACCGCACCTGTCAACCGCGTCTGTAACAACAACCGAACAAGGGAACGACAATGGGCCGTTCGATCAATCTGGAAGGCAAGGTCGCGCTGATCACCGGCGCCTCGAGCGGGTTGGGGAAGCGCTTTGCTCAAGTATTGTCGCAGGCTGGCGCCAAGGTCGTGTTGGCAAGCCGCCGCACCGAGCGCCTGAAGGAGTTGCGCGCCGAGATCGAAGCCTCCGGTGGCGCGGCGCACGTCGTCTCGCTCGACGTCACGGATTATCAAAGCATCAAATCAGCCGTTGCCCACGCGGAAACCGAGGCGGGCACGATCGACATTCTGGTGAACAATTCTGGTGTGTCGACCACGCAGAAGCTTACGGAAGTCACGCCGGCCGATTTCGAATACGTGTTCGACACTAACACGCGCGGCGCGTTCTTCGTTGCCCAGGAAGTCGCCAAGCGCATGATCATGCGCGGCAATAGCGCGCAAAAGCCGTCATACCGGATCATCAATATCGCGTCGATGGCGGGCCTGCGGGTGTTGCCGCAGATCGGCCTGTACTCGATGAGCAAGGCCGCTGTCGTCCATATGACGAAAGCCATGGCGCTGGAGTGGGGCAAGCACGGCATCAACGTGAACGCCATCTGCCCGGGCTATATCGATACCGAGATCAACCATCATCACTGGACGACCGAGCAGGGGCAGAAGCTGGTCTCGCTGCTGCCGCGTCATCGTGTCGGCAAGCCGGAGGATCTGGACGGGCTATTGCTGCTGCTGGCGGCCGACGAATCGCAGTTCATCAACGGCTCGGTGATTGCCGCCGACGATGGGTTCGGTCTCGCCTGAACGCGGCATTGGGCGGCCGTTCCCTGTTTGTCATGTTTGCCCCGGCCCATGCGCCGGTTTCACCCTCGTTTCAACCCGTTAAAGAAGTACGATGAGCGATTTTCACGCAGTTTTTGAGATGTCGATGCCGATCCGCTGGGGCGACATGGACGCATTCGGCCATGTGAACAACACGGTCTATTTCCGTTACATGGAGCAGGTGCGGATTTCCTGGTTCGAACAACTGGGTCTGGCCGGGAGCAACGCCGACGGGCAGGGGCCGGTGATCGTCAATGCGTCGATGGAGTTTCTCAAGCAGTTGCACTATCCGGGCGATGTGATCGGCCGGATGTCCGTGGCCACGCCCGGGCGCAGCAGTTTTGACACGGTGTTCGAACTCGTGCGCGCCGATGATCCGACCACCGTCTATGCCCGCGGTGCTGCGCGCTGCGTGTGGATCGACTATGCCGCGGGCAAGTCCGTGCCGGTTCCGGATATGCTGCGCGTGACGATCGAGAGCGCGGCGCTGGTCAAGGCGGCTTAAGAGCTCCCAGCGCTCCCAGTGCCTCCTCAGCGCTTTCTCAATGGCCGAGCAAGCGCTGCAACAGCTCGGTCGCATTTCCCGTATCGTATTTGCGCATCAGCCGCGCGCGGTAGACATCGACCGTGCGCGGGCTGATATCCAGCGCCCGTCCGATCTGCTTGCTGGTTTTGCCTGTCACCAGTTGCGCGGCGATTTCCCGCTCGCGCGGCGTTAGCTCGACCGCCACGCGTCGTGTCGCGCTCAAATCCTCGAAAGTCCACACACCCGCTGCGTGCGGGTCCATGCGTTGCTGCGCGCGGCCCGTCACGTGGCACCAGAACAATTCCCCGTTGGCCCGCTTCATGATCCGGTCATCCGCGTAGCTGCCTTGGGCGGTCATGATCGGCGGAATCCGCGCGCCGATCCGCTCGAATTCGTCCGTTGACGGATATAGCACCTGGAACGACTGGCCGAGCAGCGCCTCGCGCGTGCAGCCGAATATCGACGCCAGCTCGTCGTTGCAGTCTTCGATGATCCGTTCGCGTGACAACACGAGTCCGATCGGGGCGAGGTGAAACGCGGTTTGGTAATCCAGTGCGGGCATGGGCTGGCGGCAAGTACTTATGTATTTTTGCGTATTGTGCCGCATGGTGCGCCCAGCGTACTCTTTCGGGCACATGACAACGCGGCGAAATGTTCGCAGCAGGCATTTGCGTGAGGCAGGGTAACCTGAGCGCAGAACAGGCCGCGGATGACTAGAATGACGTGTCGGGCGCTTGCCCGCTAAGCGTCATATCGAAGTCGCAACGATCCGAATTCCGTTTTCGGGTTTCCATAAAGGAAGGGACATACTGATGAACAAGGTCTATCCAGGCGCCGCCGAGGCGCTGAAAGACATCGTCAAGGACGGGCAGACGTTCGCCGTCGGCGGTTTCGGGCTGTGCGGCATTCCTGAGGCGCTGATCGCGGCGCTGCGCGATTCGAAGGTGCAGGGCATCACCTGCATCAGCAACAATGCGGGCGTCGACGGTTTCGGCCTCGGTCTGCTGCTCGAAACGCGCCAGGTCAAGAAGATGATTTCTTCGTACGTGGGCGAGAACAAGGAGTTCGAACGCCAGTATCTGGCCGGCGAACTCGAGCTCGAATTCACGCCGCAAGGCACGCTCGCCGAGAAGCTGCGCGCGGGCGGCTCGGGCATTCCGGCCTTCTTCACGAACACCGGCTACGGCACGCTGATCGCCGAAGGCAAGGAAACCCGCCAGTTCGGTGAAAACCATTACGTGCTCGAACATTCGCTGACGGCCGACGTCGCCTTGGTCAAGGCATGGAAAGCCGATAAATCGGGCAACCTGATCTATCGCCGCACCGCGCGCAACTTCAACCCGATGTGCGCGATGGCCGGCAAGATTACCGTCGCGGAAGTCGAGGAAATCGTTGAAGTGGGCGAACTCGATCCGGATGCGATCCACACGCCGGGCATTTTCGTGCAGCGCATTGTGCTCAATGCGAATCCGGAAAAACGCATTGAACAACGCATCGTCCGCGCGAAAGGAGATTGATCATGGCATGGACTCGTGACGAAATGGCCGCACGCGCGGCGAAGGAATTGCAGGACGGCTTCTACGTAAACCTCGGCATCGGCTTGCCGACGCTGGTGGCGAACCACGTGCCGGCTGGCGTCGAAGTGTGGCTGCAGTCGGAAAACGGCCTGCTCGGCATCGGCCCGTCGCCGACCGAAGAAGAAGTGGATGCCGACCTGATCAACGCCGGCAAGCAGACGGTGACCACGCTGCCGGGTTCGTCGATTTTCTCGTCGGCGGATTCGTTCGCGATGATTCGCGGCGGCCACATCAACCTGGCGATTCTGGGCGCGATGCAAATCAGCAAGAAGGGCGATCTGGCCAACTGGATGATCCCGGGCAAGATGATCAAGGGCATGGGCGGCGCGATGGATCTGGTCGCGGGCGTCAAGCGCGTGGTCGTGCTGATGGAACACGTCGCGAAGGGCGACCAGCACAAGATTCTCGAGGAATGCACGTTGCCGTTGACGGGTGTGGGCGTGGTCGATCAGATCATTACCGATCTCGGCGTGATCGAAATCACGGAAGACGGTCTGAAGGTGACTGAGCTGGCGCCGGGCGTCAGCGTCGAGGAAATCCAGACAAAGACGGGCGCGCCGCTGGATGTGAGCGCGGTGATCTGAATGGTGGTGTGAGCCGCCTGCTTTGGTCCTTGTGACGGAAGCTGGTGGCAACGCGAGTTGTCTTGTGGATCTTGGGGTGGCTTGCGAAGCGAATTGAATTGACGCGAGGTTGTAGGCGGGCGAGGCGCGAGTCTCGCCCGTTTTGTTTTGGTGGCGCCTTTTCGTGCCGTTTTTGCGCTGCCCGGATCCGGGCGCCGGCGCTGCGGCTTATACCCTAGTGCATCCTGATCAGTCTTAGGCCGTTCGGCCGATCCTTGCCGCGCGGCAAAGCGGTTTACAATCGTTTGAAGATTCGACGTTCATTTCCCGCCGCTTGGTCTGCGCCGAGCCCATGGCGCTTTTGCAAGGAACCCAGATGACCGAGACGTCCGCTTCCACCGCCGGGCGGCCCGCGCCGCGCCAACGTTATGTGCAGTGCGCGAGCGCCGGTGGCCTGCACCGGATCGCCTACACCGAGTGGGGCGACCCCGCTAATCCACGTGTGCTGCTGTGCGTGCACGGTTTGACGCGCTCGGGGCGCGATTTCGACCGCCTTGCTGCGGAATTCGCCGGCACTTGCCGCGTGGTATGTCCGGATGTAGCGGGGCGGGGCTTGTCTTCTTGGCTCGCCAACCCCAACTTCTATAGCGTGCCGCAGTACGTCGCCGATATGGTCACGCTGATCGCGCGCCTGAACGTCGAAACGGTCGACTGGTTCGGCACCTCGATGGGCGGTTTGATCGGGCTCGCGTTGGCCGGCCTGCCGGAAACGCCGATTCGTAAAATGCTGCTGAACGACGTCGGGCCGCATCTGGAGCCAGTGGCCGTGCAGCGCATCGGCGATTACCTCGGCAAGCCCGTGCGTTTTGAAACGCTGCAGCAGGGCATCGATTACGCCGCGTTGCTCGCGCAAACTTTCGGTCCGCTCACGCCCGAGGAGTGGCGCGAGATCAATACACCGCTTTTGCACGAGCAGGACGGCGCATGGTTGTTCCGCTACGACCCGCGAATCGCACAGCCGTTTGCCGCGACCACTGAGGAGGCGGCCAAACTCGGCGAGGCCGCGTTGTGGCATTCGCTGGCTGCGTTTCAAGGGCCGGTGCTGGTGGTGCGCGGCGAGCAATCGGATCTGCTCTCGCGCGAGACGGTCGCGAAGATGGTTGAGACCGGGCGCGCTGTATCCAGCGCCGAAATTACGGGCGTAGGGCATGCGCCGGCGTTTCTGTCGGCCGATCAGATCGACCTCGCGAGGCAGTTCTTTATGGGGCCGGCCGCTGACGCGTCATAATATCGAGTTCCGCGCGGCGTCCTTTATTGGGTGCCATGTGTAGGTGCAATGCGGAACGCATCTGCGGTCAATTTTCAACCAACCTCAGGATTCTTCATGGCAGTCATTCGTCACCACGTCGGCAAGCGCCTCTCGGAAACCGCTGTGTACAACGGCACCGTGTACCTCGCCGGCCAGATCGCCGAAGACGCGGAGCAGGACATCACGGGTCAGACGCGCGAAGTGCTAGGCCACATCGACCGTCTGCTGGAAGAAGTGAATAGCGACAAGTCGCACTTGCTGTCCGTGCAGATCTATATCTCGGACATGGTGCACTTCGCCGGCATGAACGCAGTGTGGGACGAGTGGGTCGCACAAGGCGCCACGCCGCCCCGCGCGACCGTCGAAGCGAAGCTCGCTAACCCGAAGTGCCTCGTCGAAATCGTCGTGGTTGCGGCGCAGCGCGATTGAGCCTGGCTGAGTCTGGTTTAAGCCAGGTCCCGCAGTTGTTGTTGAAAATCCGTTGATCCGTCTGGCCCGGTGGGCCGTCGCACCATGACTACCGAAATCGTTACGAGCACGCCGACCCCCATCCCTTCCTTCGACGAAGCGATGGCGTTCGTGCGCGAACATGCGGGCGAAGTGCGGCTCTCGTCGGGCGAGTTGCTGGCGGATCATGCGGCGGGTACGGCGTCGATCATGCGCAAGCTCAATGTCGATCCGCCGGCTGTGCTGGCGGCGGCCTTGTTTGCGCTGACGCCGCATCTGCAGGACCCGGAGCGCGTGATCGCCGATAATTTCGGCGAAGAAGTCGCGCAACTGGTTGGCGACGTGCGCAAGTTGTTGCGCCTCGGTACGGTGAGTTTGCGCGCCGCGCAGAATGCGATGCCCGAGGCCGGGCGCGATGCGCAGGCCGCGCGCCGCGCGCAGGTCGAGGCGCTGCGCAAGATGCTGCTCGCGTTCGCGCAGGACATTCGCGTCGTGCTGATACGGCTCGCGTCGCGCTTGCAATCGCTGCGTTATTACGCGGCGGCGAAAATCACGCCGTCGCCCGACGTCGCGCGTGAAACGCTCGATATTTACGCGCCGCTCGCCAACCGGCTCGGCATCTGGCAACTGAAGTGGGAGCTCGAGGATCTCGCGCTCCGCTTCGAAGAGCCGGTCACTTACAAACGCATCGCCAAGCTACTCGACGAGAAACGCGTCGAGCGCGAGAGCTATGTTGCGCAGGCAATCGAACGGCTGCAGCAGGAACTGGCTGCGGCGCATGTACAGGCTGAAGTCAGCGGCCGGCCAAAACACATTTACAGCATCTGGCGCAAGATGCACGGCAAGGAGCTGGATTTCGCCGAACTGTACGACGTGCGCGCGTTTCGCGTGATCGTGCAGGACATCAAGGATTGCTACACCGTGCTCGGCATCGTGCACAACCTGTGGCAGCCGGTGCCGAAAGAGTTCGACGACTACATCTCGCGGCCGAAGCCGAATGGCTATAAATCGCTGCATACGGTCGTGATCGGCGACGACGGCCGCGCGTTCGAAGTACAGATCCGCACGCAGGAAATGCATCAGTTCGCCGAGTATGGTGTGGCGGCTCACTGGCGTTATAAGGAAGCGGGCACGCGTGGTTACGGCGGCCAGTTCACCGCCAATGAGAAGTACGACGAGAAGATTGCGTGGTTGCGTCAACTGCTCGCGTGGAAAGACGATGTCTCCGAAGGCGAGCACGGCGAGAAGCGCGCTGCGCAGCCGTGGGAGCAATTGCGCCAGGCTACGCTCGACGACGACCACATCTACGTGCTCACGCCGCAAGCGCGCGTGATTCCGCTGCCGCACGGTGCGACGCCGGTGGACTTCGCGTATCACCTGCATAGCGAACTGGGGCATCGCTGCCGTGGCGCGCGGGTCGATGGCGCGATGGTGCCGCTCAACACGGCGTTGCAGAACGGCCAGACGGTCGAGATCGTCGCGGTGAAAGAGGGGGGTCCGTCGCGTGACTGGCTCAACCCGCAACTCGGGTATCTGCAGAGCCATCGGGCGCGGCAGAAAGTGCGCGCGTGGTTCAACGCGGTCGAAGTGCAGGAGCACATCTCGAGCGGCCGTGCGATGGTCGAAAAGACCCTGCAGCGCGAGGGCAAGACGTCGGTCAATCTCGATCAGCTCGCCGCCAAGCTCGGCTTCAAGACCACCGACGATCTGTTCTCAGTGGTCGGCAAAGAGGAGTTCAGTCTGCGGCTCGTCGAGCAGGCGCTGCACGATGCGCCGCCGCCCGAGCCGGTAGTCGAAGCGCCGGAACAGTTCGAGAAGCGCAGTAGCGGCGCGAGTGTCGCCCGTGGGGCTTCCACGGGTGTGCTGGTGGTCGGCGTCGACGCGTTGCTTACGCAACTCGCGCGCTGTTGCCGTCCCGCACCGCCCGACGACATCAGCGGCTTTGTCACGCGCGGCAAGGGCATGTCGATTCACCGCAGCGATTGCCCGACCTTCGTGCGCATGGCCGATCGCGCGCCGGAGCGTGTGTTGCAAACCGCGTGGTCGGCAGATGTCATGAGCGGTCGCGGGCAGTCGGTCTATCCGGTCGACCTCAGCATCGAGGCCACGGATCGGCAAGGTCTGCTACGCGATATCTCCGAAGTTTTCGCGCGCGAGAAGATGAACGTGATCGGCGTGAAGACGCAGTCGCGTCGCAATGCGGCGTTCATGCAATTTACTGTCGAAGTATCGAGCGCTGCGCAAATTCAGCGCGCGTGTACGTTGCTCGGTGAAGTAATTGGCGTGGTGCGCGCTTCTCGCAAGAGTTGATGCGCCGGCGAGGTGGTGGGGTGCCTTTGGGTACCAGCAGGTGCCCGGCAGGCATCGGTTCGATGCGCTCGCGCGCGTGAGTAGAAATTTAAAGTCGGTGCATAAAAGTACTTGCCAAGCGGTGTGGGGCTTCATATAATCTCGTTTCTTCAGGCTCGTAGCTCAGCTGGTTAGAGCACCACCTTGACATGGTGGGGGTCGTTGGTTCGAGTCCAATCGAGCCTACCAACGAAAGAGAAATTCCGGTTTTGCCGGGGTTTCGCAAACTGCAGTAAGCGCTTCGGCGCAAAAGGCAAATACGGTTATGGCACCGCGAACGTTGACCGAAACTACTTCGGAGCGACGCTAGTCGAGGACCACTTTCGCCACTGTAGTTAGCAGGAAATGTGAATGCGGCCCCTCGAAAGCGGGGCCGCATTTTTTTTGGTTTTTGACCTGGTTGTATGTGCCGCCGCCGGTCGGCACCACGGAGAACGCAATGGTTTCGATACGTCTGCCTGACGGTTCTGTTCGACAGTACGAGCATCCGGTGACCGTCGCCGAAGTGGCCGCCTCGATCGGTCCCGGCCTCGCGAAAGCTGCGCTCGGCGGCAAGATCGACGGTGAACTCGTCGATACGTCCGCGCTGATCGATCGCGACGTGGCGCTTGCCATCGTCACCGAGAAAGACGCCGACGGCCTCGACATCATTCGTCACTCCACGGCGCACTTGCTCGCGTACGCGGTGAAGGATCTGTTCCCGGAAGCACAGGTGACGATCGGCCCGGTGATCGACAACGGGTTCTATTACGACTTCGCGTATAGCCGTCCTTTCACGCCGGAAGATCTCGAGAAGATCGAAAAGCGCATGCAGGAGCTCGCGAAGAAAGACGAGCCGGTTTCCCGCCGTGTGGTTTCGCGCGACGAGGCCGTGGACTACTTCAAGAGCATCGGCGAAAAGTACAAGGCCGAGATCATCGAATCGATTCCCGCTACCGACGAAATCAAGCTGTACTCGCACGGCGGCTTTACCGATCTGTGCCGCGGCCCGCACGTGCCGTCCACCGGCAAGTTGAAGGTCTTCAAGCTGATGAAGCTTGCGGGCGCCTACTGGCGCGGCGACTCGAAGAACGAGCAGCTGCAGCGCATCTATGGCACGGCCTGGACGAAGAAGGAAGACCAGGAAGCGTATCTGCACATGCTGGAAGAGGCGGAAAAGCGCGATCACCGCAAACTCGGCAAGCAACTCGACCTCTTCCATATGCAGGACGAGTCGCCGGGCATGGTGTTCTGGCATCCGCGCGGCTGGACGCTGTGGCAGCAGGTCGAGCAGTACATGCGCCGCCGTGTGAACGACGCCGGCTACCTCGAAATCAAGACGCCGATGATCATGGACCGCTCGCTCTGGGAAGCGTCGGGCCATTGGCAGAACTATCGTGAAAACATGTTCACGACGGAATCGGAAAAGCGCGACTACGCGATCAAACCGATGAACTGCCCGGGTCACGTGCAGGTGTTCAACCACGGCTTGCGCTCGTATCGCGATCTGCCGCTGCGCTACGCGGAATTCGGCTCGTGCCACCGCAACGAATCGTCGGGCGCGCTGCATGGCCTGATGCGTGTGCGCGGCTTCGTGCAGGACGACGCCCACATTTTCTGTACCGAAGACCAGTTCATCAGCGAATCGATCGCCTTCAACACGCTGGCGATGAGCGTCTACAAGGACTTCGGCTTCGACAATGTCGAGATCAAGCTGTCGCTGCGCCCGGACGCGCGCGCCGGCACGGATGAGACATGGGACCGTGCCGAGCAGGGCCTGCGCGAGGCGCTGACGGCCTGCGGCGTGACGTGGGAAGAGTTGCCGGGCGAGGGTGCGTTCTATGGCCCGAAGGTCGAATACCACATCAAGGATGCACTCGGCCGCTCGTGGCAGTGCGGCACGTTGCAGCTCGATATGGTGCTGCCGGAGCGCCTGGGCGCCGAATATGTCGCCGAAGACAATAGCCGCCGCCGCCCGATCATGCTGCACCGGGCAATCGTCGGATCAATGGAGCGTTTCCTCGGCATTCTGATCGAGCACCATGCTGGTGCAATGCCGTCGTGGCTCGCGCCGATGCAGGTTGTGGTGATGAATATCGCCGAAAGTCAGGCTGAATATGCGCAGTCGCTAGCCCAATCGTTGCAAAAACAAGGGGTTAGAGTAGAGGCCGATTTGCGCAACGAGAAGATTAGCTATAAAATACGGGAGCACACGCTGGAAAAGGTGCCGTACCTGCTTGTGGTCGGCGACAAAGAGCGTGAAGCCCAAACGGTAGCCGTGCGTGCCCGTGGTGGTGTCGATCTGGGCGTGATGCCTCTCGATACCTTCATTGAACGTCTGCGCCAGGATGTGCAGTCGTTCAACTGAGCCACTTGGCAGCCCGGCTCGTTTTTTTAATTTTTAGAGGAAACGTAACATCGCTACTGATAAGTCTGCGCACCGCATCAACGGTGAAATTACAGCACCCGAGGTGCGTCTGGTCGGAGTCGAGAACGAACCGCTCGGCATCGTGAAACTCGCTGATGCGTTCCGCATGTCGGAACAGCAGGATGTGGATCTGGTTGAAATCGCTCCGCAAGCGGTTCCTCCGGTCTGCCGTTTGATGGACTACGGCAAGTTCAAGTACTCGGAAGCGAAGAAGCAACACGAGGCCAAGCTCAAGCAGAAGATCGTCCAGGTCAAGGAAGTCAAATTCCGCCCGGGCACTGATGACGGCGACTACAACGTCAAGCTGCGCAACCTCATCCGCTTCCTCGACGACGGCGACAAGACGAAAATCACGTTGCGTTTCCGTGGCCGCGAAATGGCTCACCAGGAAATCGGTATGCGCATGCTCGAGCGCCTGCGCACGGACCTCGACGAAGTCGGTCAGGTCGAGCAGATGCCGAAAATGGAAGGGCGCCAGATGATCATGGTGCTCGCGCCGAAGAAAAAGAAGTAAGCCGCTGGAGCAGCGGCGCATCGTGTGATGCGCGCTCCGGTTGTGAAAGATTGAAACGATGCTGCGCCGGGTGTCCGGTGCGGGATCGGCAGGTTTCGGAACGGCGCATATGCAAATGTGCGCCTCTTCCTGAAAAGCGGCTGCCGGCAGTAACGGCGGTCTGCATACCAAGTGGAATGGGTTTCGAAGGGCGGGTAATGGCCATCTGGCCGACCGCACACCCATATCCATCTAATAATGGAGTTGTCATGCCGAAGATGAAGACCAAGAAGAGTGCTGCAAAGCGCTTCGTGGTGCGTCCGGGCGGTACCGTCAAGCGCGGTCAAGCCTTCAAGCGCCACATTCTTACCAAGAAGACCACCAAGAACAAACGCCATTTGCGCGGTTCGACGGCAGTTCATGAAGCAGATATGAACTCCGTGCGCGCAATGCTGCCGTTCGCTTAACCCTTAACCGACACTCATAGGAGCAAGACATGCCTCGAGTAAAACGTGGGGTTACCGCACGGGCCCGTCACAAGAAGATCATCAAGCTGGCCAAGGGTTACCGCGGCCGTCGCAATAACGTCTATCGCATCGCCAAGCAGGCGGTCATGCGCGCAGGCCAATACGCCTACCGCGATCGCCGCAACAAGAAGCGTGTGTTCCGTGCATTGTGGATCACGCGTATCAACGCGGCGGTGCGCCAGCACGACATGACGTACAGCGTGTTCATCAACGGCCTGAAGAAGGCTTCGATCGAACTCGACCGCAAGGTGCTGGCCGACATGGCTGTGTTCGACAAGGCTGCTTTTGCTGCGATCGTTCAGCAGGTGAAAGCCGCCGTTGCAGCCTGATTGCGCTTTGGGCAATTAAACTGCGTGGTTCGTTGCAGCGAACATCCGGTAGTCTCGGTGACGCTGCAGCAAAAACGGGGCTCCTCACCGAGCCCCGTTTTTGTTGGTAGAACCGGATTTGCTTCGATAGAACACTGACGTTGAAATGATGGGATCAATGGATCTGGACCAGATTGTCGCCGACGCGCAAAAAGCCTTCGCAGAAGCCTCCGACGTCACCACCCTCGAGAACGAGAAAGCGCGCTTTCTCGGCAAATCGGGTGCGTTGACCGAGCTATTGAAGGGCCTTGGCAAACTCGATCCCGAAACGCGCAAGACCGAAGGCGCACGGATCAACCTCGTCAAGCAACAAGTGGAGGCCGCGTTGACGGCCCGCCGTCAGGCGCTCGCCGACGCGTTGCTGAACCAGCGCCTCGCCGCTGAAGCCATTGACGTCACGTTGCCCGGCCGCGGCACCGGCGCAGGCAGCCTGCACCCGGTGATGCGCACATGGGAGCGCGTCGAACAGATTTTCCGTACGATCGGATTCGACGTGGCCGACGGCCCCGAGATCGAAACCGACTGGTACAACTTCACTTCGCTGAACAGCCCGGAAAACCATCCGGCGCGTTCGATGCAGGACACCTTCTACGTCGACGGCAAGGATGCCGACGGCCGTCAACTGCTGCTGCGCACGCACACCAGCCCGATGCAGGTGCGCTACGCCCGTACCAACACGCCGCCGATCAAGGTGATCGTGCCGGGCCGCACGTATCGTGTGGATAGCGACGCAACGCATTCGCCGATGTTCAACCAGGTCGAAGGCCTTTGGATCGACGAGAACATCAGCTTCGCGGATCTGAAAGGCGTCTACTCCGACTTCCTCAAGAAATTCTTCGAGCGCGACGATATTCAGGTGCGCTTCCGTCCGTCGTACTTTCCGTTCACCGAACCGTCGGCTGAAATCGACATGCTGTTCGAAACGGGCAAGAACGCCGGCAAGTGGCTCGAAATTTCGGGTTCCGGCCAGGTTCACCCCACGGTGATCCGCAATATGGGCCTCGACCCTGAGCGCTACATCGGTTTTGCTTTCGGCAGCGGCCTCGAGCGGCTCACGATGTTGCGCTACGGCGTGCAAGACCTGCGTCTGTTCTTCGAAAACGACCTGCGTTTCCTGCGTCAATTCGCGTGAACTGGCGCGTACGAACGCGACAAGCATAGAGCGCGGCACTGCACGCAGTGCCGCAGCAGCGTCCCCGGCAGTGCCCAGTGAATCAATGGGCCGCCTGCCGGACCTGGACCTAACCTGATCAGAACGTACACAGAACCATGCAATTCCCGGAATCCTGGCTGAGAACCTTTGTCGATCCGCAACTGACGACCGATGAGCTGTCGCACGCGTTGACGATGGCGGGTCTCGAAGTCGAAGACCTGCGGCCGGCCGCGCCGCCGACCTCGAAGATCGTCGTCGGCCAGGTGCTGGAAGTCGTCAAGCACCCGGACGCGGACAAGCTCAACGTGTGCCAGGTCGACGCCGGCACGGGCGCCACGCTGAACATCGTGTGCGGTGCGCCGAACGTTGCGCCAGGCATCAAGGTGCCGGTCGCGCTGGTCGGCGCGCAACTGCCGCCGGCCGAAGAAGGCGGCACGCCGTTCGCAATCAAGCTCTCGAAGCTGCGCGGCGTGGAAAGCCAGGGCATGCTGTGCTCGGCACGCGAACTGAAGCTCTCGGAAGATCATAGCGGCCTGATGATCCTGCCGGAAGCTACGCCGATCGGCCAGGACATCCGCGAAACGCTCAATCTCGACGACACGGTTTTCGAAATCAAGCTGACGCCGAACAAGGCGGACTGCTTGTCGGTGTTCGGCGTGGCGCGTGAAACATCGGCCATCACCGGCGCGCCGCTGCGTCCGCTCGAGATCAAGCCGGTCGAAGTCAAGTTGAACGAAACGTTGCCCGTCAAAATCTCGGCGCCCGATCTGTGCGGCCGCTTCTCGGGTCGCGTGATTCGCGGCGTGAATGCGCGCGCGAAGTCCCCGCAATGGATGGTGCAGCGTCTCGAGCGTTCGGGGCAGCGCAGCATTTCCGCACTCGTCGACATCTCGAACTATGTGATGCTCGAACTGGGCCGTCCGTCGCACGTGTTCGATCTGGACAAGATCCACGGCGGCATGGACGTGCGTTGGGGCCGCAAAGGCGAAACGCTCAAGCTGCTGAACGGCAACACCGTCGAACTCGATGAAACCGTCGGCGTAATCGCCGATGAACAGCACATCGAAAGCCTTGCCGGCATCATGGGCGGCGACAGCACGGCCGTTACGCTCGACACCACCAACATCTATCTCGAAGCCGCGTTCTGGTGGCCGGATAGCATTCGTGGCCGCTCGCGCAAGTACAACTTCTCGACCGATGCAGGCCATCGCTTCGAGCGCGGCGTCGATTATGCGACCACCGTCGAGCACATCGAACGCATCACGCAATTGATCCTCGATATCTGCGGCGGCGAAGCCGGCCCGGTCGACGATCAGATCGTCAACGTGCCGAAGCGTGAGCCGGTGAAGATGCGTGTCTCGCGCGCGAACCGCATCATCGGCATCAAGATCGACGCGGACGAAATTGCGCAGATCTTCACGCGCCTCGGCCTCACGTTCGAACGTGACGGCGATACGTTCTCGGTGATCCCGCCGTCGTACCGCTTCGATATCGAAATCGAAGAAGACCTGATTGAAGAAGTCGCGCGTATCTACGGCTTCGAAAAGATCCCCGCACGTCCGCCGGTCGCGACCAGCGAAATGCTGCCGACCAACGAAACGCAGCGCTCGATTCACGTGATCCGTCACGCGCTCGCCGCACGCGATTACGCTGAAACGGTTAACTTCAGCTTTGTGGATGCCGAGTGGGAGCAGGACTTCGCCGGCAACGACAAGCCTGTTCGTCTGTTGAATCCGATTGCGAGCCAGTTGTCGGTCATGCGCACCACGCTGTTCGGCAGCCTGATCGAGGTCCTGCGCACGAACCTGAACCGTCGCGCGGCCGATCGCGTGCGCGTGTTCGAAGCCGGCCGCGTGTTCCTGCACGATCCGTCGATCAAGGCGGGCGAACTGACCGTCGAAGGTTTCGCGCAGCCGAAGATGATCGGTGGCCTCGCCTACGGTCCCGTGCTCGAAGAGCAGTGGGGCGCACAAACGCGCACAGTCGACTACTTCGACGTGAAGGGCGATCTGGAAGCGGTGCTCGCGCCGGCCGTGGCGCGCTTCGTGAAAGCGGAGCATCCGGCATTGCATCCGGGCCGCAGCGCGCGTATTGAACTGAATGGCCGCGCAGTGGGCTGGATTGGTGAATTGCATCCGCGCTGGATGCAGAAATATGATTTGCCGCATGCGCCGATTCTGTTTGAAATCGAATCGGAAGCATTAATGCAGCGTGTATTGTCGACTCCGGCGGATGTGTCTAAATTCCCGCCGGTGCGTCGCGATATCGCGGTGGTTGTCGATCAGAAAATCGAGGTGCAGGCGCTGCTGGACGAGCTCCAGAAGGCTCAGTCCGAAGAGGCCTGCAAGACTGTTCAGAAGGTTGTGCTTTTTGATGAATTCCGTCCAAAATCAAACACTTCCGGTGGTTTGGCTGCTCACGAGAAAAGCCTTGCGTTCCGTGTGACCTTGCAAGATACTGGCGGGACCCTTCAGGATGAAACGGTCGATTTGGCCATTCAAACTCTGGTGGAACGTCTGGCTCGAGTATATGGCGCACGGTTGCGTGGATAACCCGCATTTAACATTTGCACGGCATTTTTTCGCAACCTCCGTTTCTGCTTGGCGCGCCATTTGATAGATATGAATGAAATGAACTCGAGTGATTTCGAAGCCCTTCTTACGGCGCAACGCAGCGCCATGATTCGCGATATTCCGACATCACCCGCGGCCGTTTCCACCGAAACGCCGACGCTTACCAAGGCTGAACTTGCCGAGTTGCTGTTCGACAATGTCGGGCTCAACAAGCGGGAAGCGAAAGACATGGTCGAAGCATTCTTCGAGGTGATCCGCGATGCGCTGGAGAGTGGCGATAGCGTGAAGCTGTCGGGGTTCGGCAACTTCCAGTTGCGCGACAAACCCCAGCGTCCCGGCAGAAACCCGAAGACCGGCGAGGCGATTCCGATCGCCGCGCGCCGCGTTGTGACGTTCCATGCAAGTCAAAAGCTGAAAGCGTTGGTCGAGAACGGCGCTGAAGCGAGCTTCGCGCGCTGATCGACTGGCGCGTCCCTGCGCAACCCACCACGACGGCTAACTGACGATGACAGCGACGATCGAAAAAGTCGTCTTGCCTCCGATTCCGGCGAAGCGCTACTTCACGATTGGTGAGGTCAGCGAACTATGCGGCGTGAAACCGCATGTGCTGCGCTATTGGGAACAGGAGTTCACGCAGTTGAGGCCGGTCAAGCGGCGTGGGAATCGCCGGTACTACCAGCATCATGAGGTGCTGTTGATCCGGCGGATTCGTGAGTTGCTGTACGAGCAGGGCTTCACGATCAACGGTGCACGCAATCGGCTCGATTCGCATGGCGGTGGCGCGCAGGGTGGGCCGGCAGATCTGATCGAGGAAGGCGAGGGCGTGGCGGTTCCGGCCGCAGCAACGGCTGCGGTAGATGTGGAGCAGTTGCGCAAGGAATTGCTGCATGTGATCGACCTGTTGGGTCACTAGTTTTCTTTGTTAGCGCAGAGCGGTTCTAATCGATTGAAGTGTCTGTTATAATTTTTAGCTGTTCGGGGCGTAGCGCAGCCTGGTAGCGTACCTGCATGGGGTGCAGGTGGTCGGAGGTTCAAATCCTCTCGCCCCGACCAAAGAAATCAAGGCCTTACAAGCAATGCTTGTAAGGCCTTTTTCTATTTCCGAGGCGACTAGTGAGTCGCTGGCAAAACGAGCGAGGCCAGCGCCGCCGGAAAACCACCACAGCGGCGCTGATTCGAAGAAAGCCTGAAAACCGGATATCACCCTCTGCCGAGCGCGATAAACCGCTCGAGATGATGATCCTCATCGCCCAACTGATGGTCGATCATCACAAGACGCTTCGCATAGTGCGCCATCGGCAACTCCCACGTCATACCGATACCGCCATGCAACTGAATACATTCCTCGGCGACCATCGTCCCTATCCTGCCGATGCTGTATTTTGCCGCTGAAACCGCGCGTTCCCGCATCGTGCGCTCAGCGCCAAGCGCCGCTGCGGCATTGATCACCGCCGATCGCGCCTGCTCGATCTCGAGCAGCAGATCCGCCATCCGATGTTGCAACGCCTGGAAGCTGCCGATTGGCACGCCGAACTGCTTGCGCGTACGCAGGTACTCGAGCGTGTAGTCCTTCGCAACATCCATCGCGCCGACGGCTTCTGAACACAACGCAAGCACGCCGCAGCTGATCGCGTATTCGAGCGTTGCAAAGCCTTCTCCAACTGCGCCGAGCATCGCATCGTCGGCGAGCATGACGTTGTCGAACGTGACCTCAGCCGCGCGGCCGCCGTCGATCTTGCGATAGCCGCGCACGTTGACACCCGCGGCGTCGCGCGGGACGAGAAAGAGCGTGATGCCGGCTTCGGCGTCGTCAGCACCTGCGGTGCGTGCGGAGACCAGAAAAACGGAAGCGTTCTCGCCGTGCTGAACCACCGCCTTCGCGCCATTCAATTGCCATGCGTCGCCAATACGCCGGGCACGTGTTGTGACGCGCGACAGTTCGTAGTGGCCGTCCGGCTCACCATGCCCGAGCGCAACGATCCGGGATCCGTCGATCAATTCGCCAAGCGCGGCCTTTTGGGTTTCATTGCCGCCCCGCGCGATTGCCTGGCCGACGATCAGCGTATCGAGAAACGGCTCGACCACTAGGCCGCGACCCAGGCTCTCGAATACGACGGCGATATCGAAGCCGCCGCCGCCAAAACCACCGTGCGCCTCATCGAACAACGCGCCGATAATGCCGAGTTCCGCGAAGCGATTCCACAGGTCGGCGCTGAAGCCTTCGGGCGAGCCTGCGATGCGGTCACGCGTTTCGAAGGCGTATTGCTCGGTGACAAAACGGTTGAGCGTATCCGCCAGCATGCGGCGGTCTTCGGTGTGCTGGAAATTCATGACGTGCGCCCCTTACAGTCCCAGGATCATTTTGGAAATGATGTTCTTCTGGATTTCGTTGGAGCCGCCGAAGATCGACAGCTTGCGGTTGTTGAAATAGAGCGAGGCAGCGCTCGCGGCTTCGTCTGGACCGACTGGCGTGCCCTCGAAGCCATCGTGCAAGGCTTCCTCGACGAACGGTTGCGCATACGGTCCCATCGCGCGGCGCGTGAGCGAGGAGATCTCCTGGCGAATCTCGGTGCCGCGAATCTTCAGCATCGAACTCTCGGCGCCCGGCACGCCGCCACCGGCCACCGCCGCGATCACGCGCAGATTGGTGGTCTTCATGTTCTCCAGATCGATCTCGACGCGCGCCATGCGTGCGGCAAACGACGGATCTTCCGCAAGCGGCCGGCCGTTGCGTTGCTGCTTCGCGGCGATCTTGCGCAGCCGGTTGAACGCGGCGACCGAGAAGCCGACGCCCGCGATATTGGTGCGCTCATACGTGAGAAGGTACTTGGCGTAGGTCCAGCCTTTATTCTCTTCGCCCACGAGGTTCTCAGCCGGTACACGCACATCCGTGAAGAAGACTTCGTTGACTTCATGCTCGCCGTCGAGCGTGATGATCGGCCGCACTTCGACGCCTGGCGTGTTCATGTCGATCAGCAGAAAGCTGATGCCTTCCTGCTTGCGCACGTCGGTGGCGCTGCGCACGAGGCAGAAGATCATGTTCGCGTAGTGGCCGAGTGTGGTCCACGTCTTCTGACCGTTGACGATGTAGTGCTCGCCTTGCGCGTCGCTGCCGCGTACCGCGGTGGTCTTGACCGATGCGAGGTCCGAGCCCGCGCCCGGCTCAGAGTAGCCTTGGCACCACCAGTCCGAGCCATCGAGAATGCGCGGCAACCAGTGGCGCTTTTGCGCTTCGTTGCCGTATTTGATCAACACCGGGCCGAGCATGTTGACACCGAACGGCACGACGCGCGGTGCGCCCGCCAATGCGCATTCATTCTCGAAGATAAATTTCTGCACGGCGTTCCAGCCCGGGCCGCCGTACTCCTTCGGCCAATGATTGGCGAGCCAGCCCTGCGCGTTGAGGATCGCATGCCACTCGGCCATGTCGTCACGCGTGAGGCGGCGGCCGCCGTGTACCTTGTCGGCGAGACGTTGCGGGAGTTTGTCGCGCAAAAAACGCTGCACCTCAGTGCGAAAAGCCTCTTCTTCAGGTGTGAAGTTCAAATCCATAGCGGGTTCTTCCCTAAATATTCAATGGGCCAGCGAACCGGCGAACCAGGGGCGATCAGGCCGCCACCGGTCGAGAATGCTCCAAATAACGTGCCGTCTCAAGCTGACTGGTTGAGGCTCGCGAAATTCGCGCCGCGCTCGACCAGATCGACCAGCAGCGGCGACGCTCTCCAGAACAGCGGGTCTTCTTTGGCGAATTCGCGAATGTCAGCGAGAACCGTCGCGAGGCCCACCGTATCGGCGTATTTCATCGGACCGCCGCGATAGCGCGGAAAGCCATAGCCATAGAGGAAGGTCACGTCGACATCGAGCGGCCGCAGCGCGATGCCTTCGTGCAAGACATTGGCGCCTTCGTTGATCATCGCGGCCATGTAGCGGCGCATGATTTCTTCGTCGGTGAACGTGCGCGGCGTGATGCCGGCGCGCTCGCGTTCGGCGTCGATGATGGCCTCGACTTCAGGGTCGGGTGCGCCGCTGCGCGAACCTTCGGGGTACAGATAAAAACCACGGCCGGTCTTCTGACCAAACCAGCCGCGTTCGCAAAGACGGTCGGCGATCTGCACGTAGCGCGCGTTGGGGTTCCGCGTGGCCGCGCGCCGCTTGCGCGCAGCCCAACCGATGTCGCCGCCCGCCAGATCGACCACCTGGAACGGGCCCATCGGGAAGCCGAACGCGCGCACTGCCGCGTCGATCTGATACGGCGACGCGCCGTCTTCCATCATCGCGTCAGCCGCGCTGCGATACACCGCCAGCACGCGATTGCCGATGAAACCGTCGCACACGCCGGCCCGCACCGGCGTTTTGCGCAGCTTCTTGGCGAGTTCGAACGCGGTGGCGACCACGTCGGCGCTGACCTGCTTCGGCACCACCACTTCCAGCAGCTTCATGATGTTGGCGGGGGAGAAGAAGTGCAGACCGATCACATCCGCGGGGCGTGAGATGCTGGCCGCGATCGCATCGATGTCGAGATACGACGTGTTGGTGGCGAGCACCGCGCCCGCTTTGCAAACGCGATCGAGTTCGGCAAACACGGCTTTTTTCACCGACAGGTCTTCGAATACCGCTTCGATCACCAGATCGGCGTCGGCGAGTGCGTCGTATGAAGTGCTGCCTTGCCAGCGCGTCATCACGTCGGCTTTCTTTTCCGCGCTCATGCGGCCTTTGGCGATCAGGCCGTCGTAGACCTTTTCGATGTGCGCGCGACCGCGCGCGAGCGACTCGTCGTCGCGTTCGATCATCGTCACCGGCAGGCCGGCATCGAGCACGGCGACGGCGATGCCCGCACCCATTGTGCCGCCACCCACCACGCCGACTTTGTTCAGTGCGCGCGGTTTGGCATCGCGTGTTTCCGGTGCCTTGAGCACTTCGCGTTCGGCAAAGAACGCGTGAATCAGGCCGGCGCGCTGCGGGCTGTCGATGCATTCCAGGAACAGTTTGCGTTCGAGCCGCAGGCCTTCGTCGAAAGGCTGTTCGATGGCGGCTTCCACGGCGTCGACGATCTTTAACGGGGAGAACAGGCCGCGCGATTTCTTCGCCGTTTCCGCGCGCGCCGTGGCGACGGCGGCGAGGCTCGCCGCGCGGTCGCTTAGCGCAGCAGCATCGCGCGTGCGGCGTACCGGCGCATGGGCGGCCAGCAGTTCGTGCGCGTAGGCGAGTCCTTCTGCGAGGATGTCGTCACTGCTGCCGAGCCGGTCGATGAGGCCAAGCGCGAGCGCTTCTTTCGCGCCGGCGTGGCGGCCGCTCAAGATCAGGTCGAGGGCAGCCTGCGCGCCAATCAGGCGCGGCGTACGCTGTGTGCCGCCTGCTCCCGGCAGCAGGCCCAGTTGCACTTCAGGCAAACCGAGCTTCGCGCCATTCACGGCGAGACGGTAGTGCGCCGCGAGCGCCACTTCCAGGCCGCCGCCGAGCGCGGCGCCGTGAATGGCGGCCACCACCGGCTTCGAACATGCCTCGATACGGTCGCATACATCCGGCAGCGACGGCGGCACCGGCGGCTTGCCGAACTCGCGAATGTCTGCACCCGCGATGAAGTTGCGCCCGGCGCCGACGATCAGCACGGCTTCGACGGCTTTGTCTGCATCCGCGGCTTCGATGGCGGCGAGCAGGCCGCGCCGCACGTCGGCGGACAAGGCGTTGACCGGTGCGTGGTCGATGGTCACCAGCAGGACTTTGCCGCGCAATTCGCGCGTCACAACGTCGGCGGAAGGGTTGAGGGTCATCGTGTCGTCTCCTGATTGATATCGGGCAAATCGGGCCGAGGCGGGCAGATCGGGCATACCTGGTCTGCCGATTTCTCCGATTGTGGGTTGGTCAAGGTTTATTGACAATTACATAGACGGTTGACAGACTGTCAAAGATACTTTGACAAAGGCCTGTCCATGGACGTCAATTCGCTGACCTTGCTGGTCGATATCCTCGATGCGGGCAACCTGAGCGAAGCCGCGCGCCGGCTGAAAATGAGCCGCGCGAATGTGAGTTACCACCTGAACCAGTTGGAGCGCTCGATCGGGCTGCAACTGGTCAGGCGCACCACGCGCCGGGTCGAAGCGACTGAAATCGGTCTGCAGTTATACGAGCATGGCCGCACCATTCAGAATGCGTTGCTGGCCGCGCGCGAATCGGTCACCACGCTCGGGCAGAGCTTGCAGGGGCGGGTGAGGTTGAGTGTGCCGAGCGGTTACGGGCAACTGGTGATGTCGGATTGGCTGATCGCATTCAAGCGTCTGTATCCGGGCATCGTGCTGGATGTGATGTTCGAGAATCGGGTCGAGGATCTGATGCGTGACGAGGTCGACATCGCGGTTCGGGTGATGTCGGAGCCGCCGCAGAATCTCGTCGCGCGAGACATGGGGCCGGTGCGATATGTTGCGTGTGCGTCGCCGGATTTTGCTGCAAGCCGCGGTATGCCGGTGCGTCTCGATGATTTGCGCACCACGCCCTTGATTACGGCGGCGGTGGTTGGCAGGCAGTTGCGGGTGGCGGCGTATCTGCGCGACGAACGCCACGAAGTGCTGCTTGAGCCGACGATTATTTCCGAGAACTTTCTGTTCTTGCGCCAGGCGGTGCTGGCTGGTCTAGGCGTCGGTCTGGTACCCGACTACGTGGTGCAGGACGACCTGCGTCGCGGCGACGTGGTGACGGCGCTCGATGAATGGCGCCTAAGTATCTTCGGTACGAACATGTACCTGCTCTACATGCCGAATCGGCATCACACGCGGGCGGCAGCGAGTTTTATCGAGTTCATCCTTGAGCAGGCGCGCGGAAGCGGCAGAGGGGTAATCGCGTGAGTCGCAGCGAAGCGCGGGTGCCTCACTCGCGGGTATGCTTAACAAAACGGCGAGATAGCCGTGCATCTGGCAGCACATCAAATTTCAGGGGAGACGGAGATGAAATGGGCAATCGCATGTATCGCGCTACTTGCAATCGCCATTATCGTTGTGTTGGTCTCGCGTCTCCCGAGTGAGGATGCCATTCGCCTCGCCGGCTACGCGGCCACTGCGGGCTTCGCCGCATTAGTCGGCCTGCTGATTCGCTGGCGAGCCAATCGCGTTCAGCGAAATAAGCGCGCAGGCTGAACATGAACACACGCGTCGGGTATTCACCCGACCCGCGTGACAGCCCTGCAGTGCCTCGCTTCCCGCACGCTCGCTAAACCCATCGACCACCTGCTTCCATCCCGTCTCCGGGAAGGTCGACGCACGTCCCGAGTTTCGTCTGCGGCACGACTTTCGACCCATCCCACGCCACCCATTTAAGCGTAAACCCGATTAGGGAATTTGCATAAAATTAAAATATTGACGTTAAATTAACGACGGGCTACCTTTACTTCCAATGCGACGGAACATCCGGGGCGCAGCAATCGCGACGAGAGAGTTGCCATGTCACACAGCCTGTTTCAACGTATTCGAGGATTGGTCACCTGCGCCCTGGCGGCGACAGCGTTGGTCATGTCGGCGCCCGCTTTTTCCGAGGGCGACACGCTGAGGGTCGCCACGGAGGGCACCTATCCTCCGTGGAGCTTTAAAGATGCCTCCGGCCAGCTGCAGGGCTTCGATGTGGACATTGCGAATGCCCTCTGCGCACAGATGAAGATGAAATGCCAGATCGTTGCGCAGGCATGGGACGGCATCATTCCCGGTCTTCAGGCCAATCGGTATGACGCAATCGTTGCGTCGATGTCGACAACGCCCGCGCGCCGCAAACAGGTGCTGTTCACCAACAAGTACAAGGACACGACGTCCAGCTTTATCGCGGCAAAAGACAGCGGGATCAAGGACGTGTCGCCTGCGGGTCTGAAAGGCAAGCGCATCGGCGTTCAACGCGGCGCCTCGCAGCACCAGTGGCTGGTCGCCAACGGCTACGACAAGACGGCGTCACTCGTTCTGTATGACGATACGCGTCAGCCTGAATTGGACCTCGTTGCAGGTCGTGTCGACCTCATCATCGGCAACAAGGCAACCTTTTACTCAGACTTCTTCAAACGGCCTGACTCGAAAGACTTCGCGTTTGTCGGACCCGAATTCAAAGGCGGCGTACTCGGGGACGGAAACGCAATTGCCGTTCGTCTCGACAACGCCGAGCTCTGTAGTCGTATTAACGCTGCGTTGGCCGCAATTATGGCGAACGGCACCTACGATCAGATCAGAAAGAAGTATTTCCCTTTCTCTCTGATGTAAAGCGGGAGCCAGCATGGTCGATTTCACTTTGAATGGTTATGGCGGGCTCATTCTGCTCGGGGCCGTGACGACGTTGCTGGTCGCACTCGCGGCCACAGCGATCGGCTCGGTCATCGGGATCCTGATGGCCGCTGCCAAGTTGTCTCCCATGCGGATTCTCAGCCATTTCGCCGGGGCGTACACAACCACGATACGAGGTGTTCCGGACCTGCTGGTCATCTTCCTGGTGTACTACGGCGGCAGCGCAACTCTTTCTCATGTCCTCGGCCGATCCATTGAAATCAATGCGTTCGGCGCGGGTGCGGTGTCGCTCGGGCTGGTGTTTGGCGCCTATGCAACGGAGATCTTCCGGGGGGCGATTCTGGAAGTTCCGCGCGGGCAGTTTGAAGCCGCCGCAGCGCTTGGGTTGACGGGCACGGGGAGTTTTGTCCACGTTATTGCACCCCAGGCGTGGCGCCTCGCAGTCCCGGCTTTCGGGAATCAACTGACCGTACTGCTGAAGGAAACTGCGCTTGTTTCGCTGGTTGGTCTGGAAGATTTGATGCGACGAACAGGCTTCGCCGTTGAGGCGACCAATCGCCCATTCTTCTTTTATCTTGTTGCTGGCGTGCTGTACTTTGTTCTCAGCTTCGCCCTGACAAATGTCTTTAGTACGGTTCGACGCAGGACGTCGACCGCATTGACGAGGTGAGCCATGTTTGATTTCTCATTGCTCATTTCGAGTCTTCCGCGTCTGCTTGCTGCGCTGCCTGTCACGCTTGAGTTGTTTGTCTGCATCGTGGTTGTGGGTCTCATTGTGGGTGTACCCACCGCGCTCTTGGGATTGAGTTCGTCGAAGATTCTGAGCGCTTGCGTCAAGGTTTATATCGGCGCATTTCGCGGCACGCCGGCGCTCGTGCAGCTGTTCTTTCTCTACTACGGATTCGGACAGTTCTCTTTTATCCGACACTCCATGTTCTGGCCGCTCCTGCGTGACCCATTCACCTGCGCCGTCATTGCGCTGGGGTTGAATTCGGGCGCGTACACGGCGCGCATTCTGATGGGGGCGCTGTCTGCCGTACCCAAAGGCATCGTGGAAGCTGCCGAGGCACTTGGGCTGAGTCGGGCATCGATACTCAGCCGCGTTAAAGCACCGATCGCCATTCGTATTGCAATCCCCGCGTACGCCAACGAAACGATTCTGAATCTGAAGGCGACTTCGCTGGCATCGACGGTGACCATCATGGAATTGACCGGGACGTCGAAGCTGCTGGTCAGTGAGACCTATGCGCCCTATGAGATTTTCGTTGGAGCGGGATTGATTTATCTCGCGATGACGTTCTTCCTGTCGCACGCGTTCCGGATCCTCGAGCAGAACATCGCACGCAGAACAGGTAAGGACGTTAACGTTGCCAATCCTCGAAAGCCCAAGCAACCCGCGATGCTGAAGTCTTCCGATTCTGGCGACACCCACATAGCCTAGTGATCTTGTAGCGCATTTTTATAGGCGGACTCATGTTCCCGAGTCTCCTACGCAAAGTTAATGGAGAAACTAAAATTGCTTCGGTTTCTGACACTTGGACCCAGTGGTAGTAATCACGAGTTTGTGACTGCTCGATACATTCAACATCATGGTCTGGAAGAAAAAGCATCGATGGCTCTGGTGTTGAGCTTCGACGAGGCAGCGCGCATGGTGATCGACGGCGAGGCCGACTATATCGTTCAGGTTGCAGTGCATCCTTCAACGGCCGACATCGTCGCGAAGTACCGCAAGCAATTGTTCGTCATCGACGCCTTCGTCTCTTCCAGCAAGGACATGGCGGTAGTGACCCGAGTTGATATCGGTACACCACGAACGCTCGCGCTTCAACCGGCCACGCGTGACTATGTCAATACAGATGGACTGACGCTCATTCCGGAGACATCGACAGCATCGGTTGCGGATGGACTCCTCTCGGGCAAATACGAAAGTGGTTTGACGTACTCGTCTCTTGCAATCGAGAACCCCACGCGGTTCAGAATCGACGAGCGAATCGGTACCGTTGACGACCCATGGATTGTCTATGGGCGTGAGCGGTTGTCCGACGGTCAGGTTGTAGCCTGGAAGGACAGCCCGGCGGCTCGCGCATTCCACGCCCAGACACCCACGCGGCTTGATAGCTGAGTCGCACGAAATGCACAGGATTTCCGCTATGAACACGGTACCGAACAATGAGCTCGCGATATCGATCAAAGGACTCTCAAAGAGCTTCGGCGCGTTCAATGTACTCAACTCTATTTCGCTGCATGTCCGCCGCGGTGAAAAAATCGTTCTGTGCGGGCCGTCCGGTTCTGGAAAATCGACACTGATTCGCTGCGTGAATCGGCTTGAGAAGCATGATTCGGGAGATGTGCACGTCGACGGAATCGAGCTCACCGACGATGCGAAACACGTGCGCATGGTACGTGCGGATGTCGGCATGGTGTTTCAGCATTTCAATCTGTTCCCGCATATGACGGTGCTGGAAAACTGCACCTTGGCTCCGATGCGCGTTCGCGGACTGAAGCGGAAGGAGGCTGAAGCACGGGCGCTTGAAATGCTCGAACGGGTTCGTGTTGCGAGCCACGCCACGAAATACCCTGCGCAGCTTTCCGGTGGTCAGCAGCAGCGGGTGGCTATCGCGAGGGCACTTTGCATGTCGCCCACCATCATGCTTCTCGACGAACCGACGTCGGCGCTCGATCCGGAGATGGTCAGAGAGGTGCTCGATACGCTTACGCTGCTCGCACAAGACGGCATGACGATGCTTTGCGTCACACACGAAATGGGATTTGCAAGGGCAGTAGCCGATCGCATTCTGTTCATGGACCAGGGCGAAATCGTGGAAGACAGCGAGCCCGCCGATTTCTTCGACGCACCGAAGACTGAACGCGCGAAGCGCTTCCTCAGTCAGATGATTCAAAAATGAATGCGCCACGTTGAAGATGCGCGCGAATTTTCAGGAGTAAAGCATGGCCACAATCAGGTTTGGCACGCTCGGCCCATCCGGGACGAACCACGAGTACGTGACTCGTCGTTACATTGAATTCCACGGGCTTGAGGCTGAGGTCAAACTCTTTGGAAATTTCGACGATGCCCTGGCTGCGTTTGACGCAGACGAAATTGACTATCTCGTTCAGTGCGCGGTTCATCCAGATACGCCGCGCGTGATGGGCAGTAACTTCCGCGAGCGATTCGTTGTTGATACCTTCATCTCGTCGAGTCAGACATTGGCGATTCTCACACGTAAAGAAGTGAGCAAGCCGGAGACAATCTCGCTTGTTTCTCCTGCAACCGATGAGTACGCAGACCTCAGTTCGTATTCGAAGCTGATTCCTGCGGTCTCGATTCCAGTGGCCTTCGAGCGGCTGATGAAGGGAGAATGCGATTCCGCACTCGTCTATCGATACTATTTTGATTCGCAACCAGAGAAGCTGCGGGTGGACGCAACAATCGGTTCGCCGGATGACGCGTGGATTGTGTATGGCCGGGAGCGTGTTGGGGCGGGGGAGATTGTCGCGAGCCGGGAAAGCGTCGTAGCCAAGCAATTCGCAGAACTGCAGCGGTCGCAACGATAAACCGGTAGACGCGAGAGGCCAGTGCCACAGGTTGCGGCCTCTGCTTTCTAGCTGTATTCCCGGATGTTGAAGAAGACGGCGAGAAATTTGACCGGCACGCTCTCGATTTCTTCCGGACCATGCGCCGCATTCGGGTCGAACAGCAAACTATCACCGGGTTTCAGATCGTAGAGCCGATTGGCGTACCGGTATTTCATCGTGCCTTCAAGTACGTGAAGGAACTGGATTCCAGTTGTCTGGTGGGTTGACCACGGTTGGGATTTCTCGTCGAGCGTAACGACATACGGTTCCACGGAAAGGTTGCCTGACAATACGTGGCCAACGAGCCGATAGATGTGGCCGTACGACGAACCTTCCCGGTCGACAGTCACGCCTTGTCCAGTGGGTACGAACGAGCAGTCGTGGCGTTCACTCTGGTCGACGAAAAAACGCGACACCGGTTTGCCCAGCGCATTTGCAAGCCGCGTGAGCGTTTCTATCGATGGCGTTGCCGTTCCTTTTTCGATTCTCGAGAGCATCGAATGCGAAATGCCGGCCATTTTCGCGAGTGTGCCCGAAGCGATTCCTGCTGACGTTCGAAAGGCATGAATCTGCGCAGACAAAGCACGGGACACCTTTTCCACTGCTGGGTCGATCTGCTTCTCTGCTACCTCAATGTCCGGAGATTCTCCAGCGGGTGGCTGGTTCTGAGATTTTGGCATGGCGCCTTCAGTGAAGGAACAGTTCAAAGATGACTACGTGTTGCCATTATATGAGGCATTGCTGTGGGTGAGTGCCAGGTCAACAGCTTTTTGGCCGCACCGCGCGAGATAGTAAAGGGGATCACCGTGACGCATATTCGTCCTGTTGCACCGACCGATGCACATTCCGTTGCGCATCTTGTGGATGAGCTTCTGACGGAGCTTCTCAATGGTGAACTTGAACCTGCGGACCGAGTGTCTATCGCCGAAGCCGTTTTGAGCCAAACGAATCGCTGCTTCGGATATGTGGCGCTCGAAGGCGAGAGTCCGGTAGGCGTAATTCTAATGACAGAAGGCATGGCGATATACGCGGGAGGAGCCTTCGGACAGATCACGGAGCTATACGTTCGGCCGGAATACCGGTCGGATGGAGTAGCTGCAGCGCTGGTCCGCGAGGCCACGAAGTTCGGCAAGGAGCGAGGATGGAAACGACTCGACGTCGGCGCGCCTGATCAGCGACGCTGGGCCAGGACGCTTGCGTTCTATCTGTCCGCGGGTTTTGTTGAAGTTGGACCACGGTTGCGTCTGGACTTGTGATGATGTCCGTGAGGCTATTTAATTGACCACGGTCTGCATTTTGCCGCTGCTACAATGCATCTCACAAGACGGTCGAGACACGCTCCGTATTGACTACCATCCCGCCTCATAAAACCGAGAAGCAGTAAGCTCGTTTCTTCATGAATGATGCCGTCGACATAAGATTTCTGCTCAGCATTCGCGAAGCCGGCAGCCTTGCGGGCGCAGCGCGGAAGTTGGGCGTCACGCCGTCGGCGGTCACGAAACGGTTGCAGCAGATTGAGACGAAGCTTGACGTCCATTTGCTGGACCGTTCGACGAGACAATTGCGCTTCACGGAAGAGGGCGAACTGCTTTGTTCCAAAGGCGCAGAGCTTCTTCGTGACTTTGATTCGTTGCTCGCCGAGCTGGGTAGGCGAAGAGGGCAATTGGTCGGTGGTTTGAAAGTCAACGCACCACTTGGTTTCGGGCGGCGATACGTAGCCCGCATCGCATCTGCATTCAAGGATGCCCATCCGGATGTGGACGTCTCCTTGACATTGTCCGACCGCCCGCTCATTGAAGAATATGACCGCTATGACATCGTCGTTCATATCGGTGAGTTAGGTCCTTCGAACCTCGTCAGGTACGTGATTGCGCCTAACGCTCGCTACGTCTGCGCGTCCCCCGCCTTCCTGAAAAGATACGGTTCCCCCGCCAACCCGGAAGACCTCGCGAACGTTCCCTGCATCGCCCTTCGTCAAAACAATGAGGACGTGACGTTGTGGCATTTCTCGAAGGGGCGTACTTCACGGGGCGTCCGTGTTTCCTCAGGCCTCAGTTCGAATGACGGCGATGTGATTCACCAGTGGGCTCGCGAAGGGCGTGGGGTGATGCTTCGGTCGGAATGGGACGTAGCGGAAGAACTACAAAGCGGCTCGCTGATCCGGCTGCTGCCAGGCTGGAAGCTGCCGGATGCTGACGTCATCGCGCTTGTTCACCAAAGAACGGGCATGCCGGCACGAATCAAGACCTTTCTGCAGCATCTGCAACGGGAGTTTCGCCCGCGGCCGCCTTGGCGACCCTAATTCCGCATCGCAAGGTGAAAACCGCCCGTCGATTCGTGCCTGAAAGTTAATTTCAGATTGCCTCACTGGAAACCCTATCGCTGCAGGCTTCAACTAGACTGCATTCAGATACGGGAGGCAACGATGTTTACAGGTTTCACCGACGCGTCGATCTACGTCGACGGCATCCGGATCCACGCGATCCGCGGCGGTAACGGCCCGGCCTTACTGCTGCTGCACGGTCATCCGCAGACCCACGCGATCTGGCACAAGGTTGCGCCCACGCTGGCCCGGCACTTCACGGTCATTGCCGCGGATCTGCGCGGCTACGGCGATAGCGGCAAACCGCAAGGCGCGCCCGACCACAGCAACTACTCGAAACGCCGCATGGCCACGGATCAGGTGTCGTTGATGCGCGCCCAGGGCTTCACACAATTTGCCGTGGTCGGTCACGACCGGGGTGGACGCGTTGCGGCTCGCATGGCGCTCGATCATCCGCAAGCCGTGACGAAGCTGGTCACGCTGGACGTCGCGCCGACACTCGCCATGTATGAGCAAACGTCGTTCGAGTTTGCGCGCGCTTACTGGCACTGGTTTTTCCTCGTGCGTCCCGCGCCGTTTCCCGAAACGCTGATTCGCGCCGATCCGGATCTCTATCTGAAGCAGACCATAGGCGCTCGTAGCGCCGGGCTGGCGCCGTTCACCGATGCCGCTTACGCGGAGTATTTGCGCTGTCTGTCGGACACGGCCACCGCGCACGGCATCTGCGAAGACTACCGCGCGAGCATCACGATCGATCTCGATCACGACCGTGCCTCGCTCGCTGAGGGGCAGAAAATCGAGTGCAATTTCCTGGCGTTGTGGGGCGCGCAGGGCGTCATCGAGCAATGCTTCGAGCCGCTCGCCGAGTGGCGTCAGTGGTCGGCGCACGTGAGCGGCGAGGCGTTGCCGTGCGGTCATTACATTCCCGAGGAAGCGCCCGAGTTGCTACTCGAACGCGTCCTGCCGTTCTTGCAGTCCTAGTCGCCGGTCGGCCCATCATGTCAAAACGAACCCTTTACCAGAAGCTCGTCGATTCGCACGTCGTCACGCGCATCGATGAGCAAAACGTGTTGCTGTATGTCGATCTGCATCTGATGAACGAATACACCAGCCCGCAGGCGTTTAGCGCGCTCGCGGCGAAAGCGCGACCCGTGCGTCGTCCGCGTCAGCAGTTGGCGGTGGTCAGCCACATCATTCCGACGCATGCGGAATCGCCGCGCGTGATTCGCGATGCCGCTTCGTTGTTGCAGGCGAACAATCTCGCGCGCAACTGCGAGCAGGCCGGTATCGAACTGCACGCGGCGAACGATCCGCTGCAAGGCATTGAACATATCGTCGCGCCAGAACGTGGCTTGATTCGCCCGGGCATGGTCGTGCTATGCGGCGATAGTCACACGACTACGTATGGCGCGCTCGGCGCATTGGGCTTCGGCATCGGCACCTCGGAGGTCGAGCACGTGCTTGCCACGCAAACGCTGGTTTATCGCGTCGCGCTAACCATGCGCATTACGATCGACGGGACGTTGCCCTACGGCACATCGTCGAAGGATGTGATCCTGTGGGTCATCAGTCGCATCGGCGCGCAGGGCGCACGTGGTTACGCGGTGGAATTCGCAGGATCTACGATTGCCTCGCTGTCCGCGGAAGCGCGCATGACCTTATGCAACATGACCGTGGAAGCCGGTGCGCGAGCGGCGTTGATCGCACCCGATGCGACCACGTTCGACTACGTCCGCGCGCACGCAACATCGCTGGACGATGCCGCGTGGGCTGCGGCAATGAACGACTGGCGCGAACTGAAATCGGACGCCGGCGCGAGTTTCGATGCGGAACACCATTTCGACGCACACGATATCGCTCCGTTCGTTACATGGGGCACGAGTCCCGATCAGGCGATTGCGGTCGATCAGCGCATTCCCAATGCAGCCGCGCAAAAGACGCCTGAGGCTGCCGCAGCGCTGCGGCGCGCGCTCGACTATATCGGGCTCGATTCGGACCAGCCGATTGCAGGCACACCGATCGATCGTGTGTTCATCGGTTCGTGCACGAACGGACGTATCGAAGATCTGCGCGTGGTCGCTGCGATCGTACGAGGGCGCCATGTCGCGCAAGGCGTGCGCGCGATGGTCGTGCCGGGTTCGGGCAGCGTGCGCCGCCAGGCCGAAGCGGAGGGCATTGCGGCGCTGCTGCGCGATGCCGGTTTCGAATGGCGTGAGCCGGGCTGTTCGATGTGCCTCGCGATGAACGACGATTTTCTCGCGGTAGGCGAGCGCTGCGCATCCACGACCAACCGCAACTTCGAAGGACGTCAGGGGCGCGGCGGCCGCACCCATCTGATGAGCCCCGCGATGGCCGCAGCCGCCGCGCTAACCGGGCGCATCACCGACGTCCGCACGCTGGAGACGCAATCATGCTAACGAGACTCACCGAAATCGACGGCAATGCCGCGCCGTTGCCGATCGAAAACCTCGACACCGATCAGATCATGCCGAAGCAGTTTCTTCGCATCATCGACAAGGCCGGGCTGAGCGAGGGCCTGCTGTATGACTTGCGTTTCGACGCAGAAGGCGAGCGGCGCTCGGATTGCGTGCTCAATCAGACGGCGTATCGCGGCGCGCGCATCCTGATTGGTGGATCAAATTTCGGCTGCGGCTCGAGTCGTGAGCATGCCGTGTGGGGGCTTCAGCAATTCGGTTTCGAAGCCGTGATTGCGCCCAGCTTCGCGGAGATTTTCTATTCGAACGCGATGAATAACCGCTTGCTGCTGGTGCAACTGGATCGTGAAGCAGTCGACGTTCTAATGCAGGACGCGGTGACGCATCCGGCCGCCCGCCTGCATATCGACATCGAGCAGCAGACGGTGACAACGGTCAACGGTCGCACGTTTACGTTCCCGCTCGGCGCGCGTCACAAACAGATGGTGATCGAAGGCATGGACACCATCGATCTCACGCTCGCTTCACTCCCCGCGATTGAAGCGTTCGAGCGGATCCATTTCGAACGGCATCCGTGGGCCGCCGTGCTGTAAATCCCCAGGCGGCACTTTCGCCGCCATTCAACCGAAACGCGTGTGACCGATTCCCCGGCAGAAGGGAAGGGACGCGCTTTGCCTTAAAGAAAACGGAGGAGACATGAAGCGCAAACCGCTTTATAAGGTGCTGTACGTGCAGGTGATCGTGGCGATCGTTATCGGTGTGATTGTTGGCCATTTCCTGCCGGCGGATGCGGTGGCGATGAAACCGCTCGGCGACGCTTTCATCAAACTCGTGCGCATGATCATCAGCCCGGTGATCTTCTGCACGGTCGTGACCGGCATCGCCAGCATGCACGACATGCGCAAGGTCGGTCGCGTGGGTGGCAAAGCGCTGCTGTATTTCGAAGTGGTGTCGACGCTCGCGCTCGCCATCGGTTTGCTGGCCGCGCACGTGCTGAGACCCGGTGTGGGCTTTAACGTCGATCCCGCTACCCTCGACGCGGGTGCGATATCCAGTTACGCCGCACAAGCCGCACACGGCGAAGGGCTCGCGGGTTTCTTCATGCACATCATCCCGGAGACATTCGTCGGCGCGTTCACCCAGGGCGATATTCTGCCCGTGCTGCTGATCGCTATGCTGTTCGGCACGGCGCTCGCGGTGATGGGTGAACCCGCGAAACCCCTCATCGGTTTGATCGAACTGCTGTCGAAAACTTTCTTCCGTATTGTGCGCATGATTACGAGCCTCGCACCGATCGGCGCGTTCGGCGCCATCGCGTTCACGATCGGCAAATATGGCATCGTGTCTTTGCTGCCGATGATGAAACTGATCGGTACGTTCTATCTGACCGCATTCCTGTTCGTCTCGTGCGGACTCGGCCTGATTGCACGAGCATGCGGTTTCAGCTTGTGGCGCTTTGTCGTGTACATCAAGGACGAACTGTTGATCGTGCTCGGCACGTCGACATCCGAAGCAGCTTTGCCGCAGTTGATGGAGAAGCTCGAACGGCTCGGATGCTCGCGCGGGATCGTCGGACTGGTTGTGCCGACGGGCTACTCGTTCAATCTCGACGGTACCAATATCTACATGACGCTCGCGGTGCTCTTTCTCGCCCAGGCCACGAACACTCATTTGACGATTGCTCAGGAGATCACGTTGCTGGCGGTGACGATGCTGACGTCGAAGGGTTCGACCGGCGTGACAGGGGCCGGCTTTATCACGCTGGCCGCGAGCCTTTCGGTCGTGCCGACCGTGCCTGTGACGGCGATGGTGCTGATTCTCGGGATCGACCGTTTCATGTCCGAGTGTCGCGCGCTGACCAATACGATGGGTAACGGTGTGGCGTCGATCGTGATTGCGGCGTGGGAGAAGGAGCTGGATCGCGACAAGCTGAAGGCTGCGTTGGCGAGACCTGTTGTCACCGCTGGCACGGTTGTCGCGCAGGAGGGCGAGGCCATCGTGAGTCGCTTGCCTGAACGTGAAACGCAGCGCCCGATCTGACTACGCCGCCGTAGTCGCCTCGTGCCCATGCACGAGCGACAACAACCCGCGGCGCGAATTCACGCCAAGCTTCGCGAAAGCGCGCTTGGCGTAAGTTTCAACCGTCGATTCCTTGACACCCATCGCCTCGGCGATCGCGGCCGTCTCACATGCTACGATGCTCCGTTCATCGCACAGAACATCGGAGACATAGATGCGTCCAGAGAGTGCCACCCGTTTCGACGACCAATTCGCCCCCCGCATCGCCGAAGCAATCGCTGCCTGTTTCGCGACAACTGTGCACACAGAAGTCCTCCCCTACGGCGGCCACGGCCACCCGACCCGAGTGCGAATCCACGCAACCCCGATCGAAGACCTTCGTCACTACGCACACCCGTTGAACCTATACCTAACTTGGGACAGCGACGAAATAGAACGCCTGATGGGCCCAGAAGGCCCGGCCCGTTTCGCAGGCTATCTGGCCGCGCTACCCCGTAAGCTCGAAGCCTGGCGCCACGTCCGCGAACTGGACTTCATCTCGCACACCCAGGCTGAGCCAACGGTCTTACTCGGCGGCCTCGACTTCGAGTCTTGATTAAGAAGCTACAGCACCAATCCGAAAGAAACTCACACTCTGCACCAACCCTGAAGCCTTACTCTGCACCGCATCAGCCGCCGCAGCCGCCTGCTCCACCAAAGCCGCGTTACTCTGTGTCACCTGATCCATCTGCGTGACCGCATCGTTCACTTCCGCAATACCTGCAGCCTGATCGACACTGGCCGTCGCGATCGCCTCCACAATCCGCGTCACGCTGCCCGCGCTTTGCACCACACCGTCCATCGTATTGCTTGCGTGGTTGATCAACTGCGTACCGGCGTCGATCGTAGCCACCGACTCACGAATCAACGCCTTGATCTCACGCGCCGCATCGGCCGAGCGTTGAGCGAGACTGCGCACTTCACTCGCGACCACCGCGAAACCACGCCCCTGCGTACCGGCACGCGCCGCTTCAACCGCCGCATTGAGCGCCAGAATATTGGTCTGTGCGGCAATCGCTTCGACCACCGCGATGATATCGACGATCCGTTTGGACGCCGCATCGATCTGGCCCATGGTGCGCACGGCATCGGTCATCACCACACCGCCATCGCGCGCCGCTTGCGCCGCGGTCTGCGCGAGCGTGGTGGCCTCGCGTGCGTTGCTGGCGTTGCGCTGAACCGAGTCGGTGAAATGCTGCATCGACGCGGCGGTTTCTTCGAGCGAGGCGGCCTGTTGTTCCGTGCGCGCTGACAGGTCGAGGTTGCCGGCGGCGATCTCCTGCGTCGCCGAGGAAATCGTGTGTGCGCCTTCACGAATCTCGCTGACGATGTGCCGAAGGCGTTGATTCATTTCGTTGAGCGCGACCAGCAGCTGGCCGGTTTCGTCTCGGCTCACCACGGCGACATCCGCACGCAGATCGCCTGCCGCAACCGCTTGCGCGACGCCTACCGCCTGCTTGACTGGCAACGTGATGCTGCGGCTCAGGAACCAGACCGCGAAGGTGCCTACGCCGAGCGAGCAGATCACGACCGACAACAGCAGCACGCAGGCGAGCGTGTACGCATGTTCCGCGGCCTCGCCAGTACGCACGCTGGAGTCTTGCGCCTGCTGCATCACCATGGCGACGATGTCGTCGATCGCGGCGGTCGGCGTGCGGTCGATACCTTTGACGAGACCATCGACGACGTGCGCCGTATTCGGATCGGCCGCGTCGTAATGCTTGAGCGCGTCGAGGTAACTGTCCTGCAACGAGGCGTGCGTGGCGAGCGCCTTGTCGACGCCGTCGACGTTGGCGCCCAATGCACTCAGCTGATCCTTCAGACGCAGTAGCGCAGCGTGCGTCGTGCCGCTTTCCTTGCTGAAGGCGTCACGGTACTTGGCGAACGCAGCCGGATCCGCGCCGCGCAGCAACAGGTCCTTCCATTCCTGCACCTGTTTCTTGAATTCGACCTGCGCGACGCGCGCCGTGTCGGCGGCTTGCGCGTATTGACTGAGCGTTTGCGCGGACTGGATCTGCAGCGCATGCGTATTCGACAACGCGTGCCAGCCTTCCAGACCCACCACCATGGTCGCGGCGAGCAGCACCGTGCCGAGCAGCGCCAACTTGACGGCGATCTTCAGATTTCTATAGAACGTCACGGCGATTTCCTTTGGCGGACCTTAGTCCAGCTTGAATTGCGTCACGGCACTGGCAAGACTCACGGCCTGGCCTTGCAACGCGGCGGCGGCCGCTGTGGATTCCTCCACCAGCGCGGCGTTCTGCTGAACCATTTCATCGAGTTGGCTGACTGCACGGTTTACTTCCTGAATCCCGCGCGTTTGCTCGTTGGCCGCCTGGGTGATTTCGGAAATGATGGTGGTCACGTTGGCGACGTTGCTGACGATCTCAGTCATCGTCTCGCCGGCCTGGCGCACCTGGCCCGAGCCGGACGTCACGCTCGCCACGGTTGCTTCGATCAGCGCCTTGATTTCCTTCGCGGCCTGCGCGCTGCGTTGCGCGAGGCTGCGCACTTCGCCGGCGACCACCGCGAAACCGCGGCCCTGTTCGCCGGCGCGTGCGGCTTCCACCGCGGCGTTCAACGCGAGAATGTTGGTCTGGAATGCAATGCCGTCGATCACGCCGATGATGTCGGAGATCTTCACCGACGCATGTTGGATCTCGCCCATCGTCGTAATCACTTCAGAGATCACTACGCCACCACGCGAGGCGACCTGCGATGCGGACACGGCCGTGTCGTCGGCCTGCTTCGCGGCGCTCGCCGATTGCGTGACTGTCGAGGTAATTTCTTCCATCGACGCCGCCGTCTGTTGCAGGCTTGCCGCCGCGGATTCGGTACGGCCCGACAGATCGACGTTGCCTGCCGCGATTTCATTGGCGGCCACGCGCACCGATTCGCTGGCATCGCGAATCTGACGCATCACGTGGCTGAGTTTGTCGATGAAGGTGTTGAACGAGCGCGCGATCTGCGCGACTTCGTCGTTGCCGACGGCCGGCAGACGTTGTGTCAGATCGCCTTCGCCCGAGCCGATCGCGTCCATCGCGTCGCGTACTTTCGACAAGCGCTGGAACGACACGGCGGTGACCGCGGCCACGATGGCGGCGGCGATCGCGGCGATCACGATCAAGGCGATCACCGAAGCCGTCAACAGCGATCGCATGCCCGCCGTCGCTTCTGATTTGTCGAGCGCGACGACCGCATACCAGTCGGTGCCGGGAATAGCCTCGGCGCGCAGCAGCTTCGTGCTGCCGCTCACGTCGACTTCGACGGGGTGCTCGGCGCTGAAGAGCGCGGTCAGCTTATCGCTGGTAAGGGCGGGTGCGAGGTCCGATACCGGCTTCAAGGTCAGCTTGGCATCCGGGTGCGCGACGATATGACCGCTCGCGTCGATCAACATGCCGAAGCTCGCGGGCGTCGGATGAATCGCCTTGACGTTGGCGATCACGCTGTCCATCGCGACGTCGCCGGACACCACGCCTTTCACCACGCCGTCGCGCACCACGGGCGCGGCGAATGCCACCACCAGCTTGCCCGTACCCACGTCCACATAGGGTGGTGTCACCACCGGCTTGCCCGCTGCGGCGGCCTGCTTGTACCAGGGACGGCCGGTCGGATCGTAGTCGGGCGGAATGCCGGTCGGGTCCGAAAACTTCGCGGTCTTGTCCGCGTAGCCGACATACACGTTGGTGAACTTGCCGGCTGCGGCGATCTGCTTCAACGCGGCGGACGGATCGGGTTGCAGCACCGCGTCCTGCAGCGAATTGATCATCTGACTATTGGAGGCGATCCAATCTTCAATACCGTCTGCATGACCGCTTTCGACAGCGTTCAAACTGCTTTCGATTGCATCGGCGTTGTACGAGTTGGCAACGACATAGTTGAGAACCGCGTTAGCAGCGAGCGCAACCACAACGATAGCGACGCACAGGGCGACGATGCGCGCGCGAATGGAGGAGAACATGTTGGGAGTCTTTCGGAGTAAGCAGTGAGCCGTAGTCGGTGAGGCGGGGGCCTCATACGCGGTATACGGCGCCGGCAGTGGGGACTTGAGCAGGTAATGCTTTCAGTTTCTGACGGCGGCCGGCAACGCCGCTCGTGGCGGCGCGGCGCGATGCTACACACTTTTTCGCGTGCTGCGGGTTTTTCAATGGATGCCGAAACAGCGCCCTGGTATTGAGTTGCAGGGCGCTGTATTCGTATGAAGATAACGGTGGGTATGACGCTATGTGAGGCTATATGCCGATGCGCGCAAATGGTTTCACATCACCGGAGAATGCAGATGATGCGGATGGTCGAGTGTCTCGCCCACAATGCGCAGTGCCTCTTCGCATTCGTCGCGCGTTTTTGAGCCACCGAGACACACACGCATTGCGTTCGGCGGATTGCCGTCGGTGGAAAACGCCGCTCCTGCAACGGCGGCGATGCCCTGGTTGCGCAGTTGCAATGCGAGTTCGGAAGCACTCCAACCGCTTTCGGCCGGCACCGGCAACCACAAATGAAAGCCATCCGCGTGCGCTTCGTAAGGCCACGCTTCGAGCATGCGCGATGCAATCGCCTGGCGTGCGCGCGATTCATTGCGGATCGCGTTGAGCATATCGAGCGCGGTGCCGTCGACGATCCATTGTGTTGCGAGCGTGACGGTGAACGGACTCGCCATCACCGTTGTTGCGCGCAACGCGCCGGCGAGGCGCTGCGTTTGCCTGGCAGTCGGCGCGTGCAGATGCGCCACTCGCAAACCGGCGCCGAGACTCTTCGACAAACCCGTTACATAGTAGGTCAGTTCGGGAGCGAAGCTCGCGAGCGCATCGGGCGCACTTTGCGGCAGCATCGCATACGCATCGTCTTCGATGATCGGAATGCTGTAGCGCAAGGCGACATCGGCGAGCGCCTCGCGCCGTTTGTGCGAGAGCGTGAGGGTGCTCGGATTCTGCAGCGTCGGATTGCAATAGAACGCGCTCGGCTTGTCGGTCTTGCAGAGCGCTTCGAAGGCGTGCGCGAGCGGACCTTCGTCGTCACGCGGTAGGGCCTGAAGACGCACGCCGAGTTGTGCAGCAATCGCCTTGATGCCGGGGTAAGCCAGCGTGTCGAGACAGATTGTGCCGCCGGGCCGCGCCAACTGCGAGACGAGCGCCACCAGCGCGCTATGAATGCCGGGGCACACCAGCACGTTCTGCGCGTCGCAATGCGGCACGCGACGCTTCAGCCATTCGGCGCCCGCGTCCTTGTCGGCAGCCGAGCCGCCGAAGTCCTGATAGCGCAGCAACTGATACGGATCGCTGCCGCTCATCAGGCGCGCGGCCGAATCGCGCAAACGGACCGCGTAATCGGGCGGCTCGGGTGGCGTATTCATCGACATCTCGATGCTGCTGCCGCCGGCGAGCGGCAAGGTGGCGGTTCGGCCACGCACAAAGGTGCCGCTGCCCGCACGCGAATCGAGCAGGCCGCGCTTGCGCGCTTCCGCATATGCGCGCGCCACGGTCGTGTAGTTCAGCGCGAGTTCTTCGGCCAGATCGCGCAGCCCCGGCAAGCGGTCGCGCGGACGCAGGCGGCCGGTGGCGAGATCTTCTTCGATCAGATCGGGAATCGCGAGGTAGGCCGGCTTGCGGGTGTCGGCGAGGCGTTTGATCCAGTGATGTGTCGGGCTGCTCATTTGTAGCCTTCGGCTGGGGGTGAAGATCATTGATCGCATCCGGATGCGATCAATGATCGGATTGATCGTCTGTGGTGAATGAGTGCACCACGCCGACTCGTCCCGGCAGGCAAATCGCACTTGGCTGGTGCGACGTCGCGGGGGTGCGGGCTCTTGCCCGCGACGTCCCGGCTATATGCAAGCTTCACGCCTAAGAATTTTTCGAGTCGCATGTCGAATCGAGGCGGAATTGATTGCTGATTGATCGCATTTGCGTGACCGATCAATGGCACGGCCGTTGCATTGAGAGAAGCGCGCACGGATTAAACGCGCCATCTTTTACTTAGCAACCCTGATCGGAGAGTGTCATGCCAGCCGTCAACAAACCGCTGCATCAGAAAGGCGATTACCTTGTCGACTACGAAGAGAAAGTCTTCGAAGACGTGAAGGCCGAACCAGGCGAGAAGGCCCTCGTCACGTTCCATACGGTCGCGTTCGAGGGGTCGATCGGTTTCGTCAATCTGTTGCAGGCCACGCGTTTGCAACGCAAGGGCTTCGAGACGTCGGTGCTGCTTTACGGGCCGGGTGTCACGCTCGGCCTGCAACGCGGCTTTCCAACGCTTGGCGACGAAGCGTTCCCCGGCCATCTGAACTTCAACAAGCAACTGATGAAGTTCATGGAAGAGGGCGGCAAGGTGTACGCCTGCCGCTTCGCACTGCAAGCCTTGTACGGGCACGGCGAAGCGTCGCTGATCGAAGGTATCCGCCCGATCAGTCCGCTCGACGTGCTCGATATCCAGTTGCTTCATCGCAAGGACAACGCGCTGATCATCCACACGTGGACGGTTTGACGAGAGGCGGGTGATCACTATGTCCGACAAACGCATCGTGCGTGCCGCCGCGGTCCAGATCGCACCGGACTTCGAGCGCAGCGGCGGCACCCTCGAGAAGGTATGCGAGGCCATCGAGAAAGCGGCGCGCGAAGGCGTGCAACTGATCGTATTCCCCGAAACCTTCGTGCCGTACTACCCGTACTTTTCTTTCGTGCGTCCACCGGTTGCTTCCGGCGCCGATCATATGAAGCTCTACGAGGAAGCCGTGATCGTGCCGGGCCCGGTGACGCAAGCGGTGGCCGAGCAGGCGCGTTTGCATCGGATGGTGGTGGTGCTGGGCGTCAATGAGCGCGATCACGGCAGTCTCTACAACACGCAGTTGATCTTCGACGTGGACGGCCAACTGCTGCTCAAGCGTCGCAAGATCACGCCCACGTTTCATGAACGGATGATCTGGGGGCAGGGCGATGCGGCCGGCTTGAAAGTTGCGCAAACGGCGGTGGCACGTGTCGGCGCGCTCGCGTGCTGGGAGCATTACAACCCGCTCGCGCGCTATGCGCTGATGACGCAACACGAAGAGATTCATTGCAGCCAGTTTCCTGGGTCACTAGTGGGGCCGATCTTCGCCGATCAGATCGAGGTGACGATCCGGCATCACGCATTGGAGTCGGGCTGCTTCGTGGTCAATGCGACGGGTTGGCTGAGCGAAGCGCAGATTGCCTCGGTCACACCCGATACGAATTTGCAGAAGGCACTGCGTGGCGGCTGCAACACCGCGATCGTGTCGCCGGAAGGGCAGCATCTGGCACAGCCGCTGCGTGAGGGCGAAGGCATGGTGATCGCCGATCTCGACATGGCCTTGATCACCAAGCGCAAACGCATGATGGATTCGGTCGGCCACTACGCGCGGCCGGAATTGCTCAGTCTTGCGATCAACCGGCGGCCGGCGGAAACCGTCGCGCCGATGCCGGCCTGGTCCAGTGCTTCGGGCACGGGTTTCAATTCAAACGAAGGATGGCGCGATGAACTCCAGCGAGACACTGTCGGCAGCGAGCCGGCAATTGATGACTGAATTGCAGTCGGCCGGTTTGCGGCTCGTGTCTCCGGATGCGGGCGCGGCGAGCCGGCGTGGCGGCGCGGGACCCTCGGACCATAAGGCGGTGACGGTGGACGGCGTGACGATCATGGTGCCGGTGCATACGAGCACCGCCTGGCACTCGCCGTTCGTCGCAGAGACGCCGGACGCAAACGGCTCGAGCGCCTTGCTGCGCGGCACGATTCCGATCGCCAATATCAGCTTTCCTAAAGCGCCGCGCTTTTACGGTATGCAGACGCTCGACGGCGTGCCTTACTCGCACATTGCCGCGTTGCATAGTGCGGACGTGCTGGCCACGACGGTGCTGCAGACCTGCATCCGCTACGAGAGCCGCCGTAAGAGTTGCAAGTTCTGCGCGATTGGGCAATCGCTCGCAGCGGGCCGGACGATTGCGCGCAAGACGCCCGAGCAATTGGCCGAAGTGGCGCGCGCGGCCGTATTGCTCGACGGCGTCAAGCATATGGTGCTGACCACCGGCACGCCGCCCACGTCCGATCGCGGCGCGCAGATCCTCTGCGAGAGCGCGTTCGCTATCAAGGCGGCGGTCGATCTGCCGATCCAGGCGCAATGCGAGCCACCCGACGATGACCGCTGGTTCGCGCGCATGAAAGCAAGCGGCATCGATACGCTCGGCATGCATCTCGAAGTGGTGACGCCCGCGTTGCGCGAACGCATCATGCCGGGCAAGGCGAGCGTGCCGCTGGCGCGCTACATGGAAGCGTTCAAGGCGGCAGTGGCTGTGTTCGGACGTGGTCAGGTGAGTACGTACATACTCGCCGGTCTTGGTGATAGCGCGGAGGCCATTCTGGCCATGTCGCGCGAGTTAATCGAACTCGGTGTCTATCCATTCGTTGTGCCCTTTGTGCCGATCAGTGGGACGCCGCTCGAAGATCATCCCGCACCCACGCCTGAATTCATGAAGTCCGTTCTGCAACCGCTCGGCGCAATGCTGAACGTGGCCGCGATGCGCTCGAGCGATATCAAAGCCGGCTGCGGTAAATGCGGCGCGTGTTCGTCGTTGTCGTCGTACGAGGAGTGATCATGTTCGGTGAAGCGATCGCAGGTGAGGCACTGGAAGGCGATGTTGGTTTCGCACCCTATGCGCCGAGCGAATTCCGCATCAAGTGGACGACGCTCGATTGGGAAGCCGATGAAGCATACAAGTTGCGGCGCGCGGTGTTCTGCATCGAGCAGGGCATTTTCGTCGGCGACGATCGCGACGATATCGACGCGCACGCGCAGCAGCTTGTGGCAGTGAGCTGTGTCGCCGGCATGCCGGAGCAGGTGGTCGGCACGGTGCGGATTCATCGCGATGAAGGCAACGTGTGGTTCGGTTCACGTCTTGCTGTACATGCTGCGTTTCGCCGCCACGGAAAAATCGGCGCGACGCTGATTCGTCTCGCCGTGAGCAGTGCCCATGCGCTCGGCTGCGAGACTTTTCTCGCCCATGTGCAGAGCCAGAACGTGCCGCTCTTTTGCGCAATGCATTGGGACGTGCTTGCAGAGGAAACGTTGTTGGGCCGGCCGCATCATCTGATGCAGGTGCAACTGGATCGGTATCCGCCGTGTGTGACGCCGTATAGCGGTTTCGTGACTCATACGCAACCTCACAGCGCGGCTACCGCAGGGAGCGCGGCATGACAAGCGTGGCCGATCTCGTCGCCAGCCTGCGCGAAAGTCGCGGGTTTCGGCACAAGACGGATATCGTCGACGTGGTCGGCGCACTCGCCCGGCGTTTGCCTGGCGGCACGCAGGATCTCGCGCAGGCTGTTGCACTTGGCGACGATTGCGCGGCCATTGCCGATGGCGATGGCTACCTCCTGTTCGCCATCGAAGGCATGGTCAGCGATTTCGTGAGCGCTATGCCGTGGTTCGCCGGCTACAGCAGCGTGATGGTCAACATCAGCGATATCTACGCGATGGGCGGGCGGCCGCTGGCGGTGGTCGATGCGCTGTGGAGTCGAGGCATCGGCGCCGCCGAGGAGGTGCTTGCCGGCATGGCGGCGGCCTCCGTCGCTTATGGCGTGCCGATCGTAGGTGGTCATACGAATACGCGCAGCGAGGCGGCGCAACTGGCGGTGTCGATCGTGGGGCGCGCGAAAGTGCTGTTGTCGAGCTTCAATGCGAAGCCCGGTGATCGTTTGATGATGGCCGTCGATTTGCGCGGGCACTTCGAGGAACCGTATCCGTTCTGGAATGCGTCGGTGGGCGCGCCGCCTGAACGTTTGAGAGCGGATCTCGAACTGCTCCCGCGGCTAGCGGAAAGTGGCTTATGCGATGCGGCGAAGGACATCAGCATGGCCGGCACACTCGGCACGGCGTTGATGTTGCTCGAATGTTCACGAGTGGGCGCGCGGATCGACCTCGAGCGTATTCCGAAGCCTGCGGACGTCTCCTTGGAGCGTTGGGTCACTGCATTTCCGAGCTTCGGCTATCTGCTATCGGTTCGCGAAGAGCAAGTGGACGCAGTGCAGGCGCAGTTCGATTCGCGTTCGCTCACATGTGCCGTGATTGGTACGGTCGATGCGTCATCCGAAGTGGTTCTGCATCGCCACGATGAGGCGGCGGTGTTGTGGGATTTCAATCGCGAGCCGTTCATGGTCGCGAAGGACGGTCCGCGATGAATTCGTTGCGTATCGCGTTGCTGACGCATTCGGTCAATCCGCGTGGCGGGGTCGTGCATACGCTTGAACTGGCGACCGCGTTGACAGCGCTCGGTCATGACGTGACCGTCTTTGCGCCCGCTGCGCCGGGCGAGACTTTGTTCCGCCTGCCGCCATGTCGCGTGGTCTATGCGCCGATCACGTCATCGCAGGCGAGTACGGTAGCCATGGTGGAGGCGCGGATTCATGCATTCAAGCAGACCTTGATGGAACACGACGCGTGGTCGTTTGATGTCTTGCACGCGCAGGACAGTATCAGCGGCAACGCACTCGCCGAGCTGAGAGCGCAAGGGCTCATTCGCGGTTTCATGCGCACCGTTCATCACCTTGATCATTTCGACGATCCCCGTCTCGCTGCATGGCAGCGGCGGGCGTACGAGGATGCGGAGCAAGTGTTGTGTGTCAGCGATACATGGACGCGCGAGATGCGCTCGACTTTCGGCATTGCGGCGCTGACGGTGCCGAACGGTGTCGACATCACGCGTTTCACGCCTCATGAAGACGCGCACGATGCGCAGATCAGGCGGCGCCTGGGCATTGATGGCGGCCGGATCGTACTTTCAGTGGGCGGTATCGAAGCGCGTAAGAACACCCTCGCATTGCTCGAAGCATTCGCGTTGGTGCTGCGCACGTTGCCGGGCGCGCAACTTGTGATTGCCGGCGGCGCAAGCCTGCTTGACCACGACGCCTACGCCCGCAGCGTGCTCAAACGAGCGGCGGAGTTGGGGCTGTCAATTGGCCCGGACGAAAGCGTGGTTGTGACCGGGCCGCTCGAAGACGCCGCCATGCCCGCACTCTTCCGCAGCGCAGACGTGCTGTCGATGGTGTCCTTGCGCGAGGGCTTCGGTCTGGTGGTGCTGGAGGCGCTTGCTAGTGGCACGCCGGCGGTTGCTTCCGCAATCGCGCCGTTCACCGAGTATCTCGACGACTCCACGTGTTACTGGGCGAATCCGACCGATGTCGAGTCTATTGCGGTGGCGTTGCTACGTGCTCTCAGCGGCAGCAGTAGTCGAATTGATTTCGAGCAGGCCGTGCCCAGATTACTCGCACGCTTTAGTTGGGCCGCAAGCGCGCGGCGTCACGTCGACGTATACCGCCAATTGCTGGCAGCGCGTGCGTTAGCTATTCATTGATCGATTGAGGATTTGCGATGCCTGTCATGCACTTTCGGATTCAGTGGCCCGATGGCGATGAAGCGAACTGTTATTCGCCGTCGCTCGTCATTGGTGATTTCTTCAAACCTGGCGAGGCTTATCCATTGGACGATTTCGTCGAACGTTCGCGGCAGGCGTTAGGTATCGCTTCAGAGCGCGTGCGCGAGAAGTACGGCTTTGCCTGTTCGGCAGCGATGGATCAGCTCGCACAGATCGAACGCGACGCCGAGCGTTTTCGCGATCGGCCCGAGGCGACCGTCAAGGTTATCGAATTCAGCTAGGCGCTTATTTTTTGCAGAGGACGCATCATGTCGAATCCAACCCATCCTGGGCGCGCTGACGGGCATTACAGCGTGCTCGTCATCGGCGGCGGGCAGGCGGGCCTGTCGGTCAGCTACTACCTCAAGCAGGCCGGCATCGACCATCTGGTTGTGGAAAAGAACACGGTGACGCATACGTGGCGCCAGCAACGCTGGGACGCGTTTTGTCTCGTGACGCCGAACTGGCAGTGCGCGTTGCCCGGGTATCCCTACCTGGGTGACGATCCGCACGGGTTCATGAAGAAGGACGAGATCATCGACTACCTCGACGGTTTCATCGCGCACGTCGAAGCACCGGTGATCGAGCATGCGGAAGTCAAACGCGTGAAGCAATGCGACGATGGCGTCTATGCGATCGTCACTACGCAAGGCGATTTCACAGCGGATCAGGTCGTGGTTGCCTCGGGCGGCTATCACACGCCGATCGTGCCGCGTCTCGCCGAGCGTTTGCCCGTAAGCATCGTGCAATTGCAATCGTCGGCGTATCGGAATCCGCAGACCTTGCCCGAAGGTGCGGTTATGGTGGTCGGCACAGGGCAATCCGGCGCGCAGATAGCGGAGGACTTGCATCTGGCTGGACGCAAGGTGGTGCTGGCGGTCGGCGAGGCGCCGCGTTGCGCGCGTTTCTATCGAGGGCGGGATGTGGTCGATTGGCTCGCCGACATGCAGTACTACGACATGCCGGTGGAAAAGCACCCGTTGCGCGAAGGCGTACGCGACAACACCAATCACTACGTGACCGGCCGCGACGGCGGACGCGACATCGATCTGCGCAAGTTCGCCGCCGAAGGCATGGAGTTGTACGGCAGGCTCGACGATCTGCGCGACGGGCGATTCCATTTCGCCCCGACGCTCGCCGCCAATCTCGACGCCGCGGACGATACGTATAACCGGATCAATGCGAGCATCGATGGTTTCATCGAAAAGCATGGCATCGACGCGCCGGCGGGTGAAGTCTACGAACCTGTCTGGCGTCCAGCCGAAGAACGCACGACGCTCGATCTCCACACCAGCGGCATTTCGGCAATTATCTGGTGCATCGGTTTTACACCGGACTTCAGTTGGCTCGACGCGCCGGTGTTCAACGGTCGCGGTTATCCGGCGCATACCCGTGGCATTACACCGATCGACGGTTTGTATTTCGTCGGTTTGCCATGGCTGCATACATGGGGATCGGGGCGCTTCTCTGGCGTCGCGCGCGATGCGGAGTTCGTCGTACAGGCGATTCGGGAGAAAATGCGCGAGCGTGAGTCGGTGAGGGCGGCTGTGGCGGCTTGAGATTACGGCTTACACGCTACGACTCGAATGCATAAAAAACGGCCGCTGCTTTTTTATCGCAGCGGCCGCTTCTTTTCGTACGGACTGAATCGAAACCGAACTGAAACTTAGCTGCCCAGTGCCGGATCGCTCATGCTGCTATTGCCGGTTTCCACGTGTCCGGCGAGGCGCCGCGCGAACGTCGGATCCGTATCGACCGTGATCGCCAGGTCATACCAGCCATGCGCGTTGCGCAGATCGAGGTACAGCTGCTCGGTATCGCCGCCGCGCACCGCGTGCCTGATTACGTTTTTCGCGTCATACGCGTTGACGATGTTGAACACGCAACGCTCGCTGCCCACATTCTCCAGACGCAGTTGCAGATTCCCGTTCGCGACGTCATACCCTTCGGCAACTTCGGGCCGCGCAATGGCGGAGCCGTTCCACCAGCTTCTGGCAATCGGCGTGCCCGAAAAGCGCCGCAGAAAACCGTTCGGGCCGTACACCGTGAAGTCGTACGAGCCGTCGGGATGCAGCGGCAGTTCATCCTGAAGGCGCTTGCCGGCTTCGACCGTATAGGTGCGCGGCGCATCGAGACTAAACGCCGTGTAGACGAGAAACACTGCGCCGGCGCGGCCCGTGTTGACGAAACGCATTGCCAGCTTGCCGGCTCCGCCTTCACCGTGCACGCGCACGAACAGTTCGTACGGCAGCGCGCGCGCCGGGCGCACGCCGGGTTCCTGCTTCGGCACGGCCTGCACGAGCGGCGGCAGCGGCACATAGTCCGGATGGCGATTCTGATCGGGCGGCACATAGCCGGCCGTGCTCGGCAGCGTCGGGAACGCGTCGTTCGGGGTGCTGAAGTTAAACGCCGACATCAGATCGCCGCACACTGCGCGACGCCACGGCGTGATGTTCGATTCGCCCAGATTGTGCTGCTGGCCGAAGCGCTTTTCGATAAAGCGGATCACCGACGTATGGTCGAACAGTTCCGAGCATACGTAGCCGCCTTTCGACCATGGCGAGACCACCAGCATCGGCACGCGCGGTCCGAGCCCGTACGGACCCGCTGGCGTGCTACCGCTGCCCGCATAGTTTTCGTTGCTGGTGTCGACGGTCGACAAACCGTTTGCGCTCGATGCCGGCGCGAACGGCGGCGCCATATGATCGAAGAAACCGTCGTTCTCGTCGTAATTGATCAGCAGTACCGTCTTGCTCCACACCTCGGGATTCGACGTGAGAATCTGCAGAACCTGATCGACGTACCACGCACCGTAGTTCGACGGCCAGTTCGGGTGCTCGGAATACGCTTCCGGCGCGACGATCCACGAGACTTGCGGCAGCGCGTTGTTCTGCACGTCGCGCTTGAGGATGTCGAAGTAGCCGTCGCCATTCGCCACGTTCGTGCCGGTACGGGCGTTGTCGTACAGCGGGTTGCCCGGTTGCGCGTTGCGGTACTGGTTGAAGTAGAGCAGTGAGTTGTCGCCGTAGTTGCCGATGTACGGATTCTGCGTCCAGCCCCACGAGCCGCTGGCGTTGAGGCCCGTACCCATGTCCTGATAGATCTTCCAGGTGATGCCGGCGTTTTGCAGCACTTCCGGATACGTGGACCAGCCGTAGCCGAGTTCCGAGTTGTCGATCACCGGGCCGCCGCCGCTGCCGTCGTTGCCGACCCAGCCGCTCCACATGTAGTAACGGTTCGGGTCGGTCGGGCCCATCAGCGAGCAGTGGTACGCGTCGCAGATCGTAAAGGCGTCGGCGAGTTGATAGTGAAACGGAATGTCGTCGCGCGTGAGGTAGGCCATCGTCGTGGTGCCCTTGGACGGCACCCATTGATCGTAGCGGCCACCGTTCCATGCGGCGTGCGTGCTGGTCCAGTCGTGCGCGAGGTCTTGCAGGAATTGCAGACCGAGGTTCGGTGCGCTCGGGCGGAACGGCAACACGTAGCCGACATCCGCGGCAAGCGGCTGGTACCACACCGGCTTGCCATTGGGCAGGTTGATCGCGCGCGTGTCGCCGAAACCGCGTACGCCCTTGAGCGTGCCGAAGTAGTGGTCGAACGAGCGGTTTTCCTGCATCAGCACGACGATGTGCTCGACGTCGCGGATCGTGCCGGTCTTGTTGTTGGCGGGAATGGCGAGTGCGTTGCGAATGCCCAGCGGCAACATGCTCAACGCGGTGACGGAACCGGCGGCGTGCGCGGCGGAGCGCAGAAAATCACGGCGATTTTTTGAAGTCATGGTTTTGGCTTTCGATCTTCATAAGAGGAACGAGCCATGAGGCGCGAGCGTGAGCCACGCGCCACATGGGGCGCGGAACTCAATCTACGGTGTGGATGACGGGTGTGGCGAGCGGCGTCGAAGCGGCAGCGGACAGCGCCGCGTCGGCGCTTGATGCGGGCAGTGCTGGGGTTTGAATCGTGACTGCGGGTAATGCTGGTGAAGCGGAAGAAGGATTCGCTGACAGGACCTGTGAAGCGCCGCCGTTATCGCCGGCGCCGCCGGTAGAACTGGTGGTGCCTGTGTCCGGTGTGTGATCGTCGTTGTCGCAAGCGCCGAGCAGCATGCAGAGCGACACGGCGGCCAGTGCGCCCGCCAAACGTTTGCGATAGACGGCAATGGACGGCTTCGACACAACAGACATGGCAATGTCTCCGGCACGGGGAGGATGCGCCAGGGCATCCACGCGCCCAGGTCAGCGATGCGCAAGAATAGTCGCTTACCTGTGTAACTTTTGTGAAGATGTGGAAATTTGGGTATTTGTTGAGAGTTGGGCGGCCGTCAATCCTGGATCGCGACGATCGCCTCGATCTCGACGGTAATATTGCCCGGCAAGGAGCCCACGCCGACCGCCGAGCGGGAATGCCGACCGGCATCGCCGAATACATCGACGAACAGATCCGAGCAGCCGTTGATCACGCGCGGATGCTCCGTGAAATCCGGCGCTGCGTTGACCATGCCCAACAGCTTGACGACCTGCTTCACGCGCCGCAAATCGCCCAGTTCGTTATGCAGTACGGCGAGCAGATTCAGGCCGACCATCTGCGCGTGCCGGTACGCTTCGTCCGCGCTGACGGTGGCGCCGACCTTGCCGGTCATCAGCGAGCCGGATTCGTCGAGCGGACCCTGTCCGGATAGGAACAGCAGATTGCCCTCGCGCGTGCAGTGCGTGAAATTGCCGATCGGCGTCGGCACTTGCGGGAGCTTGAGGCCGCGGGTGTGCAGCCGGTCGTAGCAGTTCATCGATGGGGAAGTGATGGTGAGCGGTCTTTAAGGAGTCAGCGTTGCGCGCGGGTTGGGGGTTAAGGCTTCTTCGTGCTTGGGGCCCGGGGCGGCCTTACGCCGCCGGGTCCTGCTCGCGATGCCGCCAGCCGAGGCGCGCTTCGATACGGGCGGCCACCGCCTGCACGGCTTGTGCAAACCGTTCGGTGCCGAGCTCGGCTTTCGCCTCGGGCATCACGATCGAAATCGTGAAGACGCACGCGCCGGTGTTGTCGAGCACGGGCGCGGCAAGACACGCCACGGACGCATCCGATTCGCCGATCTGAATCGACAGCCGCGCCTCCAGCGCTTCGCGGGCAATCTGCGCGAGCACTTGCGGCCGGGTTTCCGCGCGACCGGTAGGCGAGCTTTGCGCGTGCTGTGCAAAAAACGCAACCCGTTCGGCATCCGGCAGATGCCCGACGAGCAAGCGTCCGGATGCGGTCCAGTTGAGCGGCACGCGGCTGCCCACTCGCGAGGTCACACGGAAATGCCCCGGCCCTTCGGCCATTTGCTGGACGACCATCATGCCGTCTTCGAGTCCGCAGACCTGCACGGTTTCTTCGACTTCGGCGGAGAGCCGCTGCATTTCTTCATGAGCGACCGCGAGGTAGTCGAGCGAGCTGGCGTACGTCAAACCGTAACCGTACAGACGCGAGCCGAGCCAGATCGTGCCGTCCATGCGCCGCGCCAGCAGGTTCTTCTCGACCAGATCGTTGATGATCGAATACACGGTGGACAGCGGCGCGCCGACCATGCGTGCGACTTCATACGCGGTAGCGGGACGGTTTGCCTGCTGGAGCGCGTCGAGAATCTGCACGGCGCGCTCGATCGCGCTGGTGCGCGTGCGCGGCGCAGCGGCTTCAGCCTGTGCTTTGGCGCCGGCTGAAGGCGCCGCGGGTACTGCTTCGGACGCGGAAGGTCGGGACGTGCGAGCCATTGTGCTCCTCTGACGCGAGATGTTTTTGTCCAGTTGACGCAGGGTGATTGTATGCTAGACTGATCCGCAATTACAACATATATTCCATAATTAAGAAATACCGGTCGGAGGCGCTTCATGGACATTCGCTCTCGCTTTGGCTTACGCCCTGTCATCAATGCTTCAGGCACGATGACGAGTCTGGGCGCGTCCATTGTCAGCGCGCCGGTCATCGACGCGGTGGCGCAGGTGCTGCCGCAATTCGTCGAGATCGACGATCTGCAACGCCGAGCCTCGGCGGCGATCGCCGAGGCATGCGGCAGCGAAGCCGGGTATATCACCGCGTCGTGCTCGGCGGCGATTACGCTCTGCATCGCCGCCACCATGACGGGCGATGACCACGGCCTGATCGAACGGTTGCCCGATACGAGCGCCCTGCAGCGCAACGAAGTCGTGATTCAAACCGGCCACCTCGTCAATTATGGCGCACCGGTAGACCAGGCGATCCGTTTGTCCGGCGCGCGCGTCGTGCCGGTGGGCGCGGCAACCGAAGCGCACGGCTACCAGTTGAATACCGCCATCACGGAACGCACGGCTGCGGCGCTTTACGTGGTTTCGCATCATACGGTGCAATTCGGCATGATCCCGCTCGAAGAGTTTATTGCGGTCGCGCACGCGAAGGGTGTGCCCGTGATCGTCGACGCGGCTTCCGAATACGACCTCAAACGCTTTATCGAAGCCGGCGCCGATTTCGCGCTCTACTCGGCGCACAAATTTCTCGGTGGGCTGACCGCCGGCATCGTCGCGGGTGAGAAAACGCTGGTACGTGCCGCGTATTTCCAGAACGGCGGCATTGGCCGCAGCATGAAAGTCGGCAAGGAAGGCATGGTGGGTGCGATTGCCGCGCTCGAACAATGGCGGCAGCGCGATCATGTCGCGGTTCGCGCCCGCGAACGCGGCTACCTCACGCTGTGGCGTGAGACCTTGAATCGTTGCGACGGCGTCTGGGCTGAGATCGACGCCGACCCGACCGGCAATCCGCTCGATCGTCTGAAACTGCATATCGATGCCAGGCAGGCGCGTATCACTGCGTGGGATCTCGCCGATGCGCTCGCGCGGCCACCCGAAGGCGAGGCGCCGGTGATCGTGCGCGATCATGAAGCGGAACTGCATTTCTTTTTCATCGACCCGTGCAATCTGCACCCGGGCGAAGAGCAGATCGTACTGGCGCGGCTGACTGCCGAGCTCGAGCGCGCACGTCAGTCGCCCGAACCCGTTGTTACGCCGTTTTACCAGCGCGACGCGCGCCGCATTGCCGCGCGCCGTAATTGGCCGGATTGATTCTCTCCCGGTTTATATCGATTGATCGATGACCGTTGTTTGACCGTAGCGCCGGATTCCATTCCGGCGCCGCTTTGACTTGCCCGTTTAGTACTACTCATATCGCCGGAACATTACCGTGTAACCGGCGTTCGCTTTTCTTTCGACTTGAGGAAACCATGATGCACAAGCAGATTCTTCGTACGGCCATCGCGTTCGCTGCCGCCGGACTCGCCGCGCAAGCCGCCCACGCGCAAAGCAGCGTGACGTTGTACGGCATTGTCGATGCCGGCTTTACTTTCACCAATAACCAGAAGGGTGAGAAGGCTTATCAGGCGACGCAGGGCAACGTGCAGGGCTCGCGTTGGGGCCTGCTCGGCAGCGAAGATCTGGGCGGCGGCAACAAGGTCCTGTTCAAGCTCGAAAACGGCTTCAGCCTGGAAAGCGGTGCAGCCGGTCAGGGCGGCCGCATGTTCGGCCGTAGCGCATGGGTAGCTCTCTCCAACAGCAAGGCGGGTACGATCACGCTCGGCCGTCAGTACAACAGCGTGCAGGACTATCTGTCGAACATGCAGATCAATGGCGTCGGCGCGATGAGCCAGTATGGCAACGCGATCTACGACAACGACGATATCAACAACACGTACCGCACCAACAATGCGGTCAAGTACACCACGCCGACCTATGCCGGCTTCACCGCGAACGCGATGTACGCGTTCTCGAATACGGCGGGCGAGTTCGCCAACAATCGCGCATGGAGCGTCGGCGCGGATTACGTGAACGGTCCCCTGCATCTTGACGCGGCTTACTCGCTGGTCAATCAGCCGGCTACCAGCACCGCGGGCGCGGCGCCGTCTGACAACTACTACAGCACCAGCTCGTCGATCATCAGCGGCGTGAAGCGCAACCAGGTGTGGGGCGCGGGCGGTTCGTACGTGTTCGGCCCGGCAACCGTTGCGCTGTTGTACACGAACTCGCAGTTCCAGTTGCTGAGCGGCGGCAGCCTGCGTTTCGCCAACTACGAAGCCAGCTTGAAGTATCAGTTCACGCCGGCTACGTTGCTCGCGCTCGGCTACATCTACACGACGCAGAACACCAGCGGCACCACGGCGACCAACGCTCACTACAACCAGCTGAGCGTGGGCGGCGAGTACTTCCTGTCAAAGACCACCGACCTCTACCTGAACGGCATCTACCAACGCGCGTCCGGTTCGCACGCATGGGTTGAAGGCATTTCGAATCCGTCGAGCAACAACGGCCAGTTCGTGACCGTCGCCGGCATCCGTCACAAGTTCTAAGTCCGCCGCCCGCGCCGCCGCGCATACAACATTCCGCCTGACGGAAACCGCGGCGCGGCTCTCTCTCTTCAGGAGCACCTATGGCGACCGTTCAAGGAAGTCTGTTACTCGTCTATGCATTGATTGCCATCATCGCGCTGGTCGTGCTGATCGCGCGCTTCAAGATGAATCCGTTCATCACGTTGATGATGGTGTCGGTGGCGTTGGCACTCGCCGTCGGCATGCCGGCGACGTCGATTCTCAAGTCGTTCGAAACCGGTGTGGGCGGCACGCTCGGCCATATCGCCATCGTGGTCGGGCTCGGTACGATGCTCGGCAAGATGATGGCCGAATCGGGAGGCGCGGAACGTATCGCGCGTACCCTGATCGACCTGTTCGGGCCGAAGAACGTGCATTGGGCGATGATGTGCATCGCGTTCCTCGTCGGCTTGCCGGTGTTTTTTGAAGTCGGTTTCGTGTTGTTGATTCCGATCGCATTCAACGTCGCCCAGCGGACCGGTACCTCGATGATTCGCGTCGGCATTCCGATGGTGGCGGGGTTGTCCGTCGTGCACGGTCTGATTCCGCCGCACCCGGCCGCGTTGCTCGCGGTCACGGCGTACAACGCGGATATCGGTCACACGATTTTCTACGCGCTGATCGTCGGCATTCCGACCGCGGCCGTGGCTGGCCCGCTGTTCTCGAAGCTGATCGCTCGCTTTGTCGTGCTGGACGGCTTTAACCCGATGGCGCAACAGTTCATCGAACAGGACGCGAAGCGCTCGCATCAGGAACTGCCGGGCTTCGGCATCACGTTGTTGACGGTGCTGCTGCCGGTGTTGTTGATGCTGGTCGGCAGTTGGGCGGATCTGATTGTGCCGGCCAAAACGTCGATGAACAACGCGCTGCGTCTGATCGGCCATCCGGATATGGCGTTGTTGTTGGCCGTGTTGTTGAGCTTCTACACGTTCGGCAAGTCGCGTGGCTTCAATCGCGAGCAGATCCTCAAGTTTACTAACGAGTGTCTTGCGCCGACGGCGAGTATCACGCTGGTGGTGGGAGCGGGCGCGGGCTTCGGACGCATCCTGATCGATAGCGGTGCGTCGAAGGCGATCGTCGATGTCGCGACGGGCGCGCATGTGCCGCTGCTGATTCTCGCGTGGCTGGTGGCGGCGTTGATTCGTGTGGCAACTGGTTCGGCAACGGTGGCAATGGCAACGGCGGCCGGCATCATTGCACCGATCGCGGCAGCGGCGGTGGGTACGGCGGGCGGTGTGCGGCCCGAGTTGCTGGTGCTGGCCACCGGCGCGGGGTCGCTGATTCTGTCGCACGTGAACGACGGCGGGTTCTGGCTGGTGAAGGAGTACTTCGGTATGACTGTGCCGCAGACCTTCAAGACGTGGACCGTTTGCGAAACGATCATTTCGGTAACGGCGCTGGTATTGACGTTGGGACTCTCGACCGTGATTTAAGCGGTGAGCGGTAGAAACGCCGCTGCCCACCTGCTGGGCAGCGGCGACGTTGTACCTTACTTCTCGATGTTCAGAAACGGCAGCGGTGCGCCAGCGCCCATATAGGTCGGCAGCTTGCCATCCCAGCGGTTGATCGCCTGCAACTGCAGATATTCCTGTCCGCCGTTGGTCTTGACGGCCTGCGCCTGAATCGCGATCGATTCCGCCTCACCGCGCGCCTTGGCAATCTGCTGATCCGCTTCGAACTTCACGCGCGCAAGTTCTCGTTCGGCCTGTTCGGCGCGCTGGCTTGCGGTGACCTTTGCCTCGATCGCCTGATCGAACGCGGCGCTGAACTTGAAGTTGGTGATGTTGATGTCCTGAATCAGAAAGCCGTAGCCTTTGAGCTTGGTGATCAGGCCGCTCATGATGTCGGTCGACACCTGCTGGCGCTTCGTGACCAGTTCTTCCGCGGTGTAGCGTGCCGCGACCGCCTTGAACACTTCGAACATGGCAGGTTGCACGTACGACGCCTCATACTCGAGCGACGGCGCCATCGCATACAGTGCTCGGACCTTGTTGGGGTCGACGCGATAGTTCATCGTCAGGTCGGTATGCACCGACTGCAGATCTTTCGATGCAGCTTGTGCGCCTTCCACCTTGGCGACGTCGAGTCCAATGAATACCTCATGCACGCGCGATACCGGGCTGACGAGGTGAGGACCCTCGGACAGCGTGTCAGATTCGATATGCCCAAAGGTTGTTACTACGCCGATGCGCGATTGCGAAACCTGTGTAAAGCACGAAAACAGCATGCCGACAGCTATAACCAGGACGAATGTGATAACGCCGTAGCGCATTTGCGGCTCATGGTCTTTGCGCAGCGATTTAGAAGCGAATACAGCTGCCGCGCCGATAATGGCGGCGAAGAAAAGAACAACAATAATCTGGCCCATGTCGATGATCTATCAGGTGAGAGAATGCAAAAAAGAGAAAAGACCGGTTGGATATGCACGTCGTTCGACCGGCCCCATGCGGAGGTGTGACGGAAAGCGGAAAGATCGTTTAGCGAATCTGGAATGAGAGCGAGCCGGCTGAGCCGCCCGGCGCAGTGCGATGAGGGTACTCAATAGGCCGTATGGCCGAGTGTTATCAAAGAACGCCGGTTTGTTCGTTTGCATTGAAGCGGTGCGAAATCATTAAGCGAATTTGTTGTTTTTTATGTTTCTGGCGATTAAAGAAGTCAGCGAAGTTGTGGCGAAGTCTACAAGCATATTGAATGCTTGCGCAACGGTATATTTTAGAGCGGTGGATTAAAGCGCTTGATCGCGAGCGTGCATTGCGAGTGGCACGCTTTTCTATTTATGTCGCATAAAAACTGCGCCGGGAGCGGCGCAGTTCTACGGCGTTTCGGTGCAGTCGTTTCGGGTTAGCGCTGTCTTGCAACGAATGCCGCAATCGCGTCATTCAACGCATCCGGTGCATCGCGGTGTGGCGAGTGCCCACACGCGTCGAGCTTGACCAATTGCGCATGCGGCACGCGCTCGCCAATCGTATCGATCTGCGCCATCGTGCCGTAGTTGTCGTCGTGGCCTTGCACTGCGAGTAAAGGCTGCTTGATGGCGGCGAGTTCATCCACTATGCGCCATTCCCTGAACGCCGGATTCAGCCAGATATCGTTCCAGCCATAGAACGCGGAATCGACGTCGGCGTGATAGCGGGCTAGCTTGCTGCGCAGATCGGTGGTTTCGTAGAGCTGCTTGGTCTGCGCGATGCTTTCCACAGAGATGTCTTCGACGAATACATGTGGTGCGATTGCTACCGCGCCGGCCAATTCATCCGGATGCTGCGCCGCGTAGAGCAGCGCGATCGACCCGCCGTCGCTATGGCCGATCACCCACATGCGCTTGCGTTCCTGTGCGCCGATATCGAGCGCATCGAGCAAAGCGGGCAGGATATCGCGCGCTTGCGCGGTCATGAAGTTGACCGGCCATTTGACGTCGTGCGCACGCGGTGTGGATAGTCCGTAACCGGGGCGCGAATAAACGAGACCACGCATGCCGAGCCGCTCGCACAAAGACTGCGGCCAGTCGCGCCACATCGCGATCGAACCGAGTCCTTCATGCAGGAAGACGGCGACCGGTGCATTGGCCGCCGCTTCATTCACCCAGCGATATTCGATGCGCAACGGTCCATGTGATGCCGTGGCGGGCAGTTCTGCGAATTCGCTAGCGAGGGTTGCGGTTGCGGGGTTCTGCATGGATCACCTTATGACTGTTCGCGCAGTTTGAAGCGTTGAATCTTGCCGGTAGCGGTTTTCGGCAAATCGTCGACGAACAGGATATCGCGCGGATACTTGTGCGGCGCGAGCCGTCCCTTGACGAAATTCTTCAACTCATCCGCGAGTATCTCAGACGGTACGAATTCACGCTTCAGCACCACGAACGCGCGGGTCTTCACGAGGCCGCCGTGATCCACACCGACCACAGCGGCCTCCAGCACCGCGTCGTGCTGCACCAACACCATTTCCACCTCAACGGGCGATACGTACTGACCGCTCACTTTCAGCATGTCGTCGCTGCGGCCCGCGTACACGTAGCAGCCGTTCGCGAGACGACGGTATTTATCGCCGCTGCGGATCCACTCGCCGAGGAACGTCGCGCGCGACTTCTCGCGATTGCTCCAGTACATGAGCGCCGCGCTTGGTCCTTTGATAAACAGATCGCCGACTTCGTCGTCGGGTACCGGATGACCGGCTTCGTCGCGCAATTCGACTTCGTAGCCGGGCACGGGGCGGCCCGTGGTGCCGTATTCGACTTCACCCGTGCGATTCGACAGGAAGATATGCAGCATCTCGGTCGAGCCGATGCCGTCGAGAATTTCGCAGCCGAAGTGTGCGGTGAAGCGCTCGCCAATTTCGCGCGGCAGCGCTTCGCCCGCCGAGGTGCACACGCGCATTGCGACATCCGCGCGCGCGGGCAGGCTGGGCGAGACGAGCATGTTCGCGTAGAGCGTCGGTACGCCGTAAAAAATGGTCGGGCGATGCCGCACGAGGCGCGTGAAAATCGCGTCGGCGGTAGGACGCTCGGCCATCAATACAGCCGTGGCGCCAACCGAAAGCGGGAACGTCAACCCATTACCCAGACCGTATGCAAAGAATAACTTGGCCGCCGAGAAAACCACGTCGCTTTCGACGATGCCGAGAATCGGCTTCGCATACAACTCGGCAGTCCAGTACAGATTCGCGTGCGTATGGACGGTGCCTTTCGGTTTGCCGGTCGAGCCGGACGAATACAGCCAGAACGCGATGTCGTCGCAACCGGTCGTGGGCGCCTTGATGGCCGGCGTGGCCGCATCGATCAGATCTTTAAGCAATGGCGCCGTCACAGGCTCGTCTTCAGGCGGCTGCGAGACGATCAACTGGCAACCGTCGTGTTCGGTGGTATCCATCGCCTGCGTGACATTCGGCAGCAATGCGCCGGATGCGATCACGGCGCGCGCATGGCTGTGCGTCAGCATGTACACATAGTCGGCCGTGGTGAGTAACGTGTTCGCGACGACCGGCACGACGCCCGCATAGAGCGCACCGAGAAAGGCGATCGGCAGTTCGACGGTATCGAGCATTACCAGCAGCACGCGCTCTTCCGGATGCACGCCGAGTGTGCGCAATGCGCTTGCGAAGCGCCGGGCCTGTTCTTCGAGTTCGCCGTAAGTGGTGTTGCCGGTGTCGTCGATATAGGCGGTCTTGGCGGCGCGCGCTTCATTCAGTCCAAACAGGTAGGCCGCAAAATTGAATAGCGCGGGCGGCGGTTCGACAGTCGGGGCGGGCCGACTCGCAGCCGTTTCCAGCAGGGCTTCCATGTGTCTCCTCCATCGGGTGGGGGCGGTCTGGCGGTTATGTGCTCTTGATCCGCTCGATGCTTTCTGTCTGATTGCTTGAAACTCGTCGCGTGCCGCTAAGCTGTGGTGGGCGTGAATTCGATCGCGCCTTGCGGCAGCAGATACAGCACTAGCGCCTGGCCATTCGCAACGGTCGGTCGATGCGCGCTGCCGGGGCCGTACACGCACCAGCCGGCCGGATGCCCGTCGAAGGTGGCGCCTTCGGTGAGCGGCATGATCAGATCGATTTCGCCATTCGGATGCACATGATGCGGACCGGCAATATCCTTCATATCGACCACGTCGACGGAAAAGCCGTGAGTTTCCGGCAAGGCCTTGAAGATCCGGCCATAACGAATGCCGCCGCCTTCGCGGTTGCACAGCCAGCCGTCGGCCACGCCGATGCTGCAGGCGTCCGCCAGCTCGCGGAAGGTCGCCCCGTCAGCGGGATACGTGTCGTTGAGCCACGTAGTCAGCGTGCCGTCGAGCGGCCGGCCGGCGAGTTGCTCTGTCACGCCCGCAATCAGGCGTTGAAAGTCATGTGGCGACATGCAAGCCTCCAGGTCAGCGCGCGGACGCACCTTAATTCATGCGTGCTGTTGCGCTGTCTCCGTGACGCCGCCGAAAAACCTCGACAGCGTTTGTTATTGGATCAATATTTGGCGAAAATTAACTGTTCACCAGAGCCATGTCAAGCACTATAGTACATGTAACGTATTCAATAGGCAGTTAAACATGAACCAAAATTACTCTTCCGCGCCGCTGGACGATCCTGCCGATGAGGACGCGAGCCGCGCCTCCGGGGCCAACCGCGGCGGCGACAGCGGGGCTGAGCGTGGGGCGGAGCGCGAGGAGCGCGATCCTTTTCTGACGGCGATGGGTGATCGCGTGCGTTTGCTGCGTGCGCGCCGCGGCATGACGCGCAAGACGCTGGCGACCGAAACCGGCTTGTCGGAGCGTCATCTGGCGAATCTGGAATCGGGCGTGGGTAACGCATCGGTGCTGGTGTTGCGGCAGATCGCGGCGACGCTGAACTGCCCGCTGGCCGAAGTGATCGGCGACGAGACTACGGCTTCCGCCGAATGGCTGCTGATCCGCGAACTGCTGCAGGGGCGCGACCAGGCGGCGCTGCAGCGCGCCCGTGTGGCGCTTGCCGAGATGTTCGCGCAGGCGCCGCGCGACCCGCATCGCAAGGACCGGATTGCGCTGATCGGCCTGCGCGGAGCTGGCAAATCGACCTTCGGCCGGATGCTGGCGCAGGAGCGCAAAGTGCCGTTCGTCGAGCTGACCCGCGTGATCGAGCAACTCGCCGGCTGTCCGCCGTCGGAGATTCATTCACTTTACGGTGCAAGCGCTTACCGGCGTTATGAACACCGCGCGCTGGAGGCGGTGATTCACGAGCACGAGCGCGCCGTGATCGCGTCGCCGGGCGGGCTGGTGTCGGAGTCGGGCACCTTCAACGCGTTGCTGTCGCACTGCTTTACCGTATGGCTGCAGGCCACACCGGAAGAGCATATGCGCCGCGTCGTCGCGCAGGGCGACCTGCGGCCGATGTCCGGCAACAAGGAGGCGATGGATGACCTGAAGCGTATCCTGGCGGGGCGTAGCGAACTGTACGGCCGCGCCGACATGACCTTCGACACCAGCGAAAAAACCTTGGCCGACGCCTACTTGCAACTGCGCGACCGGCTGGCTGCAAGGCTCGCGGCAGAATCACCGGACGAAGTGCGAGTGAGCTGAAATGCAGTGCGAGCCTAGGGTTTACTAGAAAACATGCACTAAAGTGCTTTACTCGGGGATGACGATGCACTATTGTTCAAAAAACAAGTTTTGCATCGTCCAGTCAGGAGACGCCCCATGTCCACAGCAGAAGCCTCAATCGCGCCGGTCGACTACCGCACCGATCCTTCGCAGTACAAGCACTGGAAGCTGAGTTTCAACGGTCCTGTCGCGACCCTTGGCATCGATATCGCCGAGGACGGCGGGATCCGGGACGGCTACAAGCTGAAGCTGAATTCATATGATCTCGGCGTCGACATCGAACTGCACGACGCGATACAGCGCATCCGCTTCGAGCATCCCGAAGTCAAAACGGTGGTGCTGACGAGCCTGAAGGACCGCGTGTTCTGCTCGGGTGCGAACATCTTCATGCTGGGTTTGTCCACGCACGCCTGGAAGGTCAACTTCTGCAAATTCACCAACGAAACGCGCAACGGCCTCGAAGACTCGTCGCGTCATTCAGGTCTGAAGTTTCTCGCCGCCGTGAACGGTGCATGCGCCGGTGGCGGTTACGAACTCGCGCTCGCTTGCGACGAAATCTATCTGGTGGATGACCGCTCGTCGTCGGTGTCGCTGCCGGAAGTGCCGCTGCTGGGCGTGCTGCCGGGTACGGGCGGCCTGACGCGCGTTACCGACAAACGCAAGGTGCGTCACGATCGTGCGGACATCTTCTGCACGGTGGTCGAAGGCATTCGCGGTGAGCGGGCGAAAGCATGGCGTCTCGTGGATGAAGTCGTGAAGCCGAATCAGTTCGATCAGACGATTCAGGCGCGCGCGCTCGAACTCGCCGAACAAAGCGACCGTCCGTCGGACGCACAAGGCGTCATGCTCACGCGTATCGAACGCGCCAACCGCGAAGACGGCCTGACTTATAAAACGCTCGACGTCACGATCGATCGTGCGAAGCGCATCGCCACTTTCACGGCGAAAGCGCCACAAGCCGGACAACCTACCGAGATCGACGCGATCGTCGCCGCCGGCACGAGCTGGTGGCCGCTGCAGTTCGCCCGCGAACTCGACGACGCGATCCTGTCGATGCGCACCAACGAGCTCGAGGTCGGCACCTGGGTCTTCAAGACCGAAGGCGACGCCCGTAACCTGCTCGCCACCGACGCCACGCTGATGCAGCACAAGGATCATTGGTTCGTGCGCGAGACCATCGGCCTCTTGCGCCGCACGCTGGCACGTATCGACGTGTCGTCGCGTTCACTGTTCGCGCTGATCGAGCCGGGTTCGTGTTTTGCAGGCACCTTCGCGGAACTCGCGTTTGCCTGCGACCGCAGCTATATGGCGGCACTGCCGAGCAACGAAGACGAAGAACCGGCGATCACGCTCTCGGAAGTCAACTTCGGTCTCTATCCGATGGTCACGCATCAATCACGTTTGGCTCGTCGCTTCTATGAAGAAACCGAACCGCTCGACGCCGTGCGTTCGAAGATCGGCCAGGCGATCAAAGCTGTTGAAGCCGAGCGCCTCGGTCTCGTGACCGCGTCGCCCGACGATATCGATTGGGCCGACGAAATTCGCATCGCGCTCGAAGAACGCGCGGCGATGTCGCCGGATGCGTTGACCGGCCTGGAGGCGAATCTGCGCTTCAACGGCCCGGAAACGATGGAGACGCGTATTTTCGGGCGTCTCACCGCATGGCAGAACTGGATCTTTAACCGGCCGAACGCAGTGGGCGAGAAGGGCGCGCTCAAGGTGTACGGCAAGGGCAGCAAGGCGCAATTCGACGTCTCGCGCGTTTGATGCTTTCCACGCGGCGCGACGCGACGTAACCGAAAGCGACGCCACCTGCCAGCGCGCCTCTCATCCGCAAGCTCTGTATTCCGACCAAGGAACCGACCATGTCAACGATCAACTACAGCGAAAAGATTCCGAACAACGTCAATCTCGCCGACGACCGCGCACTGCAACGCGCGCTCGAACAATGGCAGCCAAATTTTCTGTCGTGGTGGGGCGATATGGGCCCGGAAGGCTCGCATGGCTATGACGTGTATCTGCGCACGGCGGTGAGCGTCGACGCGGGCGGCTGGGCGCATTTCGATCACGTGAAAATGCCGGACTATCGCTGGGGCATTTTCCTCACGCCCGGCGAACAGGACCGCAAGATTCATTTCGGCGAGCACAAGGGTGAGGCTGCGTGGCAGGACGTGCCCGGCGAGCATCGTGCGAATCTGCGCCGCATCATCGTCACGCAAGGCGATACGGAGCCGGCTTCGGTCGAGCAGCAACGGCATCTCGGTTTGACCGCACCGTCGATGTACGACCTGCGCAACCTGTTTCAGGTGAACGTGGAAGAAGGGCGCCACCTGTGGGCGATGGTGTATCTGTTGCATCGCTACTTCGGCCGTGATGGTCGAGAGGAAGCAGAAGCACTGCTCGGCCGCCGTTCAGGTGACGAAGACAATCCACGTATTCTCGGCGCCTTCAACGAGAAAACGCCGGACTGGCTCGCGTTTTATATGTTCACGTACTTCACCGACCGCGACGGTAAGTTCCAGTTGTCGGCGCTCGCCGAGTCGGGTTTCGACCCGCTTGCACGCACGACGAAGTTCATGCTGACCGAAGAAGCGCATCACATGTTCGTCGGCGAATCGGGTGTCTCGCGCGTGATTCAGCGCACAGCGCAAGTGATGAACGAACTGGGCACGGACGACGTCGCGAAGATTCGCGCGGCCGGCGTGATCGATCTGCCGACCATTCAGCGTTACCTGAACTTCCACTACTCGGTGACGATCGATCTGTTCGGCGCCGATCATTCGTCTAATGCGGCCACGTTCTATAGCTCGGGTTTGAAGGGCCGCTATGAAGAGAACAAGCGTGACGACGATCATCAATTGAACGGTCAAAGCTACAAGCTGCTCGACGTGCAGGACGGCAAACTGGTCGAGCGTGAAGTGCCGATGCTCAATGCCATGAACGAAGTGCTGCGCGACGACTACATTAAGGATTCGGTGGCGGGTGTCGGCCGCTGGAACAAGGTGCTCGAAAAGGCCGGTATCGATTTCCGCATGACAGTGCCGCATAAAGCGTTCAATCGACAGATCGGCACGTTTGCAGGTACGCGTGTGTCGCCAGATGGGCGCGTGATCGGCGAGACCGAATGGGCCGCCAATGAAGCGAAGTGGCTTGCCTCGCCGGAAGACCGCGCGTATGTCGCTTCGCTGATGGGCCGTGTCGTAGAGCCCGGCAAGTTCGCGAACTGGATTGCGCCGCCGGCAATGGGCGTGAACCGTCAGCCGGTCGATTTCGAATACGTGCGCTTTAACTGAGCATGGCGATTGAAAACGTGCGGCGTCGTATTCGCACGAATATCTGGTGGAGGATGTCATGAACGGCCCAGTATCGATCGAAGTTCTCAGGCAGCATCTGATCGATCCGGAAATCTGCATTCGCTGCAATACCTGCGAAGAGACTTGCCCGGTCGATGCGATCACGCACGACGAGAACAATTATGTGGTCAAGGCGGATGTCTGCAACGGCTGCATGGCGTGCGTGCCACCGTGTCCGACTGGCTCGATCGATAACTGGCGCACCGTGCTGAAAGCCGATGCGTATTCCATCGATGAGCAGTTCAAATGGGACGTGTTGCCTGAGCAGAACACGATGGCCGTACCTGCTGCTGAAGATGAATCGGTCGCGGCCGGAGCGTCAGGCGATACGCCGGCGGATGCAAGTGGTATTGAAGTCGATACTGTGCGCGGGTCGGTCGTGCCGCCGTGGTCCGCGGCGAAACCGTACGTGAATCTCTACACGCACAAGGCGCCGACTACCGCGACGGTGGTCGGCAACTACCGGCTGACCGACGGCTCGACCGATAGCGACATCCACCACATCGTGCTCGATTTCGGTTCGATGCCTTTCCCTGTGCTGGAGGGTCAGTCGATCGGCATCCTGCCGCCGGGCGCGACCGCCGATGGCCGCACACATCACGCGCGGCAGTATTCGATTGCGAGCCCGCGCGATGGCGAACGTCCCGGCTATAACAATGTTTCTCTCACCGTGAAGCGCGTGTCCCAGCAGCACGGCGACGCGCTCGATGGGGTGTGCTCGAATTATCTGTGCGATTTGAAGAAGGGTGACGTGGTCAGCGTGATCGGCCCGTTCGGCGGCACCTTCCTGATGCCGAACCATCCGAACTCGCATCTGCTGATGATTTGCACGGGCACCGGTTCAGCGCCGATGCGCGCGATGACCGAATATCGCAGACGTCGTCGTCTGAAAGGCGCGACCGGCAAACTGATGTTGTTCTTCGGCGCGCGCACGAAAGAAGAGTTGCCGTACTTTGGGCCATTGACGAATCTGCCCAAGGATTTCATCGACACGAATTTGGCGTTTTCCCGCACAGCGGGTCAGCCCAAACGCTACGTGCAGGACGCGATGCGCGAGCGCGCGGTCGATGTCGCGCAGATGCTCAAGGACGACAACACGCATATCTACGTGTGCGGCTTGAAGGGGATGGAAGACGGCGTGCTGCAAGCGCTCAAGGAAATCGGCGAACAGCACCAGCTCGACTGGGAAGCGCTATGGATGAAACTGAAGCGGGAAGGGCGGCTGCATTTGGAGACGTATTGAACGACTAGCTTCCGGCTGGGGGCGGGCCTGCATGCTTGCGGGCCAGATTGGGGGTGTCCAGAACGATCACTTCGCCTCCTCCCAGTCGCCCTCTACGACTGGATCGGTGGAATTGTCGTAACGCATGACCGAATCGCGTAGCACTTCTAGCGGACTGCGTTCTACGCCGCGATATGGCCGAACTTCAAGCGCCGGCTTGCCATGGTCGGTGACGATCAAGCTTTCGCCGGACGCCTCAACTTGCTGGAGCAATTCAAGCGCCTTCGCCTTGAATTCGGACTTCGATACCCGATTGCCTTGCACAATAGCTCCTATGGTCAGTTGCCTATAGTCATTGACCGCCTGACCCTTTCCCTTGCGCCGGCGACACGGCACCACACGCACGAATCACCAACTGCACGACTTCCTCCGTTGTCACCTCAAACGCCTTCTGCGTCAGCGCGCGTTTGCCCTTAAGCGCGCGAATCTGCGCATCGAAGTCGGCGTAATGCTGGGTGGTCGCCCAGATCATGTACATCAGCGTTTGCGCATCCACCGGCGCCAGCAGCCCGCGCGCGATCCAGTCGTCGATCACCTTCACCCGGCTGTCCAGCCACGGTTTCACGCGCCCCGTGAGAATGTCCTCCATATGCTCCGCGCCGTGGATGATCTCGCTCGCCCACACCTTCGAGCCTAAGGGCCGGCGGCGCGACAACTCCATTTTCGCGCGGACGTATCCGCCAATCGCTTCGACGGGATCGTCGCTGCATTCGAACGTATCCGCCGCGCGATGCCAGTCTTCGAACAGGTCTTCCAGCACGCGCCGGTACAGCGCGAGTTTTGTCGGGAAGTAGTAATGCAGGTTAGCTTTCGGTAAGCCTGCACGTTCCGCGATCATCGCGGTGCTGGTTCCGTCGAGTCCTCGCTCGGCGAAAACCGCTTCGGCGCACGCCAATAAATGCGCTTCATTCGACTCGCGAATGTGCGCCTTGCGCCGCCGCAAAGGCGCGCGAGTTTCGTCCAGTGTCTCGTCGTTTTCCGTGATGTCGGCAGCCACGTTGTCGTCTCTCATGTTGGCCTTCATCGGCATGTGTGCCGCGTCGCGCTTCATTCTAGTCGTTTGAGCGCGGATGGACACGCGCATTCGAGGCCGTCGAAAAATGCGTGCTGCGGTGCAATGGCACGCTTCTCGCTATGTTTCCCACCGTACGAAAGGTGTTGATTTGGCGGGCTTAATCGTCTACAACCTGTCCAACTGGACAGGATTGAGAGAGCGGGAGATGCCCCAGGGTTTGCCCTCTGTATAAGAGGCGATCAAAGGCATCGAGTGTGCACCGCCGCCGTGCGGACACGCCCCAAAACCCGCCGCCGATGCACCAGTTTCATGTCGATTCACCGAAAGGAGCGAGACGAATGAACGCGGTATCCGAAGCGCTGAAGCACGCAGAACCCGCTACGTCGATCAAGGTCGACGGCAAGCGGCTGTGGGACAGCCTGATGACGATGGCGAAGATCGGCGCGACGCCCAAGGGCGGCGTCTGCCGATTGGCGCTGACCGACCTCGACAAACAGGGACGCGACCTGATCGTCAGTTGGGCGAAAGAAGCGGGTTGCACGGTCAGTGTCGATCAGATGGGCAATGTGTTCATGCGCCGCGCCGGGCGCAACCCCGATGCGTTGCCGGTCATGACCGGTTCGCATGCGGACTCGCAGCCGACCGGCGGTCGCTTCGACGGTATCTACGGCGTGCTTGGCGGACTCGAAGTGATCCGCAGTCTCAACGATCACGGCATCGAGACCGAGCATCCGGTTGAAGTGGTGATCTGGACCAACGAGGAGGGCTCGCGTTTCGCGCCTGCCATGGTCGCCTCGGGGGTGTTCGCCGGCGTTTTCACGCTGGATTACGGTCTCTCGCGCAAAGACGTGGACGGCAAGACCATCGGCGAGGAACTCAAACGTATCGGCTATGCGGGCGATCTGCCTTGCGGTGGACGTCCCTTGCATGCTGCGTTCGAATTGCACATCGAACAAGGGCCGATTCTCGAAGCCGAGCACAAAACCATTGGCGTGGTGACCGATGCGCAAGGTCAGCGCTGGTACGAAATCACGCTGACCGGGCAGGAGGCACACGCGGGTCCGACGCCGATGCCGCGCCGTCGCGATGCATTGCTCGGAGCCGCGCGCGTGGTCGATCTGGTCAATCGCATCGGCCTGGATAACGCGCCGTTCGGTTGCGCGACGGTCGGCATGATGCAGGTCTATCCGAACTCACGCAATGTGATTCCGGGCCGCGTGTTTTTCACCGTCGACTTCCGTCATCCGGACGACGCGGTACTCGCAAAGATGGACGCGGCGTTACGTGAGGGTGTGGAGAAAATCACCAGCACCATCGGTCTGGAAACCGAACTCGAGCAGATCTTCTACTACGCACCGGTCGCTTTCGACGAAGCCTGTGTGAAGTCCGTACGCGCCGCGGCCGAACGCTTCGGCTATCCGCATCGCAACATGGTGTCAGGCGCGGGACACGACGCCTGTTATCTGTCGCAAGTCGCGCCGACTTCGATGGTGTTCGTGCCGTGCGTCGACGGGATCAGTCACAACGAGATCGAGGACGCGACCTTCGAATGGATCGAAGCGGGTGCGAACGTCTTGCTGCACGCCATGCTCGGACGAGCGTGCGAGCCGGTTTCATAACGCTTTAGCGGTAGCTGTAGCGGGTTGTGGTTGCGAGTTTTAGTGCTTCCCCAGCCTCACCGTAGTGCCTATAAAACATGCCGCCCCGGCTTCGCTTTTGCACAGCCGGCGGGACCGGCTACGTCCTCACATCGAAGAAGGAACGTGTATGGCCATCAAGCAAACCGGCGATATTGCGCCTCAGCGCCTATCGGCCGATCAACTCTCGTGCGAATTCTCCGATATCGCACCGTTGCTCGACGCGAGTGCCGCGGCCGCAGCAGCGAGCCGCTGTCATTACTGCTACGACGCGCCGTGTGTGAACGCGTGTCCGACGCAGATCGACATTCCCAGTTTCATTCGCAAGATCAGCAACGGCAATCTGAAGGGCGCGGCCGTCGACATTCTGTCGGCGAATCCGCTGGGCGGGATGTGCTCGCGCGTTTGCCCGACCGAGATTCTTTGCGAGGGTGCTTGCGTGCGCAACCATCAGGATGCGAAGCCGGTGGCGATCGGTGCGCTGCAACGTCATGCGACCGATTGGGCGATGGCGCGCGGCGAAGTGCTGTTCAAACGTGCGGCTGAAACGGGGCGGCACGTCGCGGTGGTCGGTGCGGGACCGGCCGGACTCGCGTGTGGGCATCGGCTTGCATTGGCCGGTCATAACGTGACGATCTATGACGCCCACGAGAAAGCGGGTGGCCTGAACGAATACGGCATCGCAGCGTATAAAACCGTCGACGATTTTGCGCAGCGCGAAGTGGCGTGGCTGTGCTCGATCGGCGGCATCGAGATAAAAAACGGCGTCGCGCTTGGACGTGACGTGGATCTCGACGCGCTGCGCAAGCAGCATGACGCGGTTTTCCTCGCGATCGGTCTCACAGGCGTGCGCGCATTGACGATGGACGGTGAGGACCTGAGCGGCGTCATGAACGCAGTAGATTTCATCGAACAGGTGCGCACGGCGAGCGACTTCGGCACGGTGCCGGTGGGGCGGCGCGTTGTCGTGATCGGCGGCGGCAATACGGCAGTGGATGCAGCAGTGCAAAGCCACAAGCTCGGCGCGACCTCGGTGACGATGGTGTATCGGCGCGGCATCGAGTCGATGAGTGCGACGTGGGCCGAACGCGATTTCGCGCAGACCAACGGCGTCACGCTCGTCACGCATGCAAAGCCGGTCCGTTTGATCGGAGAAGGCGGCGTGGTGACGGGTGTCGAATTCGAGCGCACGTTAGGCGATGGCAGTCTGGAGCGCTTCGTGGTCGAAGCCGACATGGTGCTCAAGGCAATCGGACAGACGCTGGTGCCGGTCGGTATCGAACGCGAACTGTTGACGCTGGACGGCAGCCGTATCGCGGTCGATGCCAACGGACAAACCTCGTTGCCAGGCGTATGGGCGGGTGGCGATTGCGCGGCGACGGGCGGGATCGATCTGACGGTGCAAGCGGTGCAGGACGGCAAGATTGCCGCCGCCGCGATTGACGCCCAGTTCGCCCGCACAGCAGTCAAGGCCGCGTAAGACTGCATAAAGCCGCTTAAGCCACGCATCACACCAAGATAAAACAGCAGTCCCCAAGGAGCCGAACATGGCCGATCTGCGCTGTACGATTGCCGGCATTACGTCGCCGAATCCTTTCTGGCTCGCTTCCGCGCCGCCGACCGACAAAGCCTATAACGTGAACCGCGCGTTCGAAGCCGGCTGGGGCGGGGTCGTATGGAAGACACTGGGCCTCGACCCGCATGTGGTGAACGTCAGCTCGCGCTATGGCGCGGTGCAATGGAACGGCCAGCGCATCGCGGGCCTGAACAACATCGAACTGATCACCGACCGCCCGCTCGACGTCAACCTTAAGGAAATCGCCCAGGTCAAACGCGACTGGCCGGATCGCGCGATGATCGTCTCGCTGATGGTGCCGTGCAACGAGCGCGACTGGAAGTGGATTTTGCCGCTCGTCGAAGACACCGGCGCCGATGCGGTTGAACTGAATTTCGGCTGTCCGCACGGCATGAGCGAGCGCGGCATGGGCGCGGCAGTGGGTCAGGTGCCCGAATACATCGAGATGGTCACGCGCTGGGTCAAGGAAGGCTCGAAGCTGCCATGCCTCGTCAAACTCACGCCGAATATCAGCGACATCCGCCTCGGTTCGCGTGCGGCCTATAAAGGCGGTGCGGACGGCGTGTCGCTGATCAACACGATCAACTCGATCGTCGCGGTGGATCTCGACGCGATGTCGCCGCTGCCGATGGTCGACGGCAAAGGCACGCACGGCGGCTACTGCGGTCCGGCGGTGAAGCCGATCGCGCTGAACATGGTGGCCGAAATTGCGCGCGACGTGGAAACGCCGAATCTGCCGATCTCCGGCATCGGTGGCATTTCGTCATGGCGCGATGCGGCCGAATTCATGGTGCTCGGCGCAGGCAGCGTGCAAGTCTGCACGGCGGCGATGCACTACGGATTCCGCATCGTGTCCGATCTCGCCGACGGCCTCTCGAACTGGATGGACGAAAAAGGCTACGCGACACTCGACGACATTCGCGGCCGTGCCGTGCCGAACGTCACCGACTGGAAGTACCTGAACCTTAAATACGACATCAAGGCGCGCATCGATCAGGACAAGTGCATCCAGTGCGGCCTCTGCCATATCGCCTGCGAAGACACCGCACACCAGGCGATCATGAAAGAAAAAGATGGCGTCCGGCATTTTGAAGTGATGGACTCCGAATGTGTCGGCTGCAATCTGTGCATGCATGTGTGCCCGGTCGAGCAGTGCATCACGATGGAGCGCGTGGACAGCGGCGAGTACGCGAACTGGACCACGCATCCGAACAACCCAGCGCGGGTGGATGCCGGTGAAGGCAGCAAGTCGGACGCCGTTGAAACCGCAGAGCATGCCCATGCCCACGCAGCAAAAGCAGCCTGAAACCTGAGCTACCTGTAGGAAAAGAAACGAAGCGAAGCGCTTGTACTGAACCTGTAATTTTCCCTCAAGGCCTGACGCGCCATCAGAAGCCGCGCGGGCCTCAACGATCAGTGGAGATCTTTCGATGAAGCAGACAGCGCAACCCGTCGATCCGCAGTTTGCGGCCGGCGCGCAGGGCAGCAGTCTTTACAACGACGACCTTGCGCCGACCGGCGTCGCACAGCGCACGTGGCGGTGGTATCACTTCGCCGCGCTGTGGGTGGGGATGGTGATGAACATCGCGTCGTACATGCTCGCGGCAGGTTTGACGGAGGAGGGCATGTCGCCGTGGCAGGCAGTGGCGACCGTGTTACTCGGCAATCTGATCGTGCTGGTGCCGATGCTGCTGATCGGGCATGCGGGTGCGAAGCACGGCATTCCCTACGCGGTGCTGGTGCGTTCTTCCTTCGGCACGCAGGGCGCGAAATTGCCGGCGATGCTGCGGGCGATCGTCGCGTGTGGCTGGTACGGCATTCAGACATGGCTGGGCGGCAGTGCGATCTACACGCTGCTGAACATTCTGACCGGCAACGCGCTGCACGGCGCGGCGTTGCCGTTCCTCGACATCTCGCTCACGCAGCTCGCGTGTTTCCTGGTGTTCTGGGCGCTGCAAATCTATTTTATCGTGCATGGCACCGACTCGATCCGCTGGCTCGAAAGCTGGTCCGCGCCGATCAAGATCGTGATGTGTATTGCACTGGTGTGGTGGGCCACCTCGAAGGCGGGCGGTCTCGGCTCGATGTTGTCGGCGCCGTCGCAATTCGTGCCGGGTGGCAAGAAAGAAGGAATGTTCTGGGCGACTTTCTGGCCCGGCCTCACGGCAATGGTGGGCTTCTGGGCGACGCTCGCGCTGAATATTCCCGACTTCACACGCTTTGCCAAAACGCAGCGCGATCAGATCATCGGCCAGTCGATTGGCTTACCGGTGCCGATGGCTTTGCTTTCGGTAATCTCCGTGGTGGTGACGTCGGCGACCGTGGTGATCTACGGTAAGGCAATCTGGGACCCGATCGACCTGACGAGCCGCATGACGGGTATCGGCGTCGGCCTTGCGTTGATCATCCTGACGCTGGATACGATGTGCTGCAATCTCGCGGCGAATCTCGTCGGGCCAGCCTATGACTTTTCGAGCCTGTGGCCGAAGGGTATTTCGTATCGCGTCGGCGGCATGATTACCGCGACCATTGCCATCGTGATGATGCCGTGGAAGATTCTCGCCACCACGCAGGGCTATATCTTCACGTGGCTGGTCGGCTACTCGGCTTTGCTCGGTCCGGTGGCGGGCATTCTGATGGTCGACTACTTCTTGATTCGTGGCACACGGCTGGACCCGCGCGAACTGTTCGACGAGCATGGCGAGTACAGCTACACCGGTGGCTGGAATATCGGCGCGGTGGTGGCGCTCGTGGTCGGCGTGCTGCCGAATCTGCCGGGTTTCCTGCACACCGCGTTTCCGGCGTCGTTCCCGAATGTGCCGGCGATTTTCAACACACTCTATACGTATGCCTGGTTTGTCGGACTCGCGTTGGCGTCGATCGTATACAGCGCGTGGATGAAGTTGAGTAAAGGACCGAGTGCGCGCGTGGCGAGTGCCTGAGTGGGTCCATGAGCCATGCACGAAGCAAATGAAGTACGTAGCACCGAAACCAGCAGTTCATAAGGAGGCGGCACCATGACGACCCTGATTCGCGGCGGCACGATTATCGACGCGGAGAACACGTATCGTGCGGACGTGTTGTGTGCGGACCCGCAGGACGGCGGCACGATCCTGAAGATCGGAGCGGACCTGGAGGCGCCGGCCGGCGCGGCGATCGTCGATGCGGGCGGGCAGTATGTGATGCCCGGCGGCATCGATCCGCATACGCATATGGAATTGCCGTTCATGGGCACCACGGCCAGCGACGATTTCTACACTGGTACGGCTGCGGGTTTATCCGGCGGCACGACCAGTATCATCGACTTCGTGATTCCGAGTCCGAAGCAATCGCTGATGGAGGCCTTCAAGGAATGGCGTGGCTGGGCTGAAAAAGCGTCGGCGGATTATGGCTTTCACGTTGCGGTGACGTGGTGGGACGATTCGGTCTATCGCGACATGGGCACGTTGGTGCACGAACACGGCGTGTCGAGTTTCAAGCACTTCATGGCCTACAAGAACGCGATCATGGCCGACGACGAAGTGCTGGTGAACAGCTTCTCGCGCTCGCTCGAACTCGGCGCGCTGCCCACCGTGCATGCGGAAAACGGTGAACTGGTGTTTCAGTTGCAGCGTCAGTTGCTGGCAAAAGGTTTTACGGGACCGGAGGCGCATCCGCTGTCGCGGCCGCCGGAAGTGGAGGGCGAGGCCGCCAATCGGGCGATTCGCATTGCGCAAGTGCTAGGCGTGCCGGTATATATCGTCCACGTGTCCGCGAAAGATGCGGTCGACGCGATTGCGCGTGCCCGCAGCGAAGGCCTTCGCGTATTCGGCGAAGTGTTGCCGGGCCATCTGGTGATCGATGAAGCGGTGTATCGCGATCCCGACTGGACCCGCGCGGCGGCGCACGTGATGAGCCCGCCGTTCCGTTCCGCGGAGCATCGCGAAGCATTGTGGCGGGGTTTGCAAGCGGGCCAATTGCACACCACCGCGACTGACCACTGCGTGTTTTGCGCGTCGCAGAAGGCCATGGGTCGTGAGGACTTTACGAAGATCCCGAACGGCTGCGGCGGCGTGGAAGATCGTATGGCGGTGCTCTGGCATCACGGCGTGAATGCGGGGCGTCTCACGCCGAACGAATTCGTGCGCATTACCTCGACTAACGCCGCGCAGATTTTCAACCTGTATCCGCGGAAAGGTGCGGTTCAGGTGGGGGCCGATGCCGACCTGGTCGTGTGGGATCCGCAGGCAAGCAAGACGATTTCAGTGAAGACGCATCACCAGAAGGTCGACTTCAACGTGTTCGAAGGCATGACGGTGCAGGGCGTGGCGATGCACACGCTCACGCGCGGCGCGCTGGCATGGACCGATGGGGAATTGAGGGCGGTGCGTGGCGCAGGGCGGTATCTGAAGCGCCCGCCGAATCCGGCTTATTTCGACGCGATTCGGGTGGCCAATAAGCGCAAGGAGCCGCATCCGGTGGAACGGTAAGCCGTTTGCAAACCAACGGGCGGCCTCGTAATGCCGCCCGTACCGACTAATTTTCAACGCCGCGCGTTCGCCGCGGCGATACCCCTCCCGCGTTTTCCCCGATGGCGCCCGGCACGCATTCCGTGGTGCGATGCATGCCGCGCCTCCCATATCTGCTGTAGAGTCGAATTCGACGTTGTATGAGCCACCTTGGCTGTCCGCTTAGCACGCAAGCGCATATTGATCGGAAACCTGATCCTTTGTAAAAACGCAAACCGTTTGCTACAGTCCGCCCACTCTGCCGGGTCTGACCGCCGGCGGGATGCCGCACACAAAACAATGCAACTGACGTAGCAAACTTTACGGAGCCACCAGATGAAGTCGATTCGTTCCATTCTGCTGATCGCGCTGCTGCAAGCGGTGACCCTGAGCCCGGCATTCGCTGCTGACGAGCTCGCGCAGATCAAGTCCGCGGGCGTGTTCAAGATCGGCACCGAAGGCACCTACGCACCGTTCACGTACCACGATGAATCCGGCAAGCTGACCGGCTTCGACGTCGAGATCGGCACGGAGATCGCCAAGCGCCTCGGCGTCAAGCCGCAATTCGTCGAAGGGAAATGGGACGGCCTGATCGCCGGTCTCGATGTGAACCGCTACGACTCGGTAATCAACGAAGTCGCCGTCACTGACGCACGCAAAGCGAAATACGATTTCTCGGACCCGTACATCACATCGCACGCGGCGCTGATCGTGCGTTCGGACAACACCACGATCAAGACGTTTGACGACCTGAAGGGCAAGAAGTCGGCGAATACGTTGACCAGCAACTTCGGCAAGATCGCGGCTGCACACGGCGCCGAAGTGATTCCCGTGCAGGGCTTCAACGAATCGGTTGATCTGTTGACCTCGGGCCGCGTCGATGCAACCGTCAACGATTCGCTGTCGTTCCTCGACTTCAAGAAGCACAAGCCGGATGCGAAGGTGAAGATCGCCGCGCTCGACACGTCGGCTGACAGCAGCGACAAATCCGCGGTGCTGATCCGCAAGGGCAGCCCGGAATTGCAGGCGGCCATCAACAAGGCGCTCGCCGACATCAAGAAAGACGGCACTTACGCGAAGATTTCGCAGAAGTACTTCGGTAAAGACGTCTCCCAATAAGCGTCATCTGCGAGTCTGAATCATGCCGGCATGGTTGCATCTGATGGCGCAGTCGCTGCGGCCCCTGCTGTATGCGGGGCTCGTCTTTACCGTGCCGCTCACGCTGGCATCGTTCGCGATCGGGATCGTGCTCGCGTTTATCGTCGCACTGGTCCGGCTATTCGGGCCGAAGTGGGCGATTGCGTGCGTACGTTTCTACGTGTGGCTGTTTCGCGGCTCGCCGTTGCTCGTGCAACTGTTCGTGATTTTCTACGGACTACCGAACGTGGGCATCGTGCTCGATCCGTTAACGGCGGCGATCATCGGTTTTTCGCTGAATGTCGGCGCGTATAACTCGGAAGTGATACGCGGCGTGATCGAGTCGATCCCGAAGGGCCAGTGGGAAGCGGCGTACTCGATGGGTATGACGCGCGAACAGGCGCTGCGCCGCGCGATCTTGCCGCAGGCGGCGCGTGTGGCGCTACCGCCGCTGTCGAACTCATTCATCGCGTTGGTGAAAGACACATCGCTAGCGGCGGTACTGACGGTACCTGAGGTATTTCAGGCAGCGCAGCGAATCGCGTCCGTGACCTATGAACCGCTGATTCTCTACACAGAGGCGGCGCTGGTTTATCTTGTGTTCAGTTCGGTATTGTCGTCGGCGCAAGTCCGGCTCGAGCGCAAGTTCGGCCGTCATGCACTTTTCCATGCGGGCAACTGATGATTCGACTGGAAAAAATCGACAAGTACTTCGGCGAGAACCGGGTGTTGAACTCGGTGGATCTTCAACTCGCCTCGGGCAACGTCACCGCGCTGATTGGCCCATCCGGCAGCGGCAAGAGTACGCTGCTGCGCTGCGTGAACCTGCTGGAAATCCCGGAATCTGGATCACTTCAAGTCGGCGACCAACGCCTCGAATTCAGCCGCGACCACAAGCCGCCGCGTGAGGAGGTGCTGACAATCCGCCGCCGCACTGGCATGGTATTCCAGAACTTCCAGTTGTTTCCGCACTTGACGGTACGCCAGAACGTCATGGAGGGCTTGCTGACCGTACAGAAGTGGGACAAGGAAAAAGCGCGCGTACGAGCAGACGAATTGCTGGAGAAAGTCGGCATCGCGCAAAAAGCAGACGCATGGCCCTCAACACTTTCCGGCGGCCAGCAACAACGCGTAGCGATAGCGCGGGCGCTAGCCCCATCGCCGGAAGTATTGTTGTGCGACGAACCCACCTCGGCACTCGACCCCGGACTAGCCGCGGAGGTAGTAGACGTACTGAAGCAGCTCGCGACAGAAGGCATGACGATGTTAATGGCGACGCACGATTTGCGCCTCGCCGCGACAATCGCACGAGACGTAGTGTTTCTAAACAACGGCGTAGTGGTCGAGGCCGGCCCATCAAGGGACATTTTCATGAACCCGAGCCAACCGGAAACAGAGCGTTTCGTATCGACACTGACGCACAGCTTGCCGGACGCATGGACAGAGCGAGGTTAACCTGAGAGAGGGAAGGGCGACAACAAAAACCAGTCAGCCGTTGACCAGCAGCGCATCACAAGAAAGAGGGGCGCCAAAGCGCCCCTCAAGAAAAACACACAACATTGCCAATCCGAGCCCACTGGTTTTCTAGCAGACTCTTCCGACGAGCACACAGTGCAAGTCGGGAAGTATGACTCCCTTGTCACTAGCATGTGCATGGGCACGAACCCAGATTCCAGATGCACCACTACCGCCTGCGAGCTGCGGCCCCCACTTAGCAGGCGTGGTTTGAGCCGCTTTCTTTTGCCTACTTGTATATTCCCTCCTGTGGCGCCGACCCGATCAGTTGTCGCCACATGGACAGTCAGCTCGTCTGCCTAAAGTGCCTCGAGCCCGCAGAAA